>NZ_JHBX01000093.1:0-250 GCF_001273855.1 Leucobacter japonicus | reverse complement strand
GTGAGGGTGCCGTAGGCGACCTGTGGGAGACCCGGGTCGAAGCCGAGGCAGTCGGTTCCCGCACCCGCGTTCACCCAGCCCGGGCAGGCCATCGGCCGGTACTGGGCGGTCTGCCACGACGACACCGGAGCGCCGCTCGAGGCGCCCAGGCTGCCGACACCGTTCGCGTTGCCGGCCGAGGTGAGATAGGCCACGCCGTAGTGCTCCTTCACGTACTCGATCGCCGCCGACATGAAGCTCTTCTGGAAAT
>NZ_JHBX01000092.1:0-283 GCF_001273855.1 Leucobacter japonicus | reverse complement strand
GACGAGGAGGGTCGGCTCCTGCGGGTACAACCAGCGGGCGAGGAGATGCTTCTGACGATTGCCTCCGGAGAACTGCGACACCTCGGCGTCTCCTGAGGGGCCGCGCACGTCGAGGGACTCACGGGCGCGTTCGTACACCTCCGTACCGGACTTCGCCGACACCCACCATCCGCGGGATGCACCCTTGCCGTACCAGGGGAGCATGACGTTGTCGATGCCCGTCTCCGAAGCGATGAGCCCCTCCGCATCGCGATCCTGGGGCACGAAGAACACCCCTCGGCGG
>NZ_JHBX01000091.1:0-253 GCF_001273855.1 Leucobacter japonicus | reverse complement strand
CCATCACACCGGCCTTCATGAGCGACTCGTTGTAGCGCCCCATGGCCTCGAGGATCTCCTCGAACGGCACCTCCTGCGATGCCGCCAGGGCCTCGTCGCTGTCGCGCATGATCAGCATGTACTTCATGATGTTCTCCATTCGGGTCTCGGGTCTCGGGTCTCGGGTCTCGGGTCTCGGGTTTCTGGTTTCGGATCGGGCCGCTTCTCGACCCTCTCACTGAAGACGTCGATCGGGAACCGCCCGAATCGACAC
>NZ_JHBX01000090.1:0-277 GCF_001273855.1 Leucobacter japonicus | reverse complement strand
GTGCTCGCCGAACTGGGGCTGCAGGGCTGCGTGATCCGCGTGAACGACCGCCGCATCCTCTTCGGGCTGCTCGAGCACTGCGGCTTCCCGTCCGACACGCACGACCGCGCGCTCATCACCGTCGACAAGCTCGACAAGATCGGCGCGAGCGGAGTGGTGGAGGAGCTGCGCGACATCGATCCCGAGGCCGCTGAGCGGCTGGGAGCGGTACTCGCGGCCGTCGAACCCGCGCTCGCGGGCGACGGGATCCCGCTCACGGGAGCGGGCATCGGAGCCG
>NZ_JHBX01000089.1:0-385 GCF_001273855.1 Leucobacter japonicus | reverse complement strand
GACGACGCATCAGCATTCGTAGAAGCCGACGCATCAGCATTCGCCGCAGCCTGAGCCGCAGCAGCCGACGCCGCATCAGCATTCGCAGAAGCCGCAGACGACGCATCCGCCGTAGCCGCAGCCTCAGCCGCAGCAGCCGCATTCGCATCCGCCTTCGCAGAAGCCACAGACGACGCATCCGCATTCGCTGCAGCCTGAGCCGCAGCAGCAGCCTTCGCATCAGCCGCAGCCGAAGCCGAAGCATTCACATTCGCATCAGCCGAAGCCGCCGCATCACTATCCGAAGACGCAGTACCCGACGCATCCGAAGACGAATCAGCCGTCGCCGCAGACGACGCCGCAGCAGACGCATCACCATTCGCCGCAGACGACGCATCAGCATTCG
>NZ_JHBX01000088.1:0-309 GCF_001273855.1 Leucobacter japonicus | reverse complement strand
CTATTGGGTAGCCGCGAGCAGCATAGGGCGGCGTTCCACTCTACGCCGCAGGCTGGGTCGGTGGCGCCACGCGGCGCTTGATGAAAACCGCCGGGGATAACACCGGGATATGCCGGGCGCGCAGCGTGACCAGCCAATCGCCCACGGCGTCTTCGCAGGTGAGGCGAAAGTGGTCCGCATCGATCCACTCCACCTCATCCAGCCAGAACGTGTAGTACGCCGCACCGATGGTGCCGGTGCTGATCGCGCGTGAAAGGTCGGGCGCGACGAGCGTGATGGAGACGGCCTCTTCAAACGGGCAGTCGTAAT
>NZ_JHBX01000087.1:0-424 GCF_001273855.1 Leucobacter japonicus | reverse complement strand
CGCTGCGGCCGAAGCCGCCGCAGACGCATCCGCGTTCGACGCCGAATCAGCCGTCGAATCCGCACTCGCCGTCGCCGCCGCCGAAGCCGCCGCGTTCGTCTCAGCCGAAGCCTCAGAAGAAGCATCCGCCGTCGCCGCAACCTCAGCCGCCGCGTTCGCCGACACATCCGCAGCCGCCGAAGCGTCACTCGTGTTGTCGTCGTTCGCCGCAGCCTGCGCCGCCGCCTGAGCCGAAGCCGTCGCATCATCGTCTGCCGCGGCCTCAGCCGAAGCCGACGCCGACGCCGACGCATTCGCATTCACGCCCGCATCCGCATCCGCGGTCGCATCAGCCGAAGCCGCTGCCGACGCATCCGCCGACGACGTCGCCTCAGCTGCAGCCTCAGCCGCCGCATCCGCAGCCGCCGACGCATCCGCATTCGCT
>NZ_JHBX01000086.1:0-445 GCF_001273855.1 Leucobacter japonicus | reverse complement strand
GAGTGGGCTTTGACGATGAGGGGGCAGCCGGCGGCGAGGATGGCGGCGGAGTCGCCGCCCATGACGGAGAACGCGAAGGGGAAGTTGGAGGCGGAGAAGTTGATGACGGGGCCGAGGGGGATGTGGGTGCGGCGGATGTCGGGGCGTGCGCCGAGGGCGAAGTCGGGGTCGGCGTGGTCGATGCGTGCGTCGAGGTAGCCGCCGTCGACGATGGTGTCGGCGAAGAGGCGGAGTTGGACGGCGGTGCGGGTGACTTCGCCGTTGAGGCGTGCTTCGGTGAGTCCGGTTTCGCGGAGGGCGATCTGCACGAGGGCGGGTTTTGCGTGTTCGAGTGCGTCGGCGATGGTGACGAGTGCGCGGGCGCGGTGTTCGGCGGTGGTGGCGGCGAGTTGGGGTGCTGCGGCTGTGGCTCGGGCGACGACGGCTTCGAGTTCGGGGGAGAGCG
>NZ_JHBX01000085.1:0-2772 GCF_001273855.1 Leucobacter japonicus | reverse complement strand
CCGGCCGCTTCGCAGGCTAAGTTTTCAACATCTGTGGGCGGTGAACGCCCGCGAATCTGGGGTACTCGGGGGACGCGAGGACGACTTGGGGATGACAATTGGCACAACTCACCTTTGACACCGAACGGATTCGAGACTTCGGTCAAGATCTTTCGGTCTCCGTGAATGGACTCGACATCGAGTTGCTCCGTCTCGAAAATGCTGCGCTTGTGCTTCGTGGAGCTTGGTCGGGGGAAGCGCAGCAAGCATTCGATTCGGCGCAGCTCGAGTGGGCCACTTCGATGCGGGCGCTCAAAACCATATTGCAGGCGGTTTCGGATCTGTGCGATTTTGCCGCGCAGACGTATGAAGACACGGAAGACGCGCTCGAGGACGTTTACGCGGCCGCGTAGCGTCCCATCCGGGACGTTCGGGAGAAAACGGGGCACATGGAATGACTCGAAACAATCGGGATACATGGAAGTTGCTCGGCGAAGAGCTCAGCCGAAGCGAGGAAGAGTTCTCATCGCTAGCGGTTGGGAGCCGCTCAGTAGCTGAGGGTAGGGACCAACTCGGAGCCGTCACGGTGACGCTTTCCTCGAATGCGACGATGATTGCGATTCGGGACGATTGGGAGCGCATCGTTCTCCCGCAAGATCTTGAAGCGGCAATCTCCGAAGCACTCAACCAGGCGATGCAGAGACGATACGAGATCGAGGAGTTCGGTCTGTCTGACGTCATCACCGAACAGGCGAGTGCGGCGGCTCCGCCGGTCACTTCGAACGTGAGCCATGAATTTGTTCGACGCACTTCTGAGCTCAGCGTCATTGAATTCAACGCTGAACTTGATTCCTTGATCGCTCAAGTGCAGGCGCACGTGAAGAAGCGCTCTCACGGGCGTGGGCCTCTGGGAATTGCAACAATCAACCTGTCCCCAGATGGGCATGTGAATTCCATTCGATTGAATTCCGAACGACTTCGGGGAGTCGGCGCGAAAGCGATCGAGCAAGACATTGGGTATGCGATTCAGGAAGCCACTGAATCAATGAGTCGGCCGTTCGACGGACTCGAATAATGCGTTCAGGGGTCTGAGCAAGGAGAATCATGGCTGTTGAAGTCGAGGTGACATTTAATGATGTGTCGAGCGACTCAGAGAAGTGGGCGACAAGCGCGGAAGAGCTTCGTAGCCTGGCCGCATCCATGGAGGGGCGAGATCTCCCCAATGATGCATTCATGATGGCCGGCATCGAGTTTGCAGGTGTGTATCGGGCGTTCTTGAGGCAACTTAACGCGCATTTGAGTGACGGCGCTGGTCAGTCGAGTGAAATTGCAGGATCGTTGACCTCAGCGGTGACCTCGTACAACTCTGCAGAAGACGTGATCTTGGCCAGACTCCGCGAAATCACTGCGGAATTGGAAGGTTGATTTGTTGTGAATGCGCAAGCCGCTCAATCCGTTTCGACGGTTCAGCGCTGCTCAGCCGACGTGGATCGTCTAGCAAGTGCAATTAATGGTGCGATCTCGATGATCCCGGCACCACTTCGCAGTTTCCTGAACGACATTCTTCAGAAGTGGGATGAGTTTTGCGCTGAAGTGCAACGCTTGTTCGAACTCTTTGAAGAAGTCATCAGTTATGGGCTTGGCGATCCCGCTGCGCTTCGTACCGCTGCGGAGTCCTGGAAAACGAGTGTGACCAATCTCCTCGAATCGGCTGCGGATCTGGTTCGTCGTGACGATCTCCCTGCCACGGATTCGTGGGAGGGGCCCGCATCGGATGCGTATCGTGTGATCGTCACCATGCAGCACGATGCGATTGAAAACATTGAAGATAGTGCGAAGCTCATCGGCGAGGCGCTCGGGAAGCATGCTGATTCGATCGAGAGTTTTTGGGGCAATATCCTCAACGGACTTGTGAACTTCGCCCTTGCGCTCGCGGGTGCGGTAGTGAGCGCTATCGCCCTCGTTCCACCGGTCACTCCCATCGGCGTCATCGGACTCATACTCTCAATCGTGGGTGCGGTGAAGAGTCTCTGGGATTTGTTTGCCACGGAGATCTCCGATCTCGAGCAGTTCTCGGAAGATGCAAGAGCTCTCGGGGAGTCCGTTGCGGAGAAATTCGAAGATCCATGGCCCTCCCTCGTAGCTTCTTGATCGAGGAGCTCGGGCCACGGGAATTCGGTCGCACCTTGGAGGCGTTGTGAACGGAATCGCAGGTGAGACGTTTCGGCAGCAGAATCTCGCACCGTGGTGGTGGATTTGGGGAGGGCTAAACGGCCTCCTCGTTCTCTTGCTCGGAGTCCGCGCACTGACCGCGCTGTGGTTTCAGCACACTGCCGCTGGCGTGGTCTGGCTGATAGTGATCCTGCTGATTGTCAACGCAGTGACCATTCCGATCATCATCGTCAACGCGCGAAAGCGCGTGGTGATTGATATTGCACAAGGACTGATTGCCACTGAACGAAGCGGACCCCATGCGGCTTCCGAGTTCGTCATGATCGTCGATCACGCCCGAACGTTTCCCCAACCCGCTCACCTGCTTGAACTGCGCTTTCAGCGGGGAAGTGTGAGTGTCGAGGCGGGGGCGTTCCGAGCCACTCCGGAACATCAGCGACGCAATGAAGCCTTGATCGCATTCATTGATACCTGGATTACCGCCCCCGAGCGACATCGATCGTTGCTGGGGGCCGGCGCTGCGCCTGGAATTACCGCGTATGCGATCGGTAAACGTGAAGCAGCGGAAATTCTGCGTCTCCCATGATCAAACGACAAATTTGGTTGGTGTAACTATTTGCC
>NZ_JHBX01000084.1:0-3188 GCF_001273855.1 Leucobacter japonicus | reverse complement strand
GCGGAGATCTGATAGCTCATAGGGCTACTCCTTTGTAATCCAAACCAACTGGCACTTTGACTGGGCCATACATTCATTCTTTAACGTTAATTAATGTGCTGTCAAGCCCTCCACCCGGCTCCGCCGCCTCGCTACACAAAAGGCAAGGCTTCGTCGGCCCGCCCATCGCGGCATTCGCCGTTCGGAGAAGGCGCGAATACCCACGCGCGCGCCGTCGGAAGTGGGTCACCTCCTGCACCATCACGGCAAGCTCGGTCTGCATGACCAGAGCCGCACTCTCTCCAGCGGTCCGCGCGTCTAGACAGCAGCCCAGAATATCGCAGCAACCGCCATCGGGGTGGCTCAGCAGATCACTCGCGCGAGAGATCGTTTCATCCAGCACGGCCCCCTGAAGGGCGATGCGATTGAGCACCCCCAGCATCGGGAAGGATGCCAAGACCCGCTTCGGGAAACGCGAACACGGCGCTTCGGCCGATCGATCGTGACGATTAGTATTTGATCGAAGATCCGGGTCGAAACGCCAGCGTCCTATTCACGATCACTCCCCTCCTCGGCTTAGGCCACCCCGCATTTGGCGCTTGACCCTCTGGACAATGACCGCCATCATCGATTGAATAATAATTAAGTTTGCCTGGCTATGGCTTGGCATCACTCGATGAGGAGAGCATGACCGTGAAGAGTTCCGGCTTCAGCTGCGACCCTCTCCCGTTCGCGACGCTATCCGAGACGCTCTCGCATTGGTCCCGGGTCGCGCCGGATGCTCTTGCACTGACTTGCGGCAGAGAGGAACTCACCTGGGCGCAGTTCGAGTGGCGCGGTGCCGAGCTTGGCCTCGCTCAAGCGGAGTTCAGCGCGGAGATAGAGTGGTGGTCGTCGGACACAATTCGATCCCGTGGCTGATCCATTATCTTGCCGCTCTTGGCCTGGGCGCGGTCATCGCCTCCGCTAACAATCGCCTCAACGCAAACCAATTCGCCCAGCAAGTGAGCATCCTCGAAGCGACTCTCGTGCTCCACGACGACAACCATACTGAGATTGTCAGCGGGGTGTCAGACGTGCCGATAACGAACCTGTTCCACGAACTGCCTGAAGAACGAGATGGGGAGACGCACCTCGAGACGTATATGCCCGCCCTAGTAAGTTTCACTTCGGGCACGACGGGCACCCCGAAGGGTGCGACCCTGTCCCAGGGGGCACTGGCAGAGGCGTCCTGGGCTTTTGTCCAAGTGATGCATACCGACCGAGACGATTCCACGCTCGTCGTGGTTCCCTTGGTCCATAACACGGGTGTCATCGATCAGTTCGGTCATATGCTCATGGTCGGCGGACGCACTGACCTACTACAGAAGTATCGAACCACTCTGGCGATTAAAGCCTTGACTCAACGCCCGACCACCTATCTCGCGGCAGTGCCGAGCATTCACCGCCTCATCATGCTGGCCGAGCGCGCCGACCAGGCACTGTCTGATCTGCGCATCCTGCTCTATGGCGGATCGCCGATGCCACGCACCTGGATCGAAGAGCATCTAACCCGCTGGCCGAGTATCCAGTTGTAACACGGTTACGGGCTCTCCGAGTGGGGTTCAGCTATTTCATTCCCCCTCGCCGCAGTGGCCACTGTCGCGCTCGGATGTGTGTTTGCCGCCCCAGACGGGATCCTGCAGAACCGGGTCGTTGCCGCCTTAGAGGTACGCCCCGGTGCACTGTTCGACGAAGCCGAAGCACTGACGCACCTCCGGGGTCAGCTGCGTGACTATGCGGCGCCCGAGCGCATCTTCACACATCCGAGCTTGCCCCGCACTGCCAGCGGAAAAGTGGATCGTCAAGCTGCCCGCAAGCAGGTCGCAGAGCGAGCACACGAAGAGATACCTCGAACGATGAAGACAAAACGAGTCAGGCGACTTGCCTGCAAGCTCCAATCGCAAAAATCTAACGTAAAGTAAAGCCACTGTGTAAGGCGCATTTCCCGCACGTTTCCCAAGTAAGTGAGGCCAGACATTGAGCTCTACGATCCACACCGCGAAAAAGTCGGTAGCCAAGGGCGCGAAGGGCCGAGGCAATGTCGGGCGCGAGAAGGTGCTGGAGGTCGCCACGCAGATGTTCTTGCTTCACGGATACTCCGGCACCAGCATGAAGGCCCTCGCCGGTGAACTCGGCGTATCCGCGCCAGCACTCTACTGGTACTTCCCTTCCAAGGAAGATCTCTATGTCGAGGTGATCGAGACTTCGATGCGCGACTTCGCAAGCTCAGTTCAGGCTGCCGTCACCGCGGCCGATCCCGCGGGACAACTCCAACAGATCGTGCGCGCCCACGTGACCTGGCAACTCGATCAGTCGGACGCCGCACGAACCTTCGACCTGAGCCGCGCACATGCCGATGACATCCCCATCGAAAGACTGGACTCCGTAAGAAGGCTCCAGATCGAATACCGGGACCAGATCCGCAAAGTCCTTCACGACGGCTGCGATCAAAACAGCTTCACAATCAAAGACGTCAACGTGACGGCGTTCACGATTCTCACGCTCTGCGAGTACGTGTACTCCTGGTTCAACCCGCAAGGGCAACGCAGCGGCAGCGAAGTCGCAGAACTCCTCTCCACGCTCGTGATGAGCATGGTCGGCTACCATCCATCCACCACCCACGAGTAAGACACAGAGCGGCTGACCGCGCCCTCTGCCCACCAAGAACCCACTGGAGATAACACATGAGCGTCGAAACTATGCACAAGCTTCTTGAGGAGTACCACGAAGCCTGGGGACGGGGCGACCAAGAAGCCGGTATGGCCTTCTACTCGGATGACGTGATATTGCACATGGGCGGCGACGGACCCCTCGCCGGCATCTACCGCGGCAAACAGGACTTCGTCGACAACTGGATCGGTCGAGTCAACGCCTACGTGGACCGCTGGCAGGTGGGAGGCGAAGCCGAATACGAGAAGGACAACGTTCTCCTCATAGGCGAGGACGGCGTCCTCATGCTCGTCCACGAGGTCTGGGGTAGGGGAGATCGCGAAGCGATCACCAAGCGCCTGGGCTTCTACAAGTGGGCAGGACGAGAGATCGTGGAGTGCTGAATCGTGTCGTGTTTGATGGAGGGTGATCCTGTACCGAAAGGAGCTCTGGCATTATGCCTGTCCCGTACCCTGCCGAGATTCGTGAGCGTGCGGTCCGCCTTGCGCTCGAGGCTC
>NZ_JHBX01000008.1:0-288 GCF_001273855.1 Leucobacter japonicus | reverse complement strand
ACTAGCGAGACCAGAGCGTGTGGATCCACCCCGGAGGGGCCCCCGTCGCCCACACTCGTGTGGCGGCGGGATACCCCCCCCCCCCCCCGCTCCCCGCAGCCCCCGCTCTCCGCGTTGCGGAATGTGACGCGTTCGGCACCCTCACGGGAAGAGCGCGGGGGGGGGGGTCGTTGGTGCGGGTGAACCCGCCGCTGCCACCCTCGGCGAATCGGATGCCGCGGAGAGCGAGAGGTGCGCGACCGATCATCGAACAGGGCAGTGCCTCGACGCCCTGAACCTGCGAGGTGT
>NZ_JHBX01000083.1:0-5570 GCF_001273855.1 Leucobacter japonicus | reverse complement strand
GTAGACGCGGGGCACGCCGTGGGCTTCGAGGGTGCGAACGATGAGGTGGCCGGCCGACTGCGACATAAGGAGATCCTTCCAAGAACGAAAATTGTGGGGCTGTGAACCCGGGTACTAGGGGCCGATCGGCAATACCGAGGCGAGTGGTTCACCCGCCGCGATTCGCGCGAGCAACTCCGGTTCATCGCGATCCGAGACCAGCGCAGCGTCCAACACCTCAGGATCGATGCGACCGCCCGAGAGAACGAGCACCCCGTGCTCATCGCCCAGCACGAGATCGCCGTTCGCCACCTGCACGCCGCCGATGACGACCGGGCTCCCGACCGAGCTCGCCGAGAGTGCACCGGAGCGTTTCGTCGTGCGGGCGGTCAGCCCCGTTGCATACACGGCCAACTGGTCCTGGCTCGCCCGAAGCGCCTGAGCATCGGTCACCGGGCCGTCGACCACGATGCCCGCAATTCCCCGAGCGATGGCTGCGCTGGCCGTTACGGCCCCGACCGGGGCGTGCGCACCGCCCGCCACGCGAATCACGAGCACCTCACCGGATTGTGTTTCGAGCAGAGCGCGATTCACTGCATAGGCGTCGGGTTCCCGGAGATCGAGCGTTCGAGCGAACCCCACGAGCTGCGGACTGCGAGTGATCGCAGCCACCCGTGGATCGACGAATCCTTCTTCGAGGAAATGGCCCAGCGTGGGCAGTTCGACGCGGCGGAGGGCGTCCAACAGGCCGATGTCGTCGGCAGGTGCCCCGGTCACGAGGTCGACTCCGGCACTACCGCGACGCACTCGATTTCGAGTGCAATCTCCCAGATCGAAACGCAGACCGTCGTTCGTGCCGGCAGTGCGTCGCGAAAGTAGCGCGCATACACGCGGTTGAACGGCTCGCGCTGCTCGGGCGACGTCAAGTACGCATTGACCTTGACGACGTGCGCCAGGTCGCTGCCCGCGGCGGTGAGCACCGTGCGGAGGTTCTCGATGCAGATGGCGACTTGGTCTTCGAAACTCTCGGGTGCCGTACCATCCGCTGCGAACGGCACCTGGCCGGTGGTGAAGATGAACCCATTCGCCACCGTGGCCTGCGAGTACGGCCCCAGCGCCGGAGCGAGCCCCGGCGCTGAGTCGATCCTGCGAATCACTGGCCCACGCCCACGCTGGTCGTCGCGTCCACTCGGTCGATGTTCTTCCGGCTGTTGTCTCGGAGCAGGAAGAGCGCGACGAATGACAGCGCTGCGGAGGCGGCGATGTACCACGCGATCGAATCGCTCTGCCCGGTGAGGTCGAGCAGCCACACAGTGACCGCAGGAGTGATCGCAGAACCCAGCAGCCCCGACAGCATGTAGGCCACGGACAGGCCGGAGTATCGCACCTTTGCACCGAAGAGCTCGGCGAGGAACGTGGCGATCGGCCCGTAGTTCGCCGAGAAAGCAATCATCATCAACCCGTAGGCAAGGAAGACCGCTGCCGGATTCCCGGTGTTCAACAACCAGAAGAACGGGAAAGCCAGCAGAGCTTCGGCCGCGATTCCCGCAGCGATGATCGGCTTGCGGCCGAAACGATCGGAGAGCCGACCGAAGAACGGGATGAAGAAGAGACCGAGCAGGCACGCCACCAGAACGACCCACAGCATGAGGTTCGCCGAGTAGCCCTGTTCGCTCGTGCCGTAGTTCACGCCCGAGGCGACCATGAGCGTGAAACTCGAACCCGTCGACAGCGTCGCCACGCCGCCGAGGATGACCTGCTTCCAGTAGTGACGCATGAGGTACGCGAACGGCAGCTTGGCTTTGGCACCCTGCTCGCGGACCTGCTGGAAGCTGGGCGTCTCTTCGATATTGAGACGGATGTAGATGCCGACGGCGACGAGGAGCACCGAGGCGATGAACGGAACGCGCCACCCCCAGGTGTACAGCGCGTCTTCGGACACCGAGGCGGTGACGATGAGGAACGCGATGTTCGCAAGGAGCGTTCCGAAGGGAACGCCCACCTGCACGAGCGAGCCGTACCAGCCGCGACGCTCGTGCGGAGCGTGCTCGACGGTCATGAGCACGGCGCCGCCCCATTCACCGCCGAGTGCGAGGCCCTGAATGATACGCAGCGTCAGCAGAATGAACGGCGCCGCGATGCCGATGGTGGCGAAGTCGGGTACGAGCCCGATCGCGAGCGTTGCGCCGCCCATGGTGAGCAGCGAGATGAGCAGCATCGACTTGCGTCCCAGGCGATCGCCGAAGTGCCCGAAGAGGATCGCACCGAGCGTGCGCGCGACGTAAGCGGCGGCGAAGGTGAGGAAGGAAAGGATCGTGCCGACCGCCGGGGGCAGGTCTGGGAAGAATACTCGGTTGAATACCAGAGCGGAGGCGGTGCCGAAGAGGAACAGGTCGTACCACTCGACGGTGGTTCCGATCACACTCGCGGTCGCGATCTTTCTCATCTTGGATTGGTCCAGGCGTGCGCTGCGGACCTCCGTGTCCTGCGCTGGCGTCGTAGTCATCGAGTCTCCTGTGATTCGAGTGGCGTTCTGGTCAGAATTCACCCTCCCAGCGAGCCTGGGTTCGAACAAGCAGCATGTGCACACGGCTGTTGTTCTGAATTGGTGAAATGCACAGCGTCTGTCGCGCAACGGAAACAATCCAGCAGAATAGAGTGTGTGATTGCTCAAATCCCACTCGAGTGCTGCGCTCGCATTGTGGCCGTCGGCAGCCGTCTCCGTTCTCCTCGGGGCCCACGGTGAGCCTGCCCGATTCCGACGCCTGGTGGCCGGTCGCGCTGCAATGCCTCGAAGCGGACCTGCCGCGGCTCGTCGACGACTTCCTGGGTCGGCTGCGAGACCTGCGAGGCGGGTATGCCGCGGTGAACGGCGCCGATCTGCGGCAGACGGCTCACGACACGCTGTCGTATTTGATCGCGCAGCTGGCGGAGCGGCCGGTGCCGCAATCACTGCACGACCTGCCGCAGCGTCTCGGCGTGCGGCGCGCTCGTCAAGGCGTCGACCGCGACCAGTTGCTCGAAGCTGTACGGCTCGACTATCGCGTGCTGTGGGCCGGGCTCGTCTCGATCGCCGGCGATACCCACGCTGAAGACCTGGTGCAGCACGCGGAACTCGTGCTGACCTCGGTCGAAGATTACATCCACGCCGTGCAAGTCGCGTTCCTCGACGAGCGCGAATCGCTGGCTTCCGATACCCGCACCCAGGAGACCCGAGCATTCGCGATGCTGCTCGCCTCCGACGAGCCGCGCAGCATTGCCGCCGAGGTCGCCGCGCAACTGCGGTTCCCGGAGTCCGCCGAATTCGAGATCGCATTAATCCCCACGCCGTGGGCTCCAGAAGCGCGCCGAGCCGCCGCAGTCTCCGAGCGCTCGCGTCAGCGGCTCTTCGCGTGGGATTTCGACGACAGCGTGCTGTTCGTGCGACCGTGCAGCTCCGGCGAGCATCCGTTGGCCCGCATCGGAGGCGTGCAGATCGCGCCGGTCGATGGTCTGGCGGCCGTGCCGTCGGCCGTCGACTTCGCCCATCAGTTGCTTCCATTCGCCGCCGCCGGGCGTTTGAGCGACGAGAACGACCTCTGGCTCGCTCTCGCGGCCGACACAGCGGCGTCGACCATGCCTCGGGTCTTCACCAGTGCCCGAGTCGCCATGGATCGCGTACGGGCCGATGAGCGGCAACGCCTGCTCGACACCTTCTCGCGCTACTGCGCGACCGGATCGATCAAACGGACCGCCGAGGCGATGTTCGTGCATCGCAACACCGTGGTCAATCGGCTGCAAATGTTTCACCGCGTGACCGGGTGGGACCCGACGGTACCGCTCGACGCGGCACGCGCGCTTCTGGCGTTCGGTCAGAGCGCGCGTACCGACAACCGCCGATCGCGACGGCTGCGCGGCGCGGTTCAGGATCGTGCGTCGTAGCTCAGCTCGCCGCCGAGCACCGTGGCGACGATGTCGAGGTCGGCGACGCGCGGCGCAGTCAGCGGGGAGCCCGAGAACACGGTGAAGTCGGCGAGCTTGCCGCGTTCGAGCGTGCCCTTGTCGGCGATCTGGCCGGTGGCCCGGGCCGCCCACTCGGTGTGCGTGCGTAGCGCTTCGTCTGAGGTGATCGCTTCGTCGGGGGCGAGCGCGGTGCCCGCCTCGGTGCGGCGATCGATCGCGGCCTGCATGCCGCGCCGCAGGTTGTTGTCGGCGACGGGGAGGTCCGAGGATCCGGCGAGAATGATGCCGGCGTCGATGACCGAGCGGCCGCGGTACAGCCACGATTCGCGCTCGGGCCCGACGCGCTCCGCCATCTGCGCACCGAACGCGCCGATGAATCCGGCCTGCGGCGTCACCGCGAGCCCGAGACGCCCGGCCCGCTCCACCTGGTCGGGGCGCGCGATGCCGAAGTGCTCCACACGGCAGGGCACGTCGCGTCGGCCGTAGCGATCCTGCGCCTCCTCGATGAGGTCGAGTGCGAGGTCGATCGCGGCGTCGCCGATCGCGTGCAGCGCGAGGGGCCAGCCGGCACGGTACGCGCCGAGCGCGCGCTCGCGGTACACCGCGGGGTCGTCGAGCAGGTACCCCGTGTTGTGGTCGTGGCCGCAGTAGTCCTCGGTGACGGCGGCGGTCGCGCCGAGCAGCGAACCGTCGAGGAACACCTTGACGTGCCCGAAGCGCACGAGATCGTCGCCGAACCCGGCGCGGATACCGAGGTCGAGCCCGGCCCCAGCACCCTCGCGGGCGAAGTCTGCGGCGTGCCCGGTGAGGGGGCGCAGCGCGTCGATCGCGGGCATCAGCTGGGCGCGGGCGTGCAGCGCACCGCGCTCGGCGGCCGCCTGGTACGCGGCGACCTCAATGGGGCTGTGGCCGATCCACCCGCCGCCGACGCCCGCTTCGGTGAAGCTCGTGATGCCCTGCGCGGCGTAGCGCACGGTCGCGGCCTCGAGTGCCTCGACGAGACGCTCGGTCGAGTACGGCAGCAGCAGCGCCTGCACGAGCCCCTGGGCGGCCTCCTCCACGAGCCCCGTGGGCGATCCCGAACCATCGCGCACCACGACGCCGCCCGTCGGGTTCTCAAAGCCGGGCTCGAGGGCGCCGACGAGGCGCAGGGTGGCCGTGTTCGTGATCGACGCGTGCCCCGAGGTGTGACGCAGGTACATCGGGCGCTCGCCGGTGATGGCGTCGAGCCGGGCGATGTCGGGGAAGGCGCCGCCGTGGTGGGCCTGGTTGAAACCGGTGCCGTGCACCCACGCGTCGGGGTCACCGAGGGCGTCGAGCCGGGCGACCTCCGCCTCGATCTGCGCGTAGAGCTCGTCGAGCCCACGCACCACGCTGAGGTCGACCGAGGCGAGCCCGAGACCCCACCACGCGGTGTGGCAGTGCGCGTCGATGAGACCGGGAGTGACGCAGGCCCCCGGGAAGTCGAGACGCTGCACGGCGTCGATGCCGGCGAGCTCATCGTCGAAACCGACGATGCGCCCTTTGATGACGCCGACCGCGGTGGCGGTCGGTCGCGCGGGGTCGAGGGTAAGAATTTCGCGCGCGGTCAGGATCAGATCGAGTTGCATGGCATTCCCCTTCAGGCTGCGATTTCGTCGGCGGCGGGC
>NZ_JHBX01000082.1:0-15631 GCF_001273855.1 Leucobacter japonicus | reverse complement strand
GTGCTTTCGTGTGGGGGCGGGTGGAGGAGCGAGGTGAGCGGCGGTCGAATCAGCGGCTGTGGGATCGGCCGTAGAGCGCGACGACGACCAGGATGATGGCGCCGTAGACCATGTCTTGCACGGTGACGCCGAGATTGAAGACGACGACGAGGGTCGACACCTGACCGAGCACGAGTGCGCCGGCGAGGGTGCCGAGCACTGACCCACGCCCACCGAAGATCGAGGCGCCACCGACGACGACGGCGGCGACCGAGCTGAGGAGGTACGGCGCTCCCATCATCGTTTCGGCCTGGTTGTAATAGCCGACGATGACGATCCCGGCGAACCCGGCCAGCACGCTGCTCAGCATGTAGCCCGAGATGCGGATGCGCGCCACCGGTTGGCCCGTGAGATGTGCGGTCGCCTCCGACGAGCCGACGAGGAAGAGGGCGCGCCCCCACCCGGTCCATCGCAGCAGCGCGTGCAGCAGCAGCATGAGCACGAGTGCGAGTGGCACCACGGCCGCGATCGAAGAGCCGAGGAACGGCAGCTTCGTCGAGGTCATGGCCTTCAAGAAGTCGGGCACATTGGTGAGCTCGGAGAGACTGAAGTTGAGCAGGAGCACGCCGAAGAGCAACCCGTTCATCGCGATCGTGGTGACGATCGGGGTCAAGCCGATCTTGGCGATGACATATCCGTTCACGAATCCGATGACGGCGGATGCGGCGAGGGCGGCGATCAGGGCGAGTACGGGGCCGAGCGTGGCATTCCAGGTGAGAAAGGACAGCGCGGCGAACGCAATGGTGTTGGGAACCGAGAGATCGATGCCGCCCTGGATCACGGCGATCGTCTGCCCGAAGGAGGCCACCGCGAGAATCGATGCGAATGTGACGGTCGTGATGAGCCCGTCGAGGGTGAATAGACTCGGCCGAATCACGCCACTCGCGATGAAGAGCACGATGAATGCGATGAAGACCCATGCGCTCGTGGGAATGCCGCGCAGCAGGGAACGGCCGCCGGGGCGCGGCGTCGCGGCCACGGCCTGGCCGGGAAGTGTGTCAGTCATGGTGTCCTCCTTGGGCGAGTGCCTTCCGGGTGCTGATCACGCGGACCAGTACGGGAATGGCGACTACCGCGAAGATGATGAGCGCGTTGATGATGTACTGCCAGTACGAATTGATGCCGGCGAAGAAGAGCAGGTTGCCGACCAGGCCGAGCGTGATCGCTGCGGCGATCGTGCCCAGCACCGAGCCGCGCCCACCCGCGAAGCTCGCACCCGAGAGTGCCACCGCCGCGATCGACGTGAGCAGGTAGGAGTCGCCGCTGCGGGGGTCGCCGGTCACCGTCGATCCGGCGAGGAGTACGGCGGCGATCGACGCAAGTGCGCCCGAGAGCATGAATGCGCCGAGGATCGCCATGCGCGAATTGATGCCCGCCGCCTGCACGGCATCGCGGTTCGACCCGACGCCGTAGATCTGTCGCCCGAACGCGGTGCGCTGCAGCACGAACCAGACGAATACGGCGACGAGGATCAGCCACACGAGTGCCATCGGGAGGTACGGGAGCGCCTCGCCGCTCGTCACGTTGAAGACGGTCTCGCTCAGTGCACCGCCGGGGCGGTCGAGCACGGTGCGCGCGATGGCTCCGATGATGAACGTGCTGGCGAGCGTGACGGCGATGGCCGGTAGCCTGCCGAAGGCGACGAGCAGTCCGTTGAACAGGCCGCACGCGATCCCGATGAGTACGGCGAGCACGAGCGCCACCGGGCCGGGGAGCGCCGCGAGGCTGGTCGCGAAGACGACGTTGCAGAGGCTGATAATTGCGCCGATCGAGATATCGATGCCGCCGATGAGCACGATGATCAGCTGTGCGAGTGCCGCGATCGCCAGGGGGACGACGAGGTTTGCGGCGGATTGCAACTGGAACCGGGTGAGCAGGCTCGGGTTCACGGCGAGATAGATCGCGATGAAGAGCACGAAGGCGATGACGGGCGGTGCGGCCCCCTCGTGGAGTGAGCGCTGCACCCAGATCGGGAGCGAACGTCGCGGCGCGACGGGCGCGAAGATGGTGCCGGTGGTCATGAGTGTGCCGCCATTCCTACGGCCGCGCCGACTACGGCGTCGGCGGTGATTTCGGATCCCGCGAGTTCTTGCACGACGCCGCCCCGGTACAGCACGGCGACGCGGTTGCAGAGGTGCACGAGCTCTTCGACCTCGCTGGAGAACCAGACGATGCCGACGCCGGATTCGGCCAGTGCGATCATGGCGCGATAGAGCTCCTGCTTGGCGCGCACGTCGATGCCCCGTGTGGGGTCGTGCAAGATGAGCACGCGTCGATCGCGGTCGATCCAGCGACCGAAGACGAGTTTCTGCTGGTTGCCGCCCGAGAGCGCCCCGGCAGCTTCGAGCGGCCCCCGCGTGCGCACGCTGAGCGCGTGCAGCACGCCGTCGATCCACCCCTGCTGCCGACGGAGCAGCGGTGCACCGCCCGAGCCGGTGAGCGAAAGCCATGGGGCGAACAGGTTTTCGCCGACGCCCAGTTCGAGCGCCAGGCCCTCGGTCTTGCGGTCTTCGGGCACATACCCGAGTCCCGCTTTCACCGCACGACGGGGGTTCAGCTTGCCGACGGCAGCGCCGGCAACTTCCCAGTGCTCCGCGGTCGCGGGAACGGCTCCGAACAGGGCTCGCAGCAGTTCCGTCTGCCCTTGGCCCTGCAGACCGCCGATGCCGAGGATCTCTCCGCCACGGACGGTGAGCGACACGTCGCTCAGTCTGTTCGACTGCAACCCGCGCACGTCGAGCACGACCGGTGCGTCGTCGGGTACGGTCGGTGCCGGCGGGAACTGCTTCTGCGTTTCGCGACCCGCCATCATCGTGATGAGGGAATCCTCGGTCCATTCGCCCCGCGCGAAGGTGCCGACGGCCGCGCCATCGCGCAGCACGGTGCCGCGGTCGGCGATGACCTGCAACTCCTGCAGCCGGTGCGTGACGTAGATGACCGCACTGCCGGTCGCGGTGATGTCACGGATGCGGTCGAAGAGCCATTCCACGCCGGGTGGCGTCAGGGCGCTGGATGCCTCGTCGAGAATGAGGAGTTTCGGGCGGGCGGCGATCGCACGTGCGATCTCGACGAGTTGCCGGTCGGCGAGCAGCAGCGTGCCGAGTCGCGCATGCGGGTCGATGTGCGGCAGGTGCAACTGCTCGAGGATCTCTCGAGCGCGCTGCAGGGCTCTGCCAGGGGAGAAGAGGCGCGCCGACCCGACCTCGGGCAGTGCGAGATTCTCCGCGACGGTCCATTCGGGTACCAGCGCGATCTCCTGATACGCGCAGGCGATGCCGACCGCCCGAGCGCGAGCGATGCTGCCGCCTTCCAAGTGCTGGCCGTCGATCGTGACCGTGCCGTTCGTGGGCACCACGGCGCCGGAGAGAATCTTCGACACGGTGCTTTTGCCGGCGCCGTTCTCACCGACCAGCGCGTGCACCTCGCCTGGCTGACAGGTGAAGGTGACATTGGCGACGGCGGTCACCGCGCCGTATTGCTTGCTGAGGTCCTGCGCCACGAGGAGTGGCGCAGGACGGCCGGTCGACGTCGGCTGTGCGACGTCGACCGGACCGATCTGCTGGGTCATCTGTGCCTCCTCGATGAATCGCAGTTACTGCTTGGCGAACTCGAGGTACTCGTCGAGCGTGATGTCGAGACCGGGGAAGTCGTAGCCCAGCTGGAAGTTGTCGGGCATATCGGGCTGGCAGAAGTCGGCCGCGTTCTCGGTCGTGATCTCCGCTGGAGCAAAGTACTGCTCCTGGTCGATCTTCTCGCCCTTGAGCAGCTTCACGGCCTGCTCGAGCCCCTTGGCATAGATGGCGGGCTGACCGAAGACCATATTGCCGGTGAGCCCGGCGTCTGCGTCGTCGACGAGCGTGCACGCCTCGGCGTTGTAGCCGGAACCGCCGACGACAGGCACGAAGTCGATGTTCGCGTCGGCGAAGGCTGCCGGGACGCCCTGGCCACCGGTCAGGAACGAGTACACGCCTCCGACATCCGGGTGCGACTGCAAGATCTGCGACATCGTCTGCTGCGCGTCGGCCTCGTTCCACCCGTTCGCTCCCTCCGCGACGATGTTCACGCCGGCGTCGGTGAGGACTTTCTTCACCGTCGGCATGGACGTGTCGTTGAGCGGCACGCCGGCGACGCCCTCGAGTACCACGACGTCCTTGTTGTCGCCGAGTTGCGAGACGAGCCATTCGGCACCGTTCTTGCCGGCGCTCGCCCAGTCGGTCGAAACCGTGTAGACGTAGTCGTTGTCGTAGGGGCCACCGTTGGCGAAGACGGGAATCCCGGCCGCCTTGGCCTGCGAGATCGCCGCGTCTGCGCCGGTCGCCGAAGCGGGGTCGAAGAGGATGGCGTCCACGCCCTGCGCGATGAGGTTCTGGATAGCGGCGTTCTGCTGAGCCGCGTCATTGTCGTTCGTGCGAACGATCTTGAGTTCGACCGAGTCGCCGTAATCGCGCGCGGCGAGTGCCTGCATCGCCGCGAGGCCGGTCTCGCGCCAGGCCTGGCCGCCGAGAGGCTGCTGGAAGCCGATGACGAACTTTTCGCCGTCCCCGCCTCCGGCGCTCCCACCGGAGCCTCCGCCCTCGGCGGGTGCTGAACTGCAGGCCGCGAGGCCGGCGGTGAGGGCTGCGATCGCCGCGATGCCGAGGCCTCGAGCGATGGTGCGTGAGTGCTGCATGCTTTCTCCTTTGAAATCAAACTGCGTGGTGCAGGGTTCCTGGCGACGATGCCGGGAGCGTTTCCCCGTGGTTTCGGGAACGTGTTGACGAACGCTGCGTGGTGACACTAACATCAAAATGGCAGCGCTGCCAATAGCGCTAACATAACGACTGTGAAATGATGGCCGCGGCGCTCACGCGCAACTTCAAGGAGGAAGTGCAGATGACATCAACGGAGACGCTCGAGGCGTCGCGCTCGGTTCGGAGCGCGGCATCACTCGGTCTCGAACCCGACGCCCCAGTGCGGGCGCGGACGCATGCGATCGGGGCAATCGGGGCCGGCGCGATCATGGCCGATCAGCACCTCGAGGCCTACCGGCAGGCCGGGTTCCCGGTCGTCGCGATCGCTTCCCGAACCCGCGAGAACGCGGCGGCGGTTGCCGCACGCTATGGCATCGATACGGTGCACGCGTCGCCGCGGGAGTTGATCCTCGACCCGCGTATCGAGATCGTGGACATCGCGTTTCCGCCCGATCAACAACCCGAACTCATCCGCTTGGCGCTCGCTCAGCCCCACGTGCGCGCGGTGCTCGCGCAGAAGCCGCTCGCGCTCTCGCTCGACGACGCGATCGCACTGCGCGATGAAGCTGCCGCGGCCGGCAAGATCCTCTCGGTCAACCAGAACATGCGGTACGACCAGTCGATCCGCTCGCTCAAGCAGCTTTTGGATCGTGGGGCGCTCGGCGACCCCGTCTTCGCCGCGATCGACATGCACGCGGTGCCGCACTGGCAGACGTTCCTCGCCGAGTACGATCGACTCACCCTCGCGAACATGAGCGTCCATCACCTCGACGCACTCCGCTACCTTTTCGGTGAGCCCGTCGATATCTACACCGCCGGGCGACCCGACCCCCGCACCGAGTTTCCGCACACCGACGGCATCGTCGCGTCGACGCTGCGCTTCGAAAACGGCGTGCTGGCGGTCTCCCGCGAAGATGTTTGGGGCGGACCGCGCCACGAGGGCTTCGATTCCGACTTCTGCATCTCCTGGCGGGTCGAAGGCACCGAGGGCGTTGCCCGCGGCACGATCGGGTGGCCCGACGGCGCCCCTTCGACCATCAGCTTCGCCTCGGCACGCGAGACCGACGGCGAGTGGGTCACACCCGAGTGGGAGACCCACTGGTTTCCGCACGCCTTCATTGGCGTGATGGAGCAGGTGCAGCACGCCCTCGACAGCGGCGAGCCGCCCGCGCTCACCGTCGCCGACAACGTGCGCACGATGGCGCTCATCGAAGCGGGGTATCGCTCGCTCGACGAGCGTCGTGCCGTGCGACTCGACGAATTCGCGCTCGATCCCTCGCAGTCCCACTGACCGTATTCACCCACACCCCCAACACGGAACGCAAAGGAGCACTTCCACCATGATTCAGATCGGCATCTTCTCGGGCTACTTCCCCTACGACCTCGAGACCACCGCGCAGAAGATCCAGGAGCTCGGCCTCAATGCGGTGCAGCTCGACCTGCACTTCAAAGACATCGATCTCTCATCGGGCCAGATCACGAAGGAAAAGGCGAAGCGCGTGCAAGACACGTTCCGCGACCACGATGCGCCGATTTGCGCGATCTCGGGCTACACGAACATCGTGCACCCCGACCTCGACAAGCGGCGCTCGAACGTTGAACGTCTGAAAGAGATCATTCGCAGCGCCCGCGACTTCGGTACCCCCTACGTGATCAGCGAGTCGGGCACGTTCAACGCCGAGAGCGAGTGGGATCACGATCCGCACAACCGAAGTGAGGACGCCTACGAGCAGGTGCGCTCGGTGCTCACGGAGCTCGCCCAGGAAGCGTGGGATCACGGCGCCACGTTCCTGCTCGAGACCTACGTCAACAATGTGGTCGGATCGGTTCGCGAGACGTCGCGGGTGTTCAACGACATCAATCATCCCGGTCTCGAACTGCTCATGGACCCGACCAACTACTTCGACGCGAGCAACATCGACGATCAGGCAGGCGTCCTGAACGAGGTCTTCGACACGCTCGGCGACCGGGTTCGCATCGCCCACGCGAAAGACGTGAAGCGAGCCGGAGACGACAAGAGCGAGAAGCACGCCGACATCGGCGATGACGACGCGCTCGCCTCGCACACCTTCCGCGGCGTGGGAGAGATCGAATTGCCTGCGGCGGGTCTGGGTTCCCTTGACTACGACCTGTATGTGCGTCGCCTGTCGGAGCGCAACCCGAACGTGCCGCTCATCATCGAGCACCTCGATGAGTCGGATGTGCCGCGCGCCAAGGAGTTCCTGCGCGAAGTGCTGAAGCGTCAGGGCGTCTGAGCATGCCGACCACTGCATCACCCGCCTCCCGCTCCGCGTTCGTCACCGGAGCGGGAGGCGCCCTCGGGCGCGCAATCGCGCTGCGCCTGGGCCAGGACGGCTACGCGGTCGCGGTCGTGGGACGGGGCGCCGAGACGCTCCGCGAAACGGCGGCCCTGCTCGATGAGCACGGCATCACCAACCTGGTGATCGAACTCGATCTGCGCGACACCGCAGCGATCGACGCCGCCGTTGATCGCGCCGAGCGCGAACTCGGACCGGTCGAGGCCATGATCAACAATGCCGCCATCTACCCGGCCACCCCGTTTCTCGAGATTCCGCTCGCGGAGTACGAGGATGTGCTGCGAGTGAATCAGATCGCCTACTTCGCCGGGGCGCAGGCCGCGGCGAAGCGCATGGTGCCGCGCGGTCGCGGAGCGATCGTGAGCATCGGGTCGATCACCTTCCACGGGGGGTGGGAACACCTGGTGAGCTACGTCTCCACCAAGGGGGCCGCAGTCGGGCTCACTCGTTCGCTCGCGCGTGAACTCGGGCCGACGGGGGTGCGGGTCAACGCGGTGTCTCCCGGCGCCTTCCCGACGAAAGCCGAGGAGATCAACGGCGATCCCGAGACCTACAACCGAGCGGTCATCGAGAAGCAGTCGATCAAGCGCCGCGGGCGCAACGAGGAGTTGGCATCGGTGGTGTCGTTCCTCGTCGGCGACGACGCCTCCTTCGTGACCGGGCAGACGATCAACGTCGACGGCGGATGGGTGATGGAATGAGCGCGAACGATTGGTACGGCGAAGCCGTGCGGCTCTCGACTGGGGAGCTGCGCCGGCGCAGCGGCGATCTCGCGGCGTTCGCGGAGATTCGCGAAGTCACCCGGTCGAACGGGCAGGAGCGCGGCGTGCGCTCGCTGCAGATCCGCAATGCAGATGGGCTCGAAGTCGAGGTGCTCACCGACCGGGCCTTCGATATCGGCGATGTGCGCTACCGCGGCGTGCCTGTTTCGTGGCGCTCGGGCAACGGGTACCGCCACCCGTCGCTGCACGAGGTCGAGGCTGAAGACGGTCTTGCTTGGCTGCGCACGCTCGACGGCTTCCTGGTGAGCGGTGGACTCGATCACGCACTCTTCGGCGGCGAGTACGACGCAAGTCATTACCATTACCCGCCCAAGCAGACCGTGCGCCATGGATTGCACGGGCGCCTCAGCTCTCTGCCGGCGCGGCTGCTCTCCATCGAGGAGGATTGGCAGGAGAACGGCGGGGTGCTTCGCGTTCGGGGTGAGGTCGTGCAGGCGACATCGTTCGGCGAGCACCTGCGGTTGCGCCGCACGATCGAGGTCGACGTGTTTGGCAGCGGGTTCTGCATCGACGATGAGGTCGAGAACCTCGGCTTCGAGCGCACCCCGCACATGTTCCTCTATCACATCAATATCGGGTGGCCCGTGGTCGATGCGGGCTCCGAATTCCACGGCGCGGTCGAGGGGCACCTCTGGCAGTCCGATTCGGTGGCGGATCAGGGCGCTCCGTTCGATCGCCTCATCGCACCGAAGCGAAACTTCGTCGAGCAGGTGTGGGAGCACGCGCTCGCCGCCGACGAGTCGGGCCGCCACCGGGTCGCGCTGATCCGCAGCGACGGCGAATTCGGGATCGAGCTCGACTGGGATGCCGCAGGGATGCCGCACTTCTTCGAGTGGCAGAACCTGCGCGAGGGCCAGTACGGCGTCGGGCTCGAACCGTCGACGCACCACGTCTCGGGTGAGGCCGCCGCGCGCGCAGACGGATCGATGACCTGGCTCGAGCACGGCGAAAGTCGCCGGTACCGCACTGCCGTCACGCTGCTCGACGGCGTCGAAGCCACCGCTGCCGCGCGCTCGCGCGTGCAGTCCATTGCAAGGAAAGAAGGATCCGCATGACCACCTCGAACGGTGTGCTGAGCGGCTATCGCGTGCTCGATTGCTCCATCGCGATGGCGGGGCCGTTCGCGGCGCAGCGCCTCGGCGACCTGGGGGCGGATGTGGTGAAGGTCGAACCGACCACGGGGGAGTGGCAGCGTCACACCCCCGCCGGCGGGGTCACCGGCAACAAAGTGAACGTGTCGTTCCTGTCGTTGAATCGCAACAAGCGATCGCTCGCCGTGAACCTGAAGGACCCGGAGGGACGCGCCCTGCTCGCGGATCTCGTCGCGGAGTCAGACGTCTTCCTGCAGAACTATCGCCCGGGAGTCGCGCAGCGTCTCGGCGTCGACTACGAGTCGTTGCGGGCGATCAATCCGTCGATCGTCTACGTCTCGATCTCGGGCTACGGCGAAGACGGGCCGTATCGCGACCGCCCCGGCCAGGATCTGCTGCTGCAGGCCATGTCGGGCGCGATGCTGTCGACGGGAGCCGTCGGGCAACCGCCGCAGGCCGCGGGCCAGTACCTCGCCGATGCGGTGACGGCCTCGACCGCGTTCGAAGGGGTGCTTGCCGCGCTCCTGCACCGCGAACGCACCGGCGAGGGCCAGCTCGTCACGGTGAACATGCTGGACGCGATCACGACGCTGCAGATGCAGGAGCTGTCGGTGTACACCGTTGGCGGGGTGCCGCAGAAGCGCAGTGCCCAGCCGCACGCGCACGTCTACATTCGCTCGCCCTACGGTTCGTTCCGCACGCAAGACGGATACATCGTGCTCGCGTTCCCGCCGCTCGAGGTGCTCGCCGACCTCTTCGGCGACGAGTCGCTGCGCGGTCTCGACGATGAGCAGGCGGCGTGGAGCATGCGCGATGAACTGTTCGCGAAAACGGCGCGCGCGCTCGAAACCCGCACCAGTGCGGAGTGGCTGGCGCTGTTCGCCGAGCGCGGGGTGTGGGCCGGGCCTGTCTACTCGTACGAGGATCTCGTGAACGATCCCCAGATCGCCCACAATCAGACGTTCGTGGAGTACGACCACCCGACGGAGGGTCGGGTCAAGACTCCGGGCTTCCCCTACCGGTTCTCGCAGTCGCCACCTGCCGTGTATCGCGGCGCACCGCAGACGGGGGAGCACAGTCGCGAGATTCTCACGGAGCTCGGAAGGTCGAGCGCCGACGTCGACCGGTTGATCGCCTCGGGTGTCGTCGCCCAGCTCGAGGAAGCGCTGGAACTCCCATGAACACCTATCGCGGTCTGACCTGGGATCACCCGCGCGGCCGAGTGTGGCTCGAGGCCGCATCCGTGCTGTGGCGCGAACGCGGCATCGACGTGACCTGGGATGCGCAGCCACTGGAGGGGTTCGAAGCCCACCCGATCGACGATCTCGCGGATCGCTACGACCTCATCGTGCTCGATCACCCCCACGTCGGCGATGCGCTCGCCACGGGGTCGCTGCAGTCGATCGAGTCGGTGCTCGGGGCCGACGATCCACTGTTCTCGACCGGCTACGTCGGGCCGACGCTCGCGTCGTATCAGAGCGCCGGGGAGACCTGGGCGCTGCCGATCGACGCGGCGGCTCAGGTGAGCGCGCGCGATGCGCGCGTGGTCGCCGAGGCGCCCGAGACGTGGGGCGATGTCGCGGCACTAGCCGGGAAGCAACCGGTCGCGCTCAGCCTGGCCGGCCCGCACGCGCTCATCACGCTGTTCTCGGTCACGGCCGCACTGGGTGCGCCCCCGGTCGACGCACCCGGCGAGAGCTGGGTGCCGGATCGCGTCGCGCTCGAAGCCTTCGACCTGTTGCGGGCCGTGCACGCTTACGCGCGACCGGAGTACGCCGAGCTGAACCCGATCGGGCTCCTCGAACGCGTCGGCTCAGACGACCCGCTCGTCTACGTGCCGCTCGTCTTCGGATACGTCAACTACTCGCTGCCCGATCGAGCCACTCCCGTCGCGTTCGGTGCCGCGCCCGCTGCAACGCCCGGCGAAACCCCGGGTTCGACGATCGGCGGCACCAGTGTGGCGATCAGTCGTCGCGCCGACATCTCCGACTCGCTCCGCGCGTACCTGCGCTGGCTGGCCGCGCCCGCGACGCAGCGTCGGATCATTCCTGAGTTCGCCGGGCAGCCGGCGGCAAGCGCCGCATGGAGCGACGCCGAGGTCGACACCGCCGCGGCGCGATTTTACTCGGCGACGCGGAGCACCATCGAAGCCTCCGTCGTGCGCCCCCGGTACGCAGGGTTCCCGGAATCCCAGCTCGCGGGCTCCGCGATCGTGCGCGCGGCGCTCGCCGCAGAGCTCAACCCGAGCGACGCGGTCAGCGCGCTCGCCGATCTCGCTCGCCGCTCGCGCGAGCCCGTTCTGGGAGGTCGCTCATGACCCGTATCACCGAACTCGCGACTGAGCAGATCGGCGTCGAACTCGCCGATCACACCCTGACGATCACGCTGCAGCGTCCGGAAAAACTCAATGCCGTCACCCCCGAGATGTCGTACGCCCTCGAGGCGATCGCCCACGCCGCGAACGACGACCCCGAGGTGCGCGTCGTGATCCTGACAGGCGCCGGCGAGCGCGCCTTCTGCGCCGGCAGCGACATCCGCTCGCTCGACGCGTATGCGACGCCGTGGGAATTCCGCAACCGCACAGACTATTGCGACGCGTTGCACCAGCTGCGCAAGCCGATCATCGCGGCGATCAACGGTTACGCGCTGGGTGGCGGCCTCGAAACCGCACTGATCTGCGACATCCGCATCGCTGCCGAAACGGCGCAGCTCGCGGCACCCGAGGTGAAACTCGGGTGGATCGGCGGCGGTGGCATGAGCGCATTCCTCGCCGCCGCAGCCGGTCCGAGCAACGCGGCGATCATGACCATGACGGGCGACATGATCGACGCGGAAACCGCGCAGCGCTGGGGCATCGTGAGTGAGGTGGTTGCCGGAGACCGGTTGATCCCGCGCGCACGTGAGCTCGCCGCGATCATCGCTTCGCGCCCCCCGATCGCCGTCGAAACGGCGAAGGCCAACATTCGCGCCGCATACAACCTGCCGCAGGAGCAGGCCGTCGCATACGAGCGCGACCTGCAGACCGTCGCCTTTGCGACGGAGGATGCCGCGGAGGGGCGTCGCGCCTTCGCCGAGCGCCGCAACGCCACCTTCACCGGGCGCTGACCCACGGCTCCTGCGGCCGCAACGCCGCGAGCCGCCGCACTGCCGCACACTTCTCGCAACGATCGAATAGGACGTCCAATGTCTGCTTCCTGGCACCTCACCCTCGCCGACACACTGCCCGATGATCACGCTTCCGCCACGCTCATCGGCCGTGTCTGGGACCCGGCGGTCTCGGGCCCGAGCCCCGTCCTCGTCACGGGTGACGCGGTCTACGACCTGTCGCGCTCGTTCGCGACCGTGAGTGATCTCATGCTCGCGGACGACCCGGTACAGGCCGCTCGAGACGCGCGCGGCGCCGTGCTCGGCCACCCCGCCGACATTCTCGCGGCGACCCTCGATGCCGACGCTGACGCCGTGCGGTTCCTGTCGCCGGTCGACCTGCAGGCCGTGAAAGCGGCTGGCGTGACGTTCGCGGTGTCGATGCTCGAGCGAGTCATCGAGGAGCGGGCGCGCGGCAACGCCGAAGAAGCCGATCGCGTGCGCGCCCAGGTGCTCGACATGATCGGGGGTGACCTGCGCGCGGTGCAGCCCGGGTCGGCCGCCGCGCAGCAGCTCAAGGAGTACCTCATCGAGCAGGGGCTGTGGAGCCAGTATCTGGAAGTCGGGATCGGCCCCGACGCCGAAATCTTCACCAAGTGCCCGGTGCTCGCCTCGATCGGCACGGGGTCAGAGATCGGCGTGCTCCGGGCCTCGGCGTGGAACAACCCGGAACCCGAGATCGCCTTGATCGTCGACCCCGTAGGCCGCATTCTCGGCGCGACGCTCGGCAACGATCTCAATCTGCGCGACGTCGAAGGGCGCAGCGCACTGCTGCTGCCGAAGGCGAAAGACAACAATGCCTCCGGATCGCTCGGCCCCTTCATCCGCTTGTTCGACAGCGGATTCACCCTCGACGACGTGCGCAGCGCAGCGGTGCACCTGCGCGTGGAAGGCGCGGACGGGTTCGTGCTCGACGCGCAGTCGGACATGACGCAGATCAGCCGCGATCCCGAGGACCTCGTGCGTCAGCTGCTCGGACCGCAGCACCAGTATCCCGACGGGGCGGCGCTGTACCTCGGCACGCTGTTCGCGCCGACGGAGGATCGCGGCGAACCGGGGGCCGGATTCACGCACCGTGTCGGCGATGTCGTACGAATCTCGTCGCCTACACTGGGGACACTGGTCAATCGGGTCGCCTACAGTGAAGACTGCGCTCCGTGGCAATTCGGAGTCGGCGCGCTGATGCGCAATCTGGCTCGGAGAGAACTCCTGGGGTGAACATGCACGGTGAGAGTGAGAAGCGCGCGAGTCGGCGATCCACCCGCAGCGTCACGCTCTCCGAGGTCGCCGCGCACGCCGGGGTGTCGCCCCAAACCGTCTCGCGCGCGATTCGCCAGCCCGATGTCGTCTCCGAAGACACCCTGGAACGCGTGCAGGAGTCGATTCGCGCTACCGGATATGTGCCGAATCTGGCGGCGAGTAACCTCGCGTCGAACCGCAGCCGTACGATCGCGGTGCTGATTCCGGCAGTATCGGCCTCGGTGTTCGCCGAGACCGTGCAAGGGCTCGAAACGGTGCTCGCACCCCACGGCTACCACCTCTTCATCGGCACTACCGAGTACAGCCTGCAGCAGGAGGAAGACATGCTGCGTGCCTTCCTCGGCCGGCGCCCCGACGGCATCGTGCTTGTCGGCACCGAGCACAGCCCGGGAGCGCAGACACTGCTGAACGCGGCCCAGGTGCCGGTCGTCGAATCGTGGGAACTCACCCAGCACCCCGTCGACTCGGTCGTGGGATTCTCCAACTACGCCGCGATGAGCGGGCTCATCGAGCACATTCACGCCCTCGGCTACCGATTCCCCGTGCTCGCCGGTCAGTTCGCCGGGGGCGACGTGCGCGCCCTGCGCCGTCGGGCCGCATTCGAAGACGGCATGCGCCGCCTGTTTCCGCAGGTGCCCGTGCGCATTCTCGACTCGGGCGCCGCCGGAGTGAGTATGGAAGCCGGGCGCGACCTGTTTCGACAGGCGCGCGAGCAGCTGCCGCAGGCCGACGTGATCATGTTCGCGAGCGATGTGTTCGCCTCGGGCGCCGTGCTCGAAGCCGTGCGATCAGGAGTCGCGATTCCCGGCGACGTGGGCGTCACCGGATTCGGCGGCTTCGAACTCGGTCAGCACCTGACTCCGTCGCTCACCACCGTGCTCGTTCCGAGCCGGCGCATAGGGGAGGAAGCGGGGCGCGTCTTGCTCGAGCGCATCGAGGCCAACCGCGCACCCGCGACGCCGACGATCGTCGATGTGGGGCACACGCTCGTCACGGGTGAGAGCACGGCCCCGCAGCACGCCTGATCGCGCCGCTTTGCCGCCGCCGCTCCGTTCTGCCGCTCCGCCGCTCCGCCCTGTTGCGGATCGGGGTCACTTCGGACCGGTGCGGACGCTGAAAAGCGCCGGCACACCGGTCCGAAGTGACCCCGATCCGGCAAGGTGCGCGGGCCGCAGGGCGGGGGCTACCGCCAGCGGTCTCCCCACGACTGGGATTCGCCGGCCGGGGCGATCTGCTGCGGCACGCCGAGCGGGTTGTCGTCGCGGAGCGCTTCGGGGAGCAGCGCGGCGGGGGCGTTTTGGAACGCGACGGGGCGCAGGAAGCGGGTGATCGCTGCGGTGCCGACCGAGGTTGAGGCATCGTTGGTGGTCGCGGGCCAGGGGCCGCCGTGCTGCTGGGCGGGGGTGACCGCGACACCGGTCGACCACCCGTTGAAGAGCACGCGGCCGACCTGGTTCGCGAGGGCCGCGACGAGTGCGCGCAGGGCGTCAGCGTTCTCGGTCTCGCCGGTGGCCTCGGCGGCGCTCAGGTGCACCGTGCCCGAGAGATTGCCCTCGTAGAACTCGGGCATGAGCGCGGCGAGGTCCGTGCCCTCGGGCACCTCGACGAGGATGGAGAGTGGGCCGAACGACTCCTCGAGGAGCGCCTCGCGGCCGGCGCGGAAGTCGTCGAGTGCGATCGAGACGATAGTCGGCGTTACCCAGCCCTGACCGTCATCGTCGAAGCGGATGCCGCCGGCGATGACGGGTCGTGCGCCCGCGGTGCCGAGCACGGCGGTGCGACGCTCGTCGTAGCTCTGCGCGATGCGCGGGTCGAGCAGACGATGCTCGGGCACATCGGTGGCATTGGCGAGGATCGCATCAGCGAGCGAGCTGCCGACGGGCACGAAAGCGAAGCCGGGCTTGGTGCAGAGCTGGCCCGCGGAACCGGCGACGCTGGTGAGGTACCCCGTGGCGATCTCATCGGCGCGCTCGGCGATGGCGTCGGCGGTGATGAAGACCGGGTTCACGCTGCCGAGCTCGCCGAAGAACGGGATCGGTGCGGGGCGGTTTGCCGCGATGTCGGCGAGCAGTCGACCGACGCGGATGGACCCCGTGAATGAGCCGGCCTTGATGCGCGGATCCTTGAGCACCTCGACGCCGGCTTCGCGGCCGTGGATGAGCTGGAACGCGCCATCGGGCATCCCCGCCTCGGCGAGCGCGCGAGCGGCGACCTCGGCGGTCGCGTCTGACAGCTCGGCGTGGCTCGAGTGGGCTTTGACGATGAGG
>NZ_JHBX01000081.1:0-61430 GCF_001273855.1 Leucobacter japonicus | reverse complement strand
AATAGACTGACCTTAGTGACCAACCCTTTTGTGTTTCGAGTAAAGAAAACTGACTTTCCATCAATCGATGGGTAGCCTCTCACATAGCTAGGATCCGTCGTCCCATCTCCTGCGATCGATTGGACAGGCAACTGATAGGGAGTATCTGGGCTATCGGGAATGTTCCGCAGATCTAGTACATTAATCGCGCCGTTGAGATCTGAAGCGTAAACCCGTTCGCCTTCGCCACCCATAGCCAAACCTATGGAAGCCGTCGAATTCTCATAGACAGCCACCGGCGTCGAATCGTCGGACAAGTTCTGCGCTTCATACACTTCTACGAAAAGGCCACCCGCAGTGACGACGTATTTACCGTCAGGTGTCAGGGCAATCGACCTGTTCAGTTGGCCACCGGCTGCTCCCTTCGTGAGAACGGTGGCGGCCTTCTCATCGTTATGCACTCGCGTCAGGAGTCCGTATTTGGAGATCAAAAAAACGTCGCCGGACGGTGACATCGCCATGTCGCCGGCGGGCAAAGCGAAGTCGTTGGCCTCATGTGCGCTATTCACCTCTTTGGCACTGCCTGCCTCAAGGTCAAAGATTTCTACACCTGAAGCACCCTTCCATGCCGCATACGCCTTTTTGCCATCTGGGCTCAGAGCCAGGAGGTGAGGCCAGCCGGGTGCGACAGCTCGAATCTGACTCTCCTGCCACTGATCCGTCGAGACATCGATCGTCACTAACGAGTTATTCCCGATGAGATAGTTGGTTGCGTAAAGTGCCTTTCCGTCAGCGCTCAACTTGATCTCGAACAAGGCCGCATTCGTAACTTGGTGATTCTTATCCGGTTCGACGTCGATCACTGTGGCAGACGGAGTGTCAACTTGATTCCAACCGTCCGTTGAGTAACGAGTAATCATACCTAGCGGTCCAGCCGCGTAAACATATTTCCCGTCGGGACTCGCGGCGACGCTATTAACATATTCGCCATTAGGGCGCTGGAGCGAAGCAACTTTTGCGAGATCTGAGGTTCTGAACACTGAAGCGGTGTTCCCCCCTTGAAGGGCGTCTGCAACATACATGAATTTGCCGTCGGGACTAAACACAGCACCAAATGCTCCGGGTGACTCGACCTGGGCTTCAATGCGGGACGGAAGATACGGGTCGCTTTGGGTGCTACTCAGTGACTCGGGCGCCGAGTAGAGCACCTGGCCAGGGGCCGCATTGGCTGCGACTGACGCACCAGCGAGGGAAAAAGCCAGTCCAATTGTCGCCACGGCGACACATGCAATTCGGCCAGGATAGCGTTTTTGATACCAGGACATCTTGTTCCTTTGAGTAATTTGAGAGTTTGGGATGGGTGCAAGAACCCGATTGGCATCAGATTTGTTCTTTGCACCAAGCTCCACAATGTGCAACTTCAAAGATCGAGGGCACTGGACTCGAAGACTTCCCCGGCACATTCACCTTGCCTCTCACCCGCCCCGCCTCCTATCGATGATCGATAGCGCCGACCATCGCTAAATCGGTCCCAATTGGGTTCTGGCTAAAGCTGTAAGGCACCGATGACCTCTCTGGATGCACTCCAATTCTTTGATTCGCCGCAAAGCCCCCACTTCACGCAATACCGATCGATAGCCGGGCCGACAACGTCCTTGACGCTGTTGAGCCTCTAGCTATTTCTCACAGCGGTTCCGCTGCCACAAGCGCATTCAGCGTGCGGTGCGCCAAGGGAGTGATCGACCGACTCGACAGCGGCCTCGCTAATCGCGAAATGGATGTCGTGTACTTTCCCATTCCGTTTACGAGAACCAGACTGTCGATACTCGACTTCGAGACTCCACTACGAAGTTGACTTGCGATCTCGATCGTCAGAGAACGAAACTCCCGTCGATATCTACTGCGCGCTGTCCCTGATGTTCAGCTTCTGGCAATGACACAGTCTGGTTAGAGATTCCAACTCGCCCTCGCAGCCACAACGGAATAGCCATTCCTTATGGCGCAACTGAAGCTCCAGTTCGTACTCTTCACAAAGGCCCCTGTCAGGGGTTTCGAAACTCCCCGCCATCCAATTCACGGATGAACTGCATGGTGAAATGTATGGCATTTGACGCTGGCAAAGGAGCTCAGCGCAGGAGCCATGACGTAACTTGCAGTCCGACTTAACAAGTGCCGAATCGCGCAAGGTTTCCGCACCCCACAAGCACCGGAGAGTGACAATGGCTACCGATATCGCTGAATTACCCAAACGCGGCAAAAGTTTCGCACGGGCGTCAATTGTCGCGATTGCGGGTATTGCCCTCTGGCACATCATTGCCAGTTTTTTGTGGATTGCCCCACCGACGCCCCTACGTGACCTCGTCCCGGGGAATGCTCTCAATTCCTACATGATGCCTTGGTACGGGCAAAGCTGGAGCGTATTTGCGCCCGCACCAATCAATGGCGATTACGACCTCAAGGTCCGCGCAGTCGTCAAGGACGAATCTGGCTCCGAAATTGCCACCGATTGGGTCTCAGCCACCGATGCAGAACTCACAATGTCAGATCACCACTTTTTCCCCCCAAGGGGCTCCCACCTCGCATTGTCCCAAGCGTCGAAGTACAAGAGCGCCTGGGATGGCCTGAACGACGAGCAACGACGAATCGCACAGCTCAACTTTTACGAGGGTGACTCTTGGCTCGGGCGCATGCAAATCGCAATGAATGAAGTTGGGGAAGAGGTGGCCCCTGTCACAGAGTTTATTGTCGCCGAGCGCTACACCGATGCCTACGCGTTTCAAGTCGCAAGAGCGGTGTGGGGCGACGATGTCGAGCGAGTGCAATTTCAGGTGTCCCGACAGAACATCATTCCCTTCACTGAACGAAATGATCCCAAAGCAGTCAGGCCGGCACCAACCGTGCTTTCTAGTGGTTGGCGCGGCATCATCGAGCTTCCTGGGCAATCAGATAAAGACTTCGCAGATACCTTTCTCCCCGCTTATCACAAACTGATTTCGAAAGCTGCAGACAAGTGACGAAACTTTCCGAGAACTCCGCAGTTGGGCTTGCAAGAGAAGTCATGTGTTTCCTCAGCAATTTGATCCGCGATGGAGTACGCGGAGGTTTCCGCCTAGTGAGTTCGCTGCTGGGTAACGCTGAACGCTGGCTAATTGCGGAAAAGCATGCGACCTATGGACTCTCGGTCGCCAGAATGTTGCTCGGGTGCGCCATACTTGGCACTCTTCTTACTAACTTTAGTACTCGACTGTACACTTTCGGCCCCGGCGCGGCTTGGAGCGGCGAACAGATCTATCCTGTGAATGACCTAGCGAGAACGTTTCCGGTAAGCATTATCGTCGCTTTGATTCAAAGCGGTGGCGCTGCATTTACGATTACGTACATCGCACTCATTCTGCTCACCCTGTGCTTTATCGTCGGTTTTCGCACGCGTCTTGTGATGATTCCACTTACGCTTTTATTCGTCGCGATCGTGGAAAGTAACGATCTAGTCGGAGACCAAAGCGATAACCTCGTGCGAATTGCGCTGACAATCATGTTCTTCGCAGACCCAGCGAAGCGCTGGTCGCTCGATGCGCTCCTCGCTCGTGAGCGCCAGATGGGGGGTTCCCCCCTGCGACGTTTCATGCTGGCTCAACCGATTTGGCCCGCTTGGCTCACAAACGCGGTGCATAACTTCGCTATTGTGCTCATTGCATGCCAGGTTTCTTTCATCTACGTCGCCGGTGGCCTTTATAAGGCCGGAGGAAACCCGTGGTCTTCTGGCCACGCCATTTATGACCCGATTCATGTACGCCAGTTCGGCCCTTGGCCGGGTCTGAGTGACTTCGTTACTGCTTGGGGCCCCGGCGTAGCCTTCGCCACGGCGCTCACCCTATTGGTGCAGGTCTCATTCCCCCTGCTCCTACTCAGACGCGGCACGCGAATATTTGCGCTGGTCACCATGCTCGGATTTCACCTCGGAATCGCCGTACTCATGGGCCTTCCTTGGTTCTCACTCGCGATGGTCGCACTCGACGCGATCTTTATTCGCGATGTCACGTGGCTCGCAATACGGGACGGACTCAGAACTCGCTGGCGCGATGCACGAAGTCGAAAGTCCACAGCTGGGCATGAGCGTTCGACAGCAGCTCGTTCCAAGGACTCCCTTTCTACTGTCAAAGAAACACCCTTGCCTGAACCAGGGGCCAGCCCGTTGCAGTTGCAGCCCGCCGCCAAGGATCTTTTGGAAAACACGTGAGTGTATCAACAGATGTCGTAGTAGTGGGCAGCGGGCCAAACGGGCTTGCTGCAGCTCTCACCGCAGCAATGAACGGGCTTTCAGTCCACATCATCGAGGCAAATCAGAAGCTAGGTGGAAACGCGCGCACTGAAGAGATGGTTGAGGGAGGCTTTATACACGATGTTGGGGCAGCGGTGCACCCGATGGCCGTGGCGTCGCCGTTCTTCAGAAAACTAAATATCGAGCAAAATGTGGAATTCATTTACCCAGAGATCTCGTATGCGCACGCCATGCCAAATGGCCGGGTTGAGTATGCCTATCGGAGCCTCGCTCGAACGCTCGCGGAACTGCCTCCGACCGATCGAAGGGCATGGGCGCGATTGTTTTCTCCACTCATGGCGAATATTGGCACACTCACCGACATGATGCTGTCGCCCCTTCAGACACAGTCGTTGAGCCCGATCCACCTACATTTCGGAGTGGGAGCCGCTCGACGTGCTCTCGGGCGAGAGCTAGGGGCGGGCCTCTCGCGGGCCGGAGCTGGCGCGCTTCTCGCCGGCGTCGAAGCGCACGCGATTGGCGCATCCTCATTTCCAGCTTCTCTGGTGGGTATCGGCCTCGCAGCTCACGCGCATTCAGGTGGATGGCCGATTCCCGTGGGCGGTTCGCAGTCGATCACTGATTTCTTGGTACAACGTCTCGCCGATCTCGGCGCCACATTCGAACTCAACCGGCGGGTCACCAGCCTGGATGAACTCCCCAAGAGTCACATCACGCTTCTCGACGTGACGCCTCACGGTTTCCTCAAGATCGCCGGAACCCGTTTGCCGAGGTCAGATCGAAATCGGCTAAAGCGCTTCACTTATGGCCCGGGAATCGCCAAGCTCGACATGACGCTTCATGAGTCTGTCCCATGGCTTGATTCTCGACTCGGCGAAGCATCAACGGTTCATCTTGCCGGAGACCAACGGTCGCTCATGCGCTCAGAACGTGCAGTCGCAAGAGGAAAAATCCCATTTGAGCCATATGTTCTACTAAGTCAGCCATCCACGTTCGATGCGACTCGGGCGCCAAGGGGGAAACACGTCTTATGGGCCTACATGCATGTTCCGCAATGGAGCAGGTTCGACCCGACTTTGGCAATCTATCAAGCGATCGAACGCCACGCCCCCGGTTTCCGAGATGTCATTCGTTCGAATCAAGTTTCTCTTGCATCCTCCCTGCCAAGAATGAATGCCAATCTGATCGGTGGCGACCTCGGTGCTGGAACCATAAATCTTCGACAAATACTGGCGAGGCCTTCACTCACGAAGTCTCCGTGGCGCACTCCTCTGCCTGGGGTTTATCTCTGCTCAGCTTCTACGACCCCAGGCCCCGGAGTTCATGGAATGGCCGGTTGGTACGCAGCGGAGACCGCCTTGAGTGATCTCATAGCGAGTGGTGACGACTAAGCGTCCATTGAGGCTGCGGCCAAAAGCACACGGTGAACATCGCGCCACATTTCCATCGAGCATCGGCCCGACCCTGCCAGCGCCTACGTCTAGCGCACAGCGATCTCGAGAACAGTAAGTCTCCAAATCGAATCCAGCCCGTGGTACGCGCATCCGCGAAAGGAAATGCACTGAAATGCAGAGTATAGGGATTCCGGAAGAGGATGCGTACGCCGTACTTTTTCCCGCATTTGAAGACCTCAAGGCGCCTCGATGGCTCGGCGCTGCAATTGAGCAAGGCACTCGGTTTTTGCTGCTCGCAGAATCGCGGCTTGAGTATCTCAACCGAGAAATGACACACGCCCGTAGAACACGCGAGAGCGTGTCTACCTTCAGCGCGTTTACGAGCGAACTCCGAAAGTTGAGCCGACATTCACTGGTGCTCGCTGTGGATCAAGAGCCTTGGGGTATTCGACGGCTACACGACCTCGTGCCAAACTACGAGGATCCAAGCAACCTAGAGGCTTTCGAGGAGAGTGTCTGTCACGTGGCCTCCACTGCCTCGTCACTCGGGATCGACTTGTTTCTTTCACCAGTACTTGACAGGCTTCGGGGAGAAAACCCATGGCTAGAATCGCGGAGCCTCGATCGAGGAACCGAGGACATCACCAATTTAGGAGCGGCATACATTCGCCTCACCCAGAAAAATGGTGTCTTTACGGCAGCGAAACACTTCCCTGGATTTCCGAAGCTCAAAGCTGATCCAGCACTCGAAGACACCTCAGTACGTTCGGGCGATTGGGACTTAGAACTTCTCGTCCCGTTCAAAGCCGCAATCGAAAGCGGAGCTCGGATAATAATGCTTGGGCCAGCGGTTGTCGCCGATGTTGACGGTTTCCAACCGGCTTCAACATCGGCGCGTACCGTCGCGGTTTTACGAAACGAACTTCACTTTCGCGGTGTCATTATGAGCGACATTCTGGATTCCCCCGCTACCAGCCGAGGCAGAAGTATTCCAGCCACAGCGATAGATGCGATTGGTGCGGGAGTCAACCTACTACTCGTTCCTGGCGGCGATCAACTTGCCGAAATAGTAGATGCCCTTTCGAAAACTGCTCGCGCAGATTCAGCCTTCAGAAGTCTCCTATTTCACAGCGCTCGAAAGGTTAAACGCCTCGCAGACTCGTCCCGTCATTGAACTTGGGTTGAATGATCGGCTGCCAGCACTTGCTGACGCAGTGATCACCAACACTTTGGTTAGTCCCCCGGAGTCCGAAACGGCTCCCTGAAGTAGTTACGCGGACTTTCCTGCCTGCCGCAGCGCCTGATACAGATCGGCGGCTGAGGCGGTGAATTTCGAACAGAAAATCATAGTCTCAACCCAAGCAAGGCACCAATTGATGACGACTGTATTCGTAATCGAGGCAACTTAGATTCGAGCGCGAGGGTGAAATCCGAGGTGAATGTTCAATATCCTCCACACATTTCCCTCGCATAGACAGGCCGGTCGAAGGAAAATCTGTCGTAAGTCGGATGCGCGCTAATTGGGAGTGTCATGCTGAGCAGAATTGGATTCACTGGCGTACCCCGAGTCTCTCGGTCGTTGCGCCGCGAGAGACTCGAGAGCCTACTCTCTAGGGGTGAAGATGCAGCCCTCGTAACCGTGATCGGTCCTCGCGGATCAGGCAAGACCACCCTGGTATCAACTTGGCTCACTGAAGTTTGGCGGGAGTGCCGCGAAGCCGACGCGACTGGGGTATGGATTTCCCTCGAAAATCTTTCGTTACACATGGAGTTAATTTGGTCGCGCGCGCTTGCTTCCTTGCGAGTTCAGATTCAACATGACGTTGATATCCTTACCCAGCTCAACGACGCACTCGACCTTGCCTCAGACTTCATGCTCGTCATTGATAATTTTGAGTTGATGCTCGACCAGAGTGCCAGCGATCAAATCGAATGGCTGCTGAGCCACAGCCCGCGACTAAGAATTTTGCTATTAACGCGCTCAGCAACTGAACTTGAACACCGCTCACGAATCATTCAAGTTGGAACGTCAGTGATTAGGTTTGAAGATCTGAAATTTACGATCGACGAATGTCAGGATCTATGCAAGTTGCGTGGATGGCCGGGAGGCCATGAAAAAGCTGCATCCATTATTGGTTACACCAACGGGTGGCCCGCCGCAGTGCGAATACTGGCTGGCAGCCGAACCTTAGACGAGTCTCTAGCAAAAGACAAGGTCTTGAAAGCCTTTATCGAGACCATCCTCGATGAGATTCGTTGCGACGAAGAACTCGCCCTGGCCCTTGAGCACGCAAGCGTCGTTTCGCCCTCCGATGTTAGCTCTCTTCGGCAGGTAATGAACGTGCCGCGCCCAACCGCCGACTCAAGCCTCCGGCGAATCGAGCGGAGCGGAACAATTGTGTGGAGAGAAGAGGGTCGAAACACGTTTGAGGTCCTCGGCCTGATTCGAGAGGCAATTTTACGGCACCTGCCGAGTCGAAAGCCCGAATTGTGGCAGAGGATGAATTCCCGGCTCATCCCGATCCTCCGCGAGCGTGGAGACGTCGTGGAAACACTGCGGGCTCTGTTGGAGATCGGGAATGGAGCAGCGATCACGGCGTTCATTGTCGACGAATGGGACTATCTTGCCGGCGCCGAGGACTCCAAGATTGATCGGCTTCTTGAAGGTCGATCGTTTCCACTCATCAGTTACTTGATCATTTTTCGGAATGGTTCTGGGGGTCGTGCGGGTTATCTTCAAGAGCTACTGCACGCACTCGAAATTGAACGCCGCCGTCATCGTGGCAAACCAGAATACAAGCTCTACTCCGCTGTACGTGTCGGGCTACTACGCGAACTAGGGCTCTTCGATGCGGCAGCGACGATCGCCCGTGACGCACTGCGCGACCACGACGTAGACGCCCCAGAAACCATCTTCATCCAGGGCCATTCAGCATGGGCATGGATGCAGCACGCGCTCGCACTTCGAGACGTAGGTCGCACCGAAGATGCGCGCCGCGCGGCGCTCATTTCCATAGATCACAGCGCTGGTACTTCAGGATATGCAGGCGTAGCGAGCCAATCCATCCTCGCCCTTATTCAGCTCGCCTCAGGTCAAGTTGAGCTCAGCAACAATGCGGTAGCCGACACTCGTCGTCGTGTTGAGAGCATGCTTCCGAAACCTGCCTACCATCTGATCGCTGAGCTCGATATTGCTTCAGGCATCGCCGCACTCGAACGATTCGATGTGTCTGGCGCAATAGTTGCCGCGGAGCGAACACGCCACGAGTACCGTTCACTTGAGGTCGTTTGGTTACGGGTGCTGCTCGATGGATGGATCGAGAAATTTCAGCTCCGTGGTTACAGCATGGTGCATAGCGTTTCGGATTTCTTGAAGACGGAAACCCCTGTTCTCCCAGCTCCCCCAGAAGCTCATGCATGGCTGAATGGACTCATTGCAGATGTGCTAATTTCCCTTGGTCGACCTCACGGCGCCGCCCGTCTGTCGGAATCGTTAACGCCGAGAAACGCTCGCGACGCTGGTCCGATGTCTCGTATTCTGCTGTTCTCAGGGGAAGAGCGAAGAGCACTTGAGGTGTGCGAACGATGGCTTTGGCGGACTGAGACCTCCGAACGAACGCGTCTTGAACTCCTTCTCACTAAGACTCTCGTAATCTTTCGAATGGGAGAAAAAGAGTCTGCTCTTGCGGTCTTGAACCTGGCAGTCGGATTGAGTGAGACCCATGGTGTCAAGATGCCCTACCTGCTGTTCCCCCTTGTGGAAATAGAGCAACTAATTCAGGAGATATCCGCACAACGTGCACCCTGGTTATTGGATGTACCAGCAGTTTTCTCGTCGTTTCGTCGTGTGCCCACCCTTACACAGCGGGAACAGATCGTATTAGAACAGCTGCGCGTCAGCTCTCGACTCGAAGAGATCAGCCGCGAGCTGATGGTTTCGCCGAATACCGTCAAAACCCAGATTCGCAGCTTGTACAAAAAGTTGGGCGTTAGCTCGCGGGCGGACGCACTTCAAACTTCTCTGCACATGGGATTGTTCCCAGAACCTTCGAGCGCTGAACACTCTGACGCTCAGATAATAGAAACTTAGCCGACACGACTGTAAGGCGAGCATCAGTGTCAGGTGAGTTCGCGGCACCCACTTGAACTCCCACACAAAAGCCAGCATTTTCATCGCCCATGTCAATCATTAGCCCAATACACGTTCGCTTTCGCCTATGACAGAACACGCAATAATCAACCCGAGCGATCAGAGCACCGTGCGCCCCTGCGAGCAGGTGACGGTGGCGGCGTTCTGGCCGGTGATGCCGTCGCCGCTCGCGGTCGCCGAGGCTTCGGCCGTCACCGAAGCGTCGGCCGCCGCGGAGGCGTCAGCGGTCACCGCCGCGTCGACGCTTGTCGAGGAATCAGCCGTCGCGTCCGCGGCAGTCGCGTCACCGCTCGCATCCGAGGTCGAGTCGGCACCGGCCCCGGCACCGGCATCACTGGCGTCGACGCCGCTCGCGTCGGCGACTCCCCCGGCGTCGGCTGAGCCCACCTGGTCCTCCGTGACGACGCCCTCACCGGTGCCGCCCACCGTGATCGGCGTACCGCTGATGAGCGCTTCGTTCAGCGCAGACGCCTGCGGTTCGAGAGCGACCAGACGCCCTTCGGCGTAGGGGTGTCGAGCTGTGGGGTACTGCACGAAGGTGATGTTCTCGAGTTCGATGTCTTGCATCGTGCCGGCGGCGGCCTGCAAGAAGGGCATCGACTGCATGTTCGACGAGAGCACCATGTTGCTGAGCGCGGCTTTTGCGAGCCCGTAGACCTTCACCGGGTCTGACAGCGTTTCGGCGCTCTTGAGTTTGCGCATGAGCGCCGACATGAAGACCTGCTGATTGCTGATGCGGCTCGTGTCGCCGCCGTCGCCCACGCCGTAGCGGGTGCGCAAGAACTGCAGCGCTTCGGTGCCCTCCAGCGTGATCTGGCCTGCGGGCAGGTCGAGGTCGGTCTTCGGGTCGACGATGGGTTGCGCGAGACAGACCTCGACACCGCCGACGGCGTTCGACATGGCGATCACCCCGTCGAACGAGATCTCACCGGCGTACGGAATATCGAGACCCGTGAGTTCCGAGAGGGTCGCCGCGACGCAGGGAAGCCCGCCGCTGTTCAAGGTCGAATTGAGTTGCTGCTCGCTCATCGCGGAGTAGTAGTCCGGTTCACCATTGGGCCCGGGGCAGCTCGGAATCGGCAGCATCAGGTCTCGCGGAAAACTCACGACCGTCGCACTCTGGTGGTCGGCGGAAATATGCAGCAGTAGATTGACGTCGTTCAGGTTGCCTTCTTCGCCATCGTCGATGCTCTGCCCTGCGCGCGAGTCGGTACCGACCACGAGCACGGTGAGCGGCCCGTCGATGGTGCCCGACGCGATATCGACCGGTTCGGCATCGGGCAGTTCGACAGTATTGATGCTCCCGACGAGACTCCACACGGCGAATGCGCCGACCGCGACCGCGCTGAGCGCAACGGTGAGGATCGTCGCGACGGCGAAACGCGCACCGTTCGCCCACGGATTGGACGCGCGCAACTGCCCGTGTCGAACCTGGTCGGTCATCGGGAGGTCTGAGGTGGGGCGCATGCTGTCCCTTCGCGTGCCGGCGAGCACTGGTCGGTCGATCGCGTGCTCCATGTCTACTTCATGGGGCGGCAGGCCCGGGAGCGCACGCGCCGGGAACGCTCGAACCCTTGGAGTTCGTCGCTCCCGGCACGCGGCAGTCGCATCGGATCACGCGCGGCGTCGACGCCCGATCAGTGCCGCACCGATACCGGTGACTACCAACAGCGCGCCGCCGGCGGCCCAAACCCCGGCGTCGGCCGAGCCGGTCTGCGCGAGGCGCGATGCCGAGGAGCTCGACGCCGTCGACGGGGTGCCGCTGTGCGCGACCCCCGAAACGGCGACCGATCCTTCGGCGTGTGAGCCGTCAGCCGCCGCCGCGGCGGCTCCCGCGCCCGAGCTCCCCGCACCGGCACCGCCATCGGCGCCCGCACCAGCACCGGCGTTAGCTGCTGCAGCTGCCCCGGCTCCGTCCGCGGAACCCTCGGCGTTCACGGCGGCGAGCGCATCGGCTGCGGCCTGATCGTCGCTGCCCGCACCGCCGTCGGCTCCTGTGCCGGCACCGCCGTTGGCATCGCTGGACGCCGCCGCGCCCGCGGCACCGGCATCCGCGGCACCCGACGCATCAGCCGCACCCGACGCATCGGCGTCGACCGCAGCATCGTCGCCCGCCTCGGCCCCGGCGACCGTGCGCGTCACGGTGACGAGCGCGGCCTGCGAGGTCACGGTGTCGATGCAGTTGGTGTAGATCACGCGGTACCAGGTGCTCTGCGACGGCGTAACGTCCAGATCAGGGCTTGTGCCGCCCGCGACGTCCGTCCACGGCCCGCCTTCGCTCAGGGCGCTCTGCCACTGCGCCGTCGGGGTGTCGTCGCCCCGCACTTCGGTGTAGAGCGTGGTCGACGATCCGGGCTCGAGCGCCGTTGACGTGGGGTGCTGCCACATCTCGGGAGCGGTTCCGTAGACGAACCCGTCTGTATAGGTCTGCGTCGAGGCGACGCCGCGAAGCTCGGTGGTGACGGTGACGTCGACCGGCCCGCAGCCGCCCGGGGTGCGCACGGTCCACACGCCGGCCACCTGCTGCAGGTCGGTTCCCGCCACGCCGCCGAAGTCGACCGCGGTGACGCGGGGGTCGCGATTGATCAGCGTCGGCACGCGACGCATGGTCGTCGTGCCGTCACCCACCTGCCCCGAAGTGTTCGCACCCCAGGAGTAGGTGTTGCCGTCGCTGCCCTGCGCCGACGCACCGAGGACGTTCGCCGAGATCGAAGTGAAGGTGATCCCGGCCGGCTGCTGCACGAGGATCGGTGCGGTGCTCGAGCTCGATCCGCCGTTGCCCAATTGTCCGAACCCGTTGTTGCCCCACGCGAAGATGCGGCCGTCGTCGGTGAGCCCGTACGACGCGCTTCCGGCGACGACGAGTTGCGTGATCGTGGCCCCGCCCGGCACGGTCAGCGCGGTCGGAAGGGTGGCATCGGTGCCGGTGGAGCCGACGCCGACCTGCCCGAACCCGTTCGATCCCCAGAGGTAGGCCAGCCCGTCGCTGCCGAGCGCTCCGACGGTCGAGCCACCGGCGCTCATCGCAGTGAAGCTCACGCCGGCTGGCATGGTCACCGGAACCGGCACGTCGCTGTGGGTCGTCGTGCCGTTGCCGAGGGCACCGCTGGAGTTGCCGCCCCAGGTGTAGGCGACCCCATCGGCGGTGAGACCGGCCGAGACCACTTCACCCGCCGTGATGGTGCGGAACGACACCCCCGCAGGCATCACGACGGGCGTCGGGGTCAGCACGTTCGCACCGCTGGTACCGATGCCGAGCCGGCCCTGATCGGAGGCGCCCCAGGCGTAGACGGACCCGTCGATGGCGCGCGCAAGCACGTGGTACTGACCGGCGACCACCTGCGTGATGCTCGGGTCGCCCGGCAGCGTGATCGCCGTGGGCACGTTCGTCTCGGTCGTCGTGCCGTTGCCGAGCTGCCCGTAGGTGTTGCGCCCCCAGGTGTAGACGCGCCCGTCGGAACCGAGGGCCACCGCGTTCGTGTCACCGGCCGAGAGCTGCGTGAAGGTGACGCTCGTCGGCATCTGCACGGGGGTCGGATCGATGCGGTCCGTGTTCGTGCCGTCGCCGAGTTGCCCGAACCCGTTCGATCCCCAGGCGTAGAGCACGCCGTCGGAACCAAGGGCGTAGGTGCTGAGCCCGCCCACGGCCACGCGCATGAAGTCGAGGCCGGTCTGCACGGTGTCGGTCACCTCAGTGCCGCCCGAGGTGGGCCCGGCCTGGGGCCCGGGATCAGCGAAGGCCGCCAGCGGACCGGCCAGGGCGGTGCCGATGGCGAGCGCCAGCGCCGCAGCGCCACCCGCCCATCGTCGTCGCACTGTGGCGGAGCCCGGCCTCGAAGACTCGGTGGCGCGGGCACTCGGGGTCTGCGGGCGAACCGGAGCGCCCGGTTGCCCCTGTCGAATGATGATCATGGTGTTGCTCTCCTTGCGTCATTGCAGTGCGCACCTCGGCGATTGCTGCGGTGCGGTGTGAGCAAGTTCCCCGACGACCCGCGTGCGCGGCCCGACCCCTCACGTTGAATGACACGGCAAATGCGCGGGATCGTGACGCGCGAATTGAAACCATTCATTTTTTGAACCCAAATCCCGCTTCGCACGCGTATGAACCGCGCGGCGACGGGCTCGCGCAACGAACACTGCACCAAAGATCAGATGAAGGTATGCTGATGCTCGCTTTGCCCCGCGATCCACTCTGGAAAGGCCCACCGTGCACCGACGCCCCCGCCTGCTCACCGCTCTCGCCGCCGCCGCGGTTGCCGCAGTCGCCCTCGCTGGCTGCTCCGGCACCGCCACCGCGCAGAGCTCCGACGCCGATGCCGCCTGGAGCTACGATTCGGGAGACGGCAAGACGTACACCGCCGATCACGTGCCGTCGCGCATCATCGCGCACGCCTACGCGGCGAAGGCGCTCATGGAGTTCGGCATCACCCCGATCGCGATCTACGCCGACGGCCCCATCACCGAAGACGTGGGTCTGCAGGGCGCCGAGTTCGACGGCATTCCCGTGATCGGCGAGGAGTGGGGCAAGATCGACGTCGCGAAGGCGGCCGAACTCGAGCCCGACCTCATCGTGGGCGACTGGTGGCCCGCCGAAGACGCGTACTCGGGCTTCGAGGGCGGCGTCGAAGAGGAGAGCAAGAAGCTCGCCGACCTCGCACCGGTCGTCGGCCCGAGCCAGGGCGACTCCGTCGTCGATCTCATCGAGGGGTACGCCGGGCTCGCTGTGACGCTCGGTGCGGATGCGCAGGCGATCGACGACGCCCGGGCCGAGTTCGACGACGCCCGAAAGAACTTCGAGGCCGCCAACGATGAGAACCCGGGAATCTCCGCGCTCGCGATCAGCCCGTGGGATGACAACTACGCCGTCGCCGTGACCGAGTACGCCCCTGAACTGCAGGACTTCGCCAGCTGGGGCCTCAACGTCATCGATCCTGAGACACCCGATCCCGACTTTCCCTACTGGGAAACGCTGAGCATGGAGAAGGCCGACACCTACCAGCCCGACCTCCTGCTCATCGACGATCGCAACGCGAAGTCGGGCGAGCAGATCCTCGCCGACGCGCCGATCTCGAAGAGCATCTCGGCCTACGCCGCCGGGCAGACCACCTTGTGGCCCGCCTACTGGATGCACACCTACAGCGACTACACGGCGCAGCTCAATCGCCTTGCCGACGTCGTGCGCGACACCGATGCCGAGGTCGGCGCCCTGTGACGCTTGCGCTGCCGCGGCGCAGCGCGTCCCTCTCGCGAAACGCGGGGCTCACCGCCGGGTTGCTCCCCGCGGCCGCGGTGCTGGTGCTGCTCGCGGGCGCGAGCATCGCCCTCGGTTCGCGTGATGTCGCGCCGCTCGATGTGTGGCATGCGATGACCGGGGCCGCTACCGGGGCCGATGCGACGGTGATCCGCGAAATGCGCCTGCCGCGCACACTGCTCGCGATCCTCGTCGGTTCCGCGCTCGCGCTCGGCAGCACCATACTGCAGGGCGTCGCCCGCAATCCCCTCGCCGATTCGGGCGTGCTGGGCATCAACGCGGGCGCCGCAGCAGCGGTGGTGCTCGCCGCGCTGGTGTGGGGCGCGATGCCGGCGGGGCGCTCGGTCTGGTTCGCCTTCATCGGGGCTGGCATCGCCACCGTGCTCGTCTACTCCGTCGCCGCCTTCGGGTCGGAGGGCGCCACTCCAGTCAAGCTCGCGCTCGCCGGGGCCGCACTCACCGCGGTGTGCGGATCGGTGACGTCGGCGATCCTGCTCGCGGATCCCGATGCACTGAACGCGCTGCGCATGTGGCAGGTGGGGTCGCTCGCCGGCCGGTACGCGCCGATTCTGCTGCAGCTGCTGCCGTATCTCGCGATCGGCATCGTGATCGCCCTCTTCGTCGGCCGACCGCTCAACCTGCTCGCGCTCGGCGACGACCTGGCGAGCGCGCTCGGGGTGCGCACGGGCCTCACGCGCGCCCTGCTCTTCGCGCTCGTCGCGCTCTTGTGCGGTGGCGCGACCGCAGCCTGCGGCCCGATCGTGTTCGTGGGCCTGATGATCCCGCATCTCGTGCGCCTCTTCACCGGGCCCGACTACCGCTGGATTCTGCCGTACTCGGCGCTGCTCGGGCCGGTGCTCGTGCTCGGGGCCGATGTCGTCGGGCGCCTGCTGCTGCCGGTCGGCGAGGTGCCGGTCGGTGTGGTGATCGGGGTGCTCGGCGCGCCCGTGTTCGTGCTGCTCGTGCGCTTCCGCAAGTCGGTGCAGCTGTGAGCGGCGTCCTGGCTCACAAGGCCGCGGAGGCATCGCCCGAACGCACCGTACGCGAGGAGCTGCGGGCGGCCCATGCGCGTGCGCGGCACCGCATCGTGGTCGTCTGCGTCTCGCTCGCGGTCGTGATCGCGGCACTGTTCATCGCTGCGCTGATGGCGGGCAGTCAGGTGCTCACCCCCGGCGAGGCGGTGGGCGGGATCACCGGAACCGGTGCGCCCTCCACCGTGTTCGTGGTGCGCGAGCTGCGGCTGCCCCGGGCGCTCACCGCCGCACTCGTCGGGCTGGCACTCGGCGCCGCCGGCACGCTCTTCCAACGCGTGCTCGGCAACCCACTCGCCTCGCCCGACTTCCTCGGCGTCAGCGCCGGCGCCGGCACCGTCACCGCCGGGGCGCTCGTGCTCGGCGGCGTCTCGGGGCTCGCACTCCCCGGGTTTGCGCTGCTTGGCGGCTTCGGCTCCGCCGCCCTCATCTACGCGATCGCGTGGCGCCGCGGGGTGTCGGAGTACCGCTTCATTCTGGTCGGCATCGGTGTCGCAACCTTCGCGAGTTCCATCACCTCGTACCTGGTCGCCCGCGCCGAATTCAGCGATGCCCGAGCCGCGCTCACCTGGCTCACCGGGTCGGTGGGCATGGCCACGCCCGAGCTCATCGCACTCCTCGCCGGAGCGCTCGTGCTGTTCGTACCCGTCGGCTGGGCGATCGCGCGCCTGCTGCGGCGCCTCGAGCTCGGCGAGGAGACTGCGCGCATGCTCGGTGCGCGGGTCGAGCGCGACCGCTTCGTGATTCTGGGGGCCGCGGTGGTGCTGGTCTCGATCGCCACGGCTACGGTCGGGCCGATCATGTTTATCGCCATGCTCGCCGGTCCGATCGCGCAGGTGCTGCTCGGCTCCGCGGGACGCAGCATCCTCGCTGCAGCCCTCACCGGTGCCGTGCTCATGCAGAGCGCCGATCTCATCGCGCAGCACGCCCTCCCCTGGCCGATCTCCACCGGAGTCGTCACCGGAGTATTCGGCGCCCCCTACATCGCCGCCATGCTCATCCGCACCGCCCGAAAGGCTCAAATCCGATGACCGTCGACCACACGCTCGAAGCCCGGGAGCTGACGCTCGGCTACGACCAGCGCACCATCGTCGACGGCCTCAACCTCGTCGTGCCGGGCGGCGCCGTCTCCGTGATCATCGGCGCCAATGCCTCGGGCAAATCCACGCTGCTGCGCGGCCTCGCGCGGCTGCTCGCGCCGAGCACGGGCGAGGTACTGCTCGACGGCGCCCCCATCGCACGCGTCCCCTCGCGCGAGCTCGCCCGGGTCATCGGCATGCTGCCTCAGTCACCCGTCGCCCCCGACGGCATCACCGTCTCCGACCTCGTCGGGCGCGGGCGGCACCCCCATCAGGGCTGGTTCCGCAAGTGGTCGACCGCCGATGAAGCGGCGGTGGCCGATGCGCTCACCGCCACGCGCACTGCCGATCTCGCCTCGCGCCAGCTTTCCGAGCTCTCGGGCGGCCAGCGCCAGCGCGTGTGGATCGCGATGGCGCTGGCGCAGGAGACCGACATCTTGCTGCTCGACGAGCCCACCACGTTCCTCGACATCAACCACCAGATCGAGCTGCTCGACCTGCTCACCGAGCTCAACGCCGCCCGAGGCACCACGATCGTCATCGTGCTCCACGAACTCAACCTCGCCGCTCGCTACGCCGACCACCTGATCGCCATGCGGCAGGGGCACATCGTCGCGCAGGGCACCCCGGCCGAGGTCGTGACCGAGCAGACGATTCGCGAGGTATTTGACCTGCCGAGCGAGATCATCGCGGATCCGCAGACCGGGTCCCCGCTCGTCGTCCCCCGGGTGCGCGCTTCAGCTCCAGAAACGGTCCCGGCTCAGCCGAGCACCGGCAGCGCCTGAATCCAGGCGCGCACCGCGCGCTCGAACGACTGCAGTGCATCATCGATCTCCGCGTTCGAAGCGAATGTGATGATCTCGCGGTTGCGGCCCGCTCGGCGTGAACGCCTGCCAACCGGCTCAACCGAGATCTCGGCGATATCGAGGCGCTCCTTCGCGCCCGTGTGCAGAATGACCTGCAGCTGATCGGGGCGTCGCATACTGAACGTCGCGAAGTCGATGGTGTTCCACGTGAAACTGGGCGCCTGCCACTTCACCGATTCGGTCACCCCCGCATCTGCGCTGAGGATCGCACGGCGCACCGAACGAGCACCGTCGGCGAGCGCGTGCGGGTGCGCCGCGAACCAGGCCTCAACTGGCCCTGTCCCTGCACCTGCGCCTTCGTCCACCATGCCTGCCCCACTCCGCGTGAATTGCGACTCCGCCGAACTCACACGAAGCCTACATCTCGCTGAGACGCCCACTTCGTGACCCATCCACCCGGCGCCCCCACCAGGCAACCCGCAGCCCGACGGGCGCTTCTCGCATGACTTTCATTCTGATATTTCGGATTCTAAAAATTCCTGCTACGCTTCAAATGTCGCGTTTTAGTATTTTGTAATATTAGTATTGATGAAAGGTTACCCATGAGCCACACGAAGCCCGCCCCGATGCGCAAGCGAGTTCGCGGACGCGTGCTGTTCATGCTGTGCATCATGTACGGAATCTCGTACATCGATCGCACCAATATCTCTACGGCCTTGCCGTTCATCAAAGAAGACCTCGGCCTCACCGACACCACTGCCGGGTACGTCATTGCCGCGTTCGCGTTGCCATATGCGTTTCTGCAGATCTTCGGCGGCGCGATCGGCGGACGCATCGGACCGCGCAAGATGCTGGCCGCCGTGGCCATCCTCTGGGGCGTCGCGACGGTCCTCACCGGGTTCAGCGTCGGCGTGCTATCGCTGATCGGCGCCCGTCTACTGCTCGGCCTCACCGAGGCCGCTGCCTTCCCCACCGCAACGCAGGCGATGAGCCGCTGGATTCCGCTCTCGCGCAACGGCTTCGCCCAGGGCATCACCCATTCGGCCGCGCGCCTCGGCAATGCACTGGCACCGCTCATCGTCGCTGGGCTCATCGTGCTCGCTGGCTGGCGGGTCTCGTTCTTCGCCGTTGCCGCATTGAGCGTTGTCTGGGCAATCGCGTGGTGGATCATGTTCCGCGACAACCCCGCTGATCACCCGAAGATGACCACGACCGAGCTCACTGAACTCGGCGACCTGCGCACCGATCGCAAGAGCACGGTCAAGGCACCCAAGACACCGTGGAAGCAGCTCGTTCCGCAAATTCTCCCCGTCACACTCGTCGACTTCGGCTACGGCTGGACGCTCTGGGTCTTCCTGACCTGGCTGCCGACCTTCCTCAGCGACTCCTACGGACTCGGCATCGGCGGCTTCGCGCTCTACACCTCCGTGATCTTGCTGGCCGGTGTGGTCGGCGACACGGTAGGCGGTGTGCTGAGCGACCGTGTCGCGGCGCGCGGCGGCGACCTGCGGCATGGACGACGCGTCATCCTCGTCATCGGCCTCGGCGGGGCGCTCATCTGCCTGACTCCGCTGCTCTTTGCGCAGAGCCTGCTGGTGGCAACCGTTGCCCTGACCCTGTCGTTCTTCTTCCTCGAACTGTGCAATGCGAATTTGTGGGCCATCCCCATGGATGTTGCTCCGCAGTGGTCGGGCGCGGCTTCTGGCCTCATGAACACCGGCTTCGGCATCGCGGGCGTCATGTCGCCGATCGTCTTCGGCACCCTGATCGACGCCTCCGGCTGGGTCGCACCGTTCGCCCTCTCGATCGGCCTGCTCGGCCTCTCCATGGCCGTCGCCTGGTTCATGAATCCGAAGCACGTACGGTCGCACGACGGCGTCATCACCGTGACCGATACTCGAAAGCAGGCACAGACCTCATGAGCGAACTCCGCATTGCCGACCTGACCCGTGTACGCGCCGAGCAGTCTCCGGCGCACCCCTACCTCGAAGATGCTCGCTCCGAGCGCAGCATCACCTATGCGGAGATCGATGCCTTGATCTCTCGATGGGTGCATCAGCTCCAACAGTTGCGCGTCGCGCCCGCCGGTGCGGTACTCATCGACGTCCGCGACCCCCTCGCATTCGCCGTCGCGCACCTCTCGGTGATTGCTTCGGGCCGCTGCGCTCTCCCGGTCGACACGAACAAACCGACCACCGAGCTGCACCGTCTCGATGATCTCATCGGCGGCGCTGCGGCGGTAGTGTCCGATGAGCGTTACGCGGCCCTGCCCGATGCGTTGCCCGGAGTTCCCGCGATCCGCGTCGATACGACGACGTTCCTCCCCAGCGCTTCCACACCTGGCGACCGCACGTGCAGCTCCGCACCGGCAGGCGACGAGGGCTCTACCGTCCTCTTCACTTCCGGGTCAACGGGGACGCCGAAGGGCGTCGGCCTCCCTGAGTCGCAGCTGCTCTTCGTAGCGCACGGTGTCGCCGCCCACAATCGGCTCACTCCCGAAGATCGCGGCTTCAACTCTCTGCCGCTCTTCCATGTGAACGCGGAGGTCGTGGGCCTCCTCGCCACGCTGGTGTCGGGGTCGACCCTCGTACTCGATCAAGCGTTCCACCGCACCGGCTTCTGGGAACTTCTCGAGGCTCGGCGCATCACCTGGCTGAACGCCGTCCCCGCGATCCTCTCCGTCCTCGCGAAGACCGGGGCTCTCGAGGTGCCGTCTCGCGTCCGGTTCATCCGATGCGCCTCCGCACCGCTCCCCGAGCCGATCCGTGCCGCTTTCTCGGGCGTGCCGCTCGTCATCAGCTGGGGGATGACCGAGGGTGCGTCGCAGATCGCTGCGACCCCGCTCGACGCCCCGGCACGACCCGGTTCCGTCGGCGTGCCGATCGGTGCGGAGGTGCAGGTCCGAGACGCTGCGGGAACTCGACTTGCCTCCGGCGAGATCGGCGCACTGTGGATCCGCGGTCGCGGCGTGGTCGGCTCCTACCTGTTCGGCCGAGCCGCTGAGCGCTTCGACGCTGAAGGCTGGCTCTGCACCGGTGACATCGGCTTCGTCTCCGCAGACGGTTGGGTCTCGCTCGTCGGTCGCAGCGATGACGTCATCAATCGTGGCGGCGAAAAGCTCTACCCTGCGGAGATAGAGGAGGCCTTGCTGAGCCATGCCGATGCGCTCGAGGTCGTGGTCGTGCCGCGACCCGACGAAGTACTCGGCGCCGTGCCCGTGGCCTACGTCATCATCGATTCCGACTCCGATCTCGATGCCGATGCGCTGCATGGTTCGCTCACCGAGCTCGTCGAGGTCCGCTTGGCACGCACCCACCGCCCGCGCGAGATCTTCATCGTCTCAGACCTGCCGCGGGCCGCGACCGGCAAGATTCAACGCAGCACGGTGCGCGACATGGCGGCGTTGACCGGAATCGCGTGACCAATCGGCCTGGCCGGCATGTTCACGTGTTGCACCCGCGCGCATCGACCGGCCAGGTTTCGACTCGTCCGTCGCCACTGACGCACGCATAGGCGTCGCTGAGGTTCACCGCGACGCACACGTGATTCGGCACCAATCGCACCCGTGTGCCGATGGGTGCATCGAGCCCGGCAATGGTTGCGTGGTGCTCGGAAAGGGCGGTGATGCGCGCTTCGGGGTGATCGAGCACCCGCCCGAATCCGGTCGCGTAGGCTCCGCGATCCGTCGCCAGCATCTTGCTGCCGGCATCCGCGATGACGTGCGCGTCGGTGCGCGAGACCACCGTCGCCAGCACCTGCACGGCGATCTGCGCAGGCTCCATCGCGCCGAGCTCCCACTGCTGGGCGTCGCCGAGTGCGTAGACCCCGGGGCGCAGCTCGGTGAGCACGTCCGCATCGGCGAATGCGGCGGAGGGCGAGGATCCTCCGCTCAGCACCGCGACATCGACGCCCGCGCCGGTCAACGATTCGGCGGCTGCGGCGAGCGCGCGTGCTTCGTCGCGGGCGGCGGCCTGCCGAGCCTCGGGGTGGTAGCTGTGCCCCGGAAAGGTGAAGGCGCCCACAACACGGAGCCCGAGCGTCTGCGCCGCGGCGGCGATCTCGCCCGCGCTCTCGGGGCGCACTCCGCTGCGGTGGTGCCCGGAGTCGACTTCGACGAGCAGCTCGAGGCGATCACGCAGCTCCGCGGGCACCGCCTCGGCGAGCTGCACGGCCGACGCTGCCGAGTCGACGCCGATGCGCACCCGCGCGAGGGTGAGCAATTCGTGCACCATCGGGCGCTTCGCCGCATCGATCCACACGGTGTAGGCGATGCAGAGGTCGTCGAAGCCCGCGCGCGCGAACACGAGCGCCTCAGAGATCGTGGCAACCGTGAGCCCCACGGCACCTGCAGCGATCTGGCGGCGGGCGATCTCGATCGACTTGTGCGTTTTCGCGTGTGGCCTCAGTGCAATGCCCTGGGCACGCGCCCACCCCGCCATGCGGTCGATATTCGCCTGGAGCACGGCCTCATCGAGCAGCAGGGCCGGGGTCGGGAGTGCGTCGAGTGCGGTGTTCATGGCGCCAGCGTAGCAACCATCGGTTGACAGTTTGAGATCTAACGGTTAGTGTTCTAACCATGAACGAACGACCGAGCTTCGATACCCCGCTCCAGCTGATGCGCTGGATCGGATGGGCGCAGCGCAAGGGCGCCGAAGAATGGGTGCGCGAGCGCGAGCTGACCCAGGAGCAGAGCTTCGTGCTCGGGTACCTGCAGCAGCAGCCGGGCGCGATTCAGCGCGACATCGCTGAGATCACGCGCACCAGTGCTGCGAGCGTCTCGAGTCTGCTCCAGGGGCTCGAACGACGCGGGCTCATCGAGCGACGCCCCGACGCCGAGAACGGCCGCACCAAACTCGTCTTCGCGACCCCCGAGGGCGTCGCCCTCATCGCCGGCTTCGCCGACGCCATGCACGCCCTCGACGACGGCTTGCTCGCACCGCTCGACCCGAACGAACGCGAGCAACTGCGACTCCTCCTGACCAAGATCACCGCGGAGCTGCCCGAGCCGACCCGCTAGCGGTCCGCACCCCCCACACCTGCTGAACCCGACCGCGGCGCTCCGAGCGTCAGGGGTCGAATCGGTGCGCCCGCACGAGCGCCCGCACCGCCGGCGCTGCGCCATGCCCGAAACCGGGCGGCGCAGCGCCGCCCGAAACGCACCCGGATCTCACAGATCGGAATCCCCATGACCACCATCGACCCCACCATCGAGCCCGTCGCGCAGACCGCCGAACCCACTCCCGACTCCGCCGCGGCCAAGAATCGCCGCATCCTCTCCTCCGCCCCGATCTTCAGCGCGCTCGTGCACCTCTGCGTGCCGATGGCCGCCGCAATGGTCGTCGGCGCCGTCTACAACGTCATCAACGCCGGCTTCATCGGCGCTCAGCACGACACGAGCCTGCTCGCCGCCATCACGTTCGGCACCCCGCTGCTCGGCCTCATCATGGCGGTCGGCGGCGTCTTCGGTGTCGGCGGCAGCACACTGATGTCGCGCCTGCTCGGCGCTTCCGAGCACGACCCTGCCCGTGCCGCCGACATCAAGCGCGTTGCCGCGTTCGCCCTGTGGGGCGCGGTCATCACGGGCGTGCTGCTCGGCGCGATCGGCCTCCTGCTCCTCGACCCCCTGGTCGCGGCCCTCGGCGCCGACGCGGCGGCGGCCACCGCAACCGCGTCTTACGTCGCCGTGATGCTCGCGTTCATGCCGGTGCTCGTCGCCGCCTTCGCGCTCGAACAGATCGTGCGCTCCGAGGGCGCCGCACGCCAGGCGATGGTCGGCATGATAATCTCGACCGTCGGCAACCTCGTCTTCGACGTCCTCTTCATCCTGGTGCTGCACTGGGGCGTGGCGGGTGCTGCGCTCGCCATCGGTCTCGGCAACGTCGCGAGCATCGTCTACTGGCTCGTCTGGCTGCACCGCAACAGCGCGAATGTCAGCTTCGCGCCCCGCTGGTTCACGCTGCGCGGCGACATCGTGAAGCCGGTGTTCGGCATCGGCGCGAGCGAACTGGTGCAGGCATCGTTCCTCATCGTCACCACGCTCGTGCTCAACCACCTCGCGGCAGCCTACGGCGACGATGCGCTGGCGGCCATGGGCGTCGCGGTGCGCATCGCACAGGTGCCCGAGTTCCTCGTCATGGGCGTCACCATCGGCGTGCTGCCGCTGCTCGCCTACACGTTCGGCAAGGGCGACGGCGCACGCCTGAACGCGGCGCTCCGCGGCGCTGCCCTCACGGTCGGCACCATCGTCCTCGTATTCTCGGGCACCGTCTTCATCTTCCGTGAGCAGGTGTTCACCGCCTTCTCCACCGACCACTCGGTGCTCGCGATCGGCCTGGTGATCCTGACCGCGCAGTTGGTCGCCACCATCGTCAACGGATTCACCGGCCTCCTCACCTCCCTGTTTCAGGCGACCGGCCTCGTCGCGCCGGCGATGGGCATCTCGCTCGCCCAGGGCGTGCTGTTCATTCCAATCGTGCTGCTGGGCAACGCCTGGTTCGGGCTCGGCGGCATCATCTGGGCGCTCACCGTAACCGAGGTGCTCGTGTTCGTCGCGGGCGCCATGCTGTGGCTCGCGAATCGGCGCCGGATCGCCTCGGGTCTCACCGAGGGCAGCCCCGAGCGGGCAGCCGCAGCGCTCGAGCCCGCGGCGTGACCCAGCCCCGGGTGCGTCGCCCCTCAGTTGCCGTACACCTCGGCAAACCCCGCCTCCCACTGCGGGGCGTCGGCCGGGCAGAGAAAGCCGGTGCCGAACACCATGATGCTCGCGACGTTGCGCTCGGCCACCGCCCGCTGATCGTCGGGAAGCGTGTCGGGCACGAGGGCCGGCAGCAGCGGTTCCGTCTGGAAGTGCGAGATGAACGTGTCGGTGTCGACCTCGTGCCCGTTGAGAATCGACGTCTCGCACGCGTCGGCGGCGAGCGCCAGGGCTGCGTGCTCCGCCTCGGGTGTCCAGGTGCCGCCCTGCGACTCGACGTAACTCCGCTGCTGACTGATGAATTCTTGCTGCTGCGGGGTGACCGCGGTCAATAGTGAGCCGTCGAGCGGCAACTGCTGGTCTCGGAAGAACTGCTCGCGCTCCGCGAAGGCGTCGCCGAGATCATCGCCGACGCCGCCACTCACCGCGTCGTCGTCTGCTTCCGGAATGGGCGACGACGCGGTGGGTGCAGGGGTCGCATCGGGGTTCGGTGACTGCGAGGCCTTCGACCCGCCACCACTCGCAAGCGCGATCATGTCGGGGAGCGAGACGCACCCGGTGAGCGCGGTAGCGCCGAGCAGCGTCGCCGCCGCCGCGAGGCCGACACGGAACTTCGGTTTCGCATGCATGCGCGGGTCCATTCTGATCGTCTGGCGGTCGAGGCCGGGTGATCCGGCACCGTTCTGGCAACCTACTCCAGCAACCGCGAACCCACCAGGGGTCGCTCGGCCGCATCCGAGATACGTCGTGCGCCGACCCGAGCCGCAACTGAATATTCACCGTCAGTCTCGCCGCAGTGCACCGAACGCCTCCATACTGATCGCGAGTACCCACTCCAATCGCGCGGCACCGACCGGCGCCGCGCCCAGAAGGGAACACCGATGAGCGCACTCTCAGACATCCGCCTCTACGCCCCCGACGCCGACGAGGCCGTGGTCGCGAAGTTCGAGACCACCTATGCCCTCGCGCTGCAGAACGCCGACGCGCGTCTCGTCGCGTTCAGCGACCCGGCAGAGCTCGCCACGGTGCGCGAGAACTTCGTGCGCGGCAAGCTCGGCGTCACCGCTTCTGACGCAGAGATCGATGCGGCCATCGCAGCCATCGGCGAGCGTGTTCCCGGTCGCCGTCAGCGCCTCACCGTCTACTACCTGCTCGCCGAGCACTACGGCAAGCTCTCCGTCTTCGGCGGCTGAGGCTGCCCGGCGGCTGTATTTGCCAACGGCGCGCCCGTCGTTCAGCACTCTTGCACCGCGGCCCACGGTGACGTGGGTGTCACAAGCGTGTCCGCGCGCGGAGTAGCCTGGAATGATGACCATCGCTCTGGCACTTGATGCACCCGCCGACCGTTCGCCCGCCGACGCCCTGTTGGCCGAGGCACGCTCGGCGCGCGCCGACGACGGCACCGAACTGCGCTGGTTCTCCCACGGCTCCGGTGAGACCGTGCTGCTGCTGCAGGGCCAAGCAACCTCAGCGCTCGGGTGGGAGCCCGTCGCGCGACGCCTCGCCACCGAATTCCGGGTGATCAGACTCGAGCAGCGCGGCATCGCGGGCACCGACCCCGGCGACCCCGATGAACTGAGCACCCGGACTCTCGCCAGCGATGCGCGCGCCGTGCTCGACGCGGCCGGCATTGAGGTCGCGCACGTCGTGGGGCACTCGATGGGCGGCAAGGTCGCTCAGTGGGTCGCGATCGATGCCCCCGAGCGGGTGCAGTCGCTGAGCCTGCTCGCCACGAGCCTTGGAGAGTCCGATGGTGAGGCACGAGATGAGGATGCATTCCGCATCATGTACGGCGGCACCCGCGCCGAACGATCGGCCCTGTTCTTCCACGAGCACTGGGCGAGCGCACATCTCACCGAGGTGCGCCAGTTCTTCACGATCGAGGGGCAGCATCCCACGCTCCGCGCGCTCAAGCGCGCAACTCAGCAGCACGATACGGTGCAGCACGCCGGCCGCATCACCGCGCCGACGATCGTGCTGCACGGCGACGGTGATCGCATCGTGCCGCAGACGTCGGCCGAACTGCTCGCCGACACGATCGCCGGCGCAGACCTGCGCGTCTTCGAAGATCAGCTGCACGGCCTGCACCTCGAGAGCGACGCCGCCATCACGCTGGTGCACGACTTCATCGCCGCAAACGCCACCGACTGAATCACCGGCACCGCCCGGTTTATACTCCGAATATGAGCCCGGAAGCGAATGAGCCGCGGGGTGACGTGCGGCAGACGCTCATCGAAGCGGCACTCGCGGTCGTCTCTGAGGTCGGAATCGCAAAGACCACCACACGTCGCATCGCCGAGGCCGCTGGCTTGCCTCTTGGCAGTCTGCACTACTGGTTCGCGTCGAAAGAAGAGCTGCTCGACGCAGTCGCCGCGCACCTGCTCGACGGCGTCTCGCACACGCTCGCGGCCGACGCGCCCCGCGAGACGCTCGCCGCACAGCTCGACTGGCTGCTCGAGAGTTCGCTCTCCCCACCGGTTGACGCGCACCTCGCGTTCTACGACATCACGGGGTACGCGATCCGTCGCGGCAACGTGCAGCTTACGCAGCGCATGCAGCAGCACATCCGCGAGAACTGTGAGCTCGCGCTCGAACCTTGGCGGCAGGCGCTCGAAGTGCAACGCCCCGGCAGCTTCGAACGATTGATCGTGCTGGTGAAGGGGTACTGCGTCGGAGCCTGGTTCGCCCACGTGACGCAGGATCGCTCGGACCTCGCCGCCAGCCTGCGCTTTCTCGGCGAGCTGCTCGGCGACATCCCGCGCACCGCTACCGCACCTTCTGCGACGGCCGCTTAGCGCTCAGGCCTGCTCCGGGTCCGGGATCTCCTCGGGTCGGTAACGCGGCAGCCGCGACGCGGGCAGCGCCGCGATCGCGCTGATGCCGGCGAGAATCAGGAAGCCGAACTTCAGCGTACGCAGCCGCTGCTCCTCGTTCAACGCAACGGCCGCCTCGACCTGCTCGGGGGTCGCCGTGGTCGAGTCGAGCGCGGCGCGCAACTCGTCGTTGCCGACGAAGTTGACGGTGTCGAGATCCACCTGCGACACGAGTTCGGCTGGCAGCTCCGGGTGATCCTGCACCGATTGCGCGACGCCGGCCGTGAGCAGCGTCACGAGCACCGCACCCATCACCGCGGTGCCCACCGCTGAAGCGAGATTCTGCGTCGTGCCGCGAATCGACCCGACGTCGCCCGCGAGCTCCTTCGGGGCTGCCGTCACGAGCACGTTGAAGACCAGGGTCACGAGCGCGCCCTGCCCGATGCCGAACACGATCAGCCCGACGATCGTCGGCACCGTCTCCCAGTTGTTCGTCACGACGAACGCGAGCCAGAGTAGCGCCGCGGTCGTGAGCGAGAACGAGAACAGCGCGATCGTTCGGGGCGCGAACCGACCGTAGAACCTGACGATGAGCGTGGCCGTGATGAACACCGTGAGATTGAACGGCATCATCGCGAGCGACGTGTCGAACGGGGTGCGGCCCTGCACCACCTGAATGTACGTCGGCAGCGTGAAGTTCACCGCGGCCTCCATCAGCACGATGATGAACATCGCGTAGATCGCCGCGCGCTCCTCGGGCCGATCGAGCACGCTGAGATCGACCAGCGGCGTCTTGCCCGCCCGCATTCGGCGTCGGGTCCAGCGGAAGAAGAGCTGCCCGAACACCACGCCCAGCACGATGAGCAGGGGGGCCGGCGACATGCCGAGCACGGTGAACGGGGCGCTCTCACGAGCGAGCAGGATCCCCCAGCCGTTCAGATTGTTGAAGCCGAGCGTGAGCATCACGATTGCGGCGCCGATCAGCACCGACGCCACCAGGTCGATGCGCACCGATTTGTTGCCCCGATCGGAGCGCAACCCGAAACTCAACAGGAAGACGGCGACCGCGAGGCCCAGCGTGATGAAGAAGATCGGGCGCCAGCCCACCAGCGTGCCCAGCGTGCCGCCGATCAAGAACGCGCTCACGCCCGAGAACGCGCGCGCCGATCCCAACGACCCCACCGCGGTCGCCTGCTGCTCTCCGCGGTAGTTTTCTGCGATGAGCGCCACGAGCGCCGGTACGATGATCGCGGCCGATGCGCCCGCCAGCACTTGGCCGCTGATCGCCCAGCCGATGCTCTGCGAGAAGATCATCAGCAACGACGACCCCGCGAACAGCACCACCACGACACGGAAGATCAGCACCCACCCGACCCGCTGCCCGAGCTTCGCCCCGGTCATCACGAGCGCCGCCACCGCAAGGCCATAGACCACGATCGTCGTGCTCGCCGTCGTCGGCGGCACCCCGAAGTCGGCGACCATGCCGCCCAGCGAGATCGGCAGAGCGGCGACGTTGAACGACATCAACACCTGAGCGAGGAAGAGGCCGATCATCGGCCCCCACGACCGACGCTCGGAGGTGCTCGTGGGGTCGGCGGTCGCAGTGCTCATCATGCCTCCGTGTCGTCGCTGGGGTGTGGTGCTGGGGCCGGGGCTGGGGCTGGGGCTGGCACTGGCGCTGGCTGCGACGCGAACAGGTTCAGGCCGAGCGCCCGCGAGAGGAACGCGCACACCCGCTGCCCGCGCACGCTGTTGCCGGCAGAGTCGAGCGGCGGCGAGAACACGCCGATCGCCCCTTTGCCGGGCGACACTGCGACGATGCCGCCGGCGACCCCCGACTTCGCCGGCACCCCGATTTCGTACAGCCACTCGCCCGAGCGCTCGTACATGCCGCACGATGCCAATACTGCGAGGGTGTCGCGAGCGACCTCGGCCGAGACAACTCGCTCCCCCGTAACGGGGTTCACGCCGCCGTCGGCGAGGGTCGCGCCCATCACGGCGAGATCGTGGGCCGTCACCGTGAGCGCGCACTGCCGCGTGTAGGTGTCGACGACGGCGTCGGGGTCGGTCTCGAGGCGGCCGTAGCCTTCGAGCAGCCGAGCGATGGCGCGGTTGCGCGTGTTGGTGCGCATCTCTGAGCGGTACACCTCGGCGTCGATCTCGAGTTCGCGACCCGCGAATCTGCTGAGCCCGTCGCGCACCCGCGCCCAGCGTTCGTCATGCGATGCCGCCGGCATGAGTGCAGTTGTGGCGATGGCGCCGGCGTTGACCATCGGGTTCATCGGGCAGCCGCCGTTGAGTTCGAGCGCCATGACCGAGTTGAACGGCAGGCCCGTGTTGTTCACCCCGACCCGGTCGTGCACCGCCTGATGCCCGATGGCCTCGCAGACCAGCGCGAAGACGAAGGCTTTCGAGATCGATTGGATCGAGAACGCATGGCCGGCGTCACCGTGCTCGTGCGCGCCGCCAGCAACGTCGACGACCGAAATGCCGAAGAGGTCGGGTGGCGCCTCGGCGAGAATCGGAATGTAATCGGCGACCGAGCCCTCGCGGTGCGATGCGTATCTCGCGTGGGCTTGCCGCACGAGGTCGTCGATGTCGGTTGGGGCCGGCAGCGCTCCGGTGAAGGCGCGCTGCGGCACGCCCTGTAGGTCGACTTCGAACATCCGGCCCTCCCCCGTCGGGTACCGAGATCACGATGTCTTCAGTAAACCTCTCCACGCATAAGAAACGCAATGGTGGGTTTCGGTGCGCGACGGTTCCTGCGGTGAGCCGAGGCTCGCGCGGGGTGGCGCGCGGGCGAGCAGAGTTAGTTCAGGATCTCCCCGCGCTGCTCGGGCGCCACGCTCACGATGCGATCTCGCCAGAACTGCAGGGCTTCTGGGGTCAGCCGTTTCCAGTCGGTGACCTCGCGCACGACTCGCAGCGGCGCGCTGCTGCGGTAGGAGCGGGTCGGGTTGCCGGGAAACTTCTTGTCGGTGACGTTGGGGTCGTCTTCGTATGTGCCTGTGGGCTCGACCTCGTAGACGCGGGGCGTTGCCGTACCGCCCGCGAGCTCGGCGGCGAGTTCTGCCGCGAGGCCCGCGCCATCGGCGACCGCGGTGAAGTAGATGTGCCGCATGATCACCTCGGGCCGGTAGTTCGACGGCCGACCTGCCTCGAGCAGATCACCGGGTTGCACGTCGGCGATCGTGCCGTGAAAGAAGGGGCCGGTTTCGTCTACGAGTGTCATGTAGGTCTCCGTTTCTGACGGGTTCGCCTGTTGCAGATTCGCCACACACGTCAATGGGGATGGGGCATGTCCGGGGTTTACACCCCAGCCTTGACAGCACCCCTCACCTTCGACTCCACAATGAGCGGTTCACTCGCATTGTCCCTCATTCACAAGCGTCGCGATCAAATGTTGTTGGAGCGAGATTCCAGATCCAGCAAGAACTTTTCAGGAAGGCGAAGTCGACAGAAACGGTCTACATCAGAAAACGCTTCCTCAAGGGCTTCAAGATTGTTCTCGATGAAGGTGTGATCTTTGCCACAAAATTCGGTTGTCGATACCGAATCACTCACCTGAAAGAAACAACTCAAGGAAGAAAACTGGGCGCCAGGGAATCCGAACCCGAAAACAAAACTTCCATAGAGAAGAAAACGGACATGACCACTTTCTTCGCCGTGATGCGACTCGTATCGCACCGTGTCCACGTACAAGGCTTTCTGACCGAAGTAGTGTCCTACGGTTTCCCTGTAGTCGAAAAGTCTTTCAATTGTCACGCTATCTACCTCCCTTGGTACGTGGCAAAGCTGGTGTCTGGGTTGAATTCATAACCGTCTTGGAGGAAGTTGTCGGGCAACTTGCTCTTCGCGGGGTCGTCCTGTTCGAACATCGAATCGGCTCGATCTCCCCACGTGAGCAGTTCGTGCACCACGCCAGTACTCAAACCGATTTCGTGACCATCGATGTTTTTAAGACCATACTTTCCCGACAGCCACAAGGCATATTGAGTCCACACTCAGCAATTGAGCGCCATTCGCCTCGCTCGACGCCGCCAATCTGGTATAGGCCCACCCTGACCCAGATACTGAATTCTGCTCACTCCCTCCGAGAGACACCGCAGTCGGCATACTTCGAGAAATACACGGGGGCTGAACCGAACGTTTCGATCAGCTTGTCGCACAACTCGTCAAACTTCATAGTGAGGACCAAGGTTTCAGACTGCGACCGCTACCGAGGTCTACGCCTGTCAGCGACTTTCGCAAAACTGTAACGCCTGCGAGTCGATGGGCGGTTCGCAAGTGTCGGATCCTGGTCCTCGGGGAATCAGCTCTCGAATGGCACGACATACCCATATCCACGAGTGGGGTGCCAGGTAGTGACTATCCATTCGTGGGGCAGCTCAGCACGAACTCGCCGAGCGAGTTCATAGCCATCTTCGAGGAAGTTGTCGGGCAGCTCGCTATTCGCGGGGTCGTCCTGGTCGAAAATCGAATCGGCTCGATCTCCCCACGTGAGCAGTTCGTGCACAAGGCCAGTACTCAGACCGATTTCGTGACCATCGATGTTTTCAAGTCCATACTTTCCCGACAGCCACAAGGCATATTGATTCCACTCGTAATGCACGTCGACCACTGGTGGTTCATCTGGATTCTCTACCTCGAAAGGGATCATGAAACTGTTCATTTTGAGAAGTTAGCCCCCACAATGTACCCGTTGTCACTAATAGTTATAGCAAGCCGCAAAGTCTTGCCCTCAAACTCGAACTCATAGATGGGGCGGTCGCCTTTCTTTCCTTGATTTCCGACAACCTTTCCGCTTTCGACTGCGGTACGAAGTACGTCAGGAATCTGCGCAGCACTGATGTTTCTTTGCGCAAACTCTGATCCATGAGCTTCGACGATGTGCGCGAGCCCGGAGGGGTTCTTTGTGGACGCCGACGTTGTACCCGTCTCAAGCCACACAATTCTGCCTTCCGGTGCCTTCATGATGGTGACAACCTTCTGTGGGCTGATCTTCACTCCATCACGAATGAGCTGATCAATCAGCTTCTGTCGGGTGACCGCAGTCCGCGCCACACTGCGTAAGCTCTTCAGCTTGCCCAATACCCCGAGCCCGCCAGCGAAGGTCAGCGCCACATTGACAGTGACGCGTCCGATGCTTTGCCCGACGTATCCATCCCAGTGATCCGCAGCGATGTCTTCGCGCCACATCACCTCAATCGCACGGGCCGGGTCCATGACAATCGCGTGGATGATGCCACCCCAGACCACGCCCAGCTGCTCCCACCACGGCTTCCCGTCGTGATCGATGAGGTTGTTGATCATGTACGGGATGACTCAACGTGACCTACCAAAGAATCGGGTCGCTCCACTTCGGAAACGGCATGTACACACCAGGCAACGACTCTTCGATCTCAAACGTGGCTTCAGGAATCCGGCCGATTACGGCGTTCAGTAGCTCGCTTTGATCTCCCCAATACGCCGGGCTAGACAAATTCAGCGAGTAAGACCCATTCGGTCGCACCGTATACGTGAAGTAGTAGCCCTCATCGGTTTCAGCACGCACAAGCCAATTTCCGAGCTGGTTTTGATGCACAGAAACAGGCCACCCCTGCGACGTGAAATACGCGACCATCGTGTCGGTATCTCGCTGCTCACCCCGAGCCCCAGGAGGCTGAATGATCTTAGAGACTTTCGTGTAGTAGCTGTTCTGATTATGAGCCCCGGGCATCGAACCCCGCTGCCCGGGCATCGTTGCGACGGGTGCGATACCTTTACTCCCCCAGATCCATATGCCAGTGTTTTGAGCTCGTTGCGCATCAGCCATCAAGTCTTCCAAATGCGCATACCGTTCACCGAACAGATCAAACCGCTGCTCCGGAGTCATGCTCGCCTCTTCTCCTTGCGTCATGCCCGCAGCATCCACGCTACTTCCCCCACTCATAGAACACGCCGTCACGGCCACCGAGCATCCCGCGATCAGCATCACCATCACTATCCGACGAAACCACATACTCATCCGCACCATCATTTCCCGCAACCACACCAGACATAAACGCCAAAGAACTCGTACCATCACTCAGGTAGCCCGTTTCAGAGCCCCAATTCAACAGGCTCCCCGAATGATCTTCAGTGAACATGCTGTGAGCAGTCACCCGGTACTCGCCATCCTCAGAACTGAACTCGGTCACACCCTTGATATCGATGGGATTCAGCTTCTTATCGCCCCAGTAACCGAAATTCGCAGTTTGATCGCCTTCAGCATGCGTCGAGTACATGTGATCAACATGAAGGTCAGAAATCTGCGTCCCGTTCTCGATGCCGGCCGACCCGTATGTCACGTAAGCGTCGACTTGATTCGTGATCAATTTCAGGGCCTGGGTAGCCATCGTTGACCCGTATGAATGAGCCAGCAACGTCATCTGATCGATACCACCATCGCGTGAAGCGTAGATACCGTCGATAAAGTCGGCGAGCCGTGGCGCTCCTGCATTGGCGCGATCCAAGTTCCACACACCGGCGTCACCCAGCGGCGTCCCGGGGGTGTGATACCCGTACCAGGTGACCACGGCATAAGAAGCATCTGGTTTCTCTTCATCGGCGGCTTCAAACAGTGTCTTCGCACCGTCGAGCGCATTGCCGATGCCGTCGACCGTTGACCCGATACCCGGCGCGTTCACTGCGACATTCGACGCCGCATCAACATCACCAAACGAAATAGCAGTCGTGAGCGCCCCATCGTGGTTGCCAAACCCCAGCATCTGCACCACTGGCGAACCTTTAAGGCCCTTCGCCTCTTTCAGTGCATCTTTCAGGGCCGCCTGAAGCGCCAGAGTCTGTGTCTCGAAATCGTCACGCCTCAGGTCACTCCCGTTAAACCCCATCAACTCATAGGCCACTTGCGGGTGCGAAATCGCATACTCCAGCGCCGCCCGAGACGCGATGTTTCTTGCCCATGCTGGCACTCCATCGACGTTCGCGAGCTTGAAAAGATCCTCAATTGGAAGCAGTCGCACGTCATCAGCCGAGAGTCCGAGCGCCTTCCATTGCTGAGCAGCCTCCTCGGGACTCAATCCCGCGGTCGTAAGCTGAGCAATGGCGGTGTCGAGTTCGCTCTTCTGCGATGACCGCACCGCGACCGACACGAGCGTGGCAAGTGAAATGTTGCCCCCCGGCGTGCCTAGCGGTGCGCTGATGGACCGCAGCACACCTGCCTGAGCGTTGATCGCGGCAGCACAACGCTGATCTGCGTGAAGTCGAGCTTGATCGCAATCACTCAGCGCTTGCTCGATAAGCTGCACTTCAGCGCGAGCGTCTGCGGCTTCCATGTTAAGTCGCCGCGCCTGCCACCTCGCATCTGGCGCATCACGGTCAACACTCGTGATCGCGACTGCGGCTGCGCGAACTCGAACTTCAGCGCCTGATTTGCGCACCAGCAATCGGCGGGCTTCGTGCTGAACCTCTTGCACCTCACCCGCGTATGACACGAGCGCACTGCCTACCCTCGTGCGCGCACTCGCAATACTCTGAGCGTACGATGAGATCGGCCTACAAGCTGACATCAGGCTCGTCAGCGCGGCCGCATGACCAGCTGACTGCACCTGAGAAACTCCCGCGTTCAATTGCACCATTGCCGCGTTCATTAGATCCAATTGGGACAATCGGCCACCCACTGCCGCCACAGAGCCCATTTCGCCTTGCAAAGCGATATCACCATTCGACATCAGATCATCTCTTTACACTGTGACCGCCGACGCGATTTCCGCGTCGAGAGCCCTAAATTCGGTGACCGTTGACGATGCCCATAACGCGTTCGTGTTCGACACCTGATTCGTTGCCCCGCACGCGACCCTCAAGGTCAACATGAATGCCTCTACGGCAGCAGCAACACAGTCGGCTCCGAAGTCAGCACCACTCGATACCGTGCCAGCACTCTCAAAGATCTCGCCGGCCCGCTTGAGCGCGACCGATGCACTGCTCAGGCGGGCCGACGAGAGTACAAGTTCAGACACCGCTCACTAATTGATCTTCGAGGCGATCTGCGAGTCGAGATCACGCATCGCGTTCGCCGTCCCCGTCAAGAACTGCTGAATCTCATTCAGCTGCGCAATGAGCGTGTTCGCCGACGTCGTGTACTTCGTGTAGGCGTCATTGAACTTACCCGACGCCTGATCCGTCACGAATCCCGACGACACCAGGCTCTGAATCTGCGACTGCATGCCCTGCAACTTCGTCGTGATCTCCTCACGCCCCGCACCCAACTGCGACGCAGCCGACTCGATCTCCCCGTAACTGACCTTGATATTCGACATGCGATGTTCCTCTCAGATATACGCGGTGCCGCGGCTTCGCGAGCGACCAATTTGGGTGACCAATAGAAAAAGACGATACGATACCCATCAAGTATTTACAAATATGTGTTTCACGAAACTGGGCCCAGTGCGGTGGCGCTTCGTCGTGATCGATGCGCCATCCCGAAAATGACTGTGGGGCCCGATGAAGTTCCGACTCTCCGTTGTCGAGTACCTCGACGATGTGCACCAACGCGTTCGAGACGTGACCCTCACGTGCGACGCCACCTCCACAGTCGGCGAGCTCGCGCGTGACCTCGTGCGCGGTGGCGCCGGTCACCCGCAGCTCGTTCCTTTCGCTGTGCATCGTCAGGCTCCGATGACGCTCCGAATGACGCAGCCCGACGGCACCGTGCTGATACTCGACGCGGGCGATCTCACTGCAAGTTCAGGTCTGATCTCGGGTGCACGTATCGAACCCGTTCTCGAATCTCATCCCGGTGACGGGCGTCGTACCAAGCTCGCGATTGCCGCGCTGACCGTTATGAACGGCTCGCAAGAGCAGGTGGTCTTTCTCCCTGCAGATCGTGCCACGACGATTGGACGTGACCGTGCGAATCGAGTGGAGCTGCACGACCTGAGCGTGTCGCGGCGTCACGCGATCCTTCGTCGCGTCGGTGACGCACTCGAAATCGAGGATCTCGGGTCCGCGAACGGCACGTCACTCATTGACGCGAACGGTGAACGGATCGCATCGGAGACCACGATCATTCGAATCAGCCGTTCGGCGACCGTGGAGTTCGGCACAGTCCGGGTGCAGGTCACCCTCGGACCTCCGGCGACTGCGCCCACTCCATTCGACAGCACGGTGCAGCACGTGCAGTCGCCGCATGTCGATCCGGTCTTCAACCCACCCCGAATCGAGCTGCCAGCGCCTCCCGATGAGGCTGAATCAGCACGATTTCCGCTCATCGCGATGGTGGCTCCCCTCATCATGGGCGGGGTGCTCTACCTCACGACGCATTCGACGATGAGCTTGATCTTCGTCGCACTGTCGCCGCTCATCATGATCGGCTCATGGTTCGACAATCGACTCACTCGGCGCAAGACGACCCGTCGCAAGCTCGATGAGTTCGAGGCGGGCATTACGCAGTGCCAGCAAGAGCTTGAGGCGAACATCACGCGCGAACGCACCAGTCGCGACGCCGAATCGCCGTCCGCTGCGACGCTCGCGAGCTTCGTCGCACAACGAGACCCGCGAGTCTGGTCTCGCCGACCCGAGCATCGCGCGTTTCTCGAGTTGCGGCTCGGCACCGGCACCCTGTCGAGCCGCAAAACTGTGGAGCTGCCGCCTCGCGGCAAGATCGCCGCCGCACAATGGACGCGGCTGACCGAACTCCACGATCGCTACACGACAATCGACGCCGTGCCCGTGCTCGAGCGCTTCGACCGCTGCGGTTCGATCGGCATCGCTGGCCACCCGGCGTGGGCGGCATCGGCGGCCCGGGCGATCCTGATGCAACTCACCGCTCTGCACTCCCCGGCCGACCTGGTCATCACCGCGTTCGCGAACGACGCACAGGCCGACGCGGAGTGGGCCTGGATCAAATGGCTGCCCCACGCCGACTCGGCGTACAGCCCCATTTCGGGAGCCCACCTCGCGGCAGACGAGCGCAGCGGAAATCTGCTGCTCACCGAACTTGAAGGCCTCATCGCCGACCGCACTGCGGGCGCGCATGCCGGGCAAGTGCGCTCGCGCATGTCGGGCAACGCGGCAGACGCCGACGAACGCCTCGCCGCCACGGATCGCGAGCCAATGCACCCCGCCGTGATCGTGCTGGTGCTCGCTGACACACTCGTCGACCGCACCCGGTTGGTCGGCCTCGCCGAAGACGGCGCCGACGTCAGCGTGCACATCTTGTGGATCGCGCGTTCGGTCGGCGAGGTTCCCGCCGCATGCCGCACCGTCATCGAGTCCCATACCGACATCTGGCGCACGCATTTCGTGCGGCAGAGTGAAGTGGTTGAACTGAGCTCGCTCGAGGGTGTCGAGCTCCCGGCGATCCAAACCTACGCACGTGAACTCGCGCCGTTCGTCGATGCGGGCGCGCGCGTGCTCGATGAGAGCGATTTACCGCGAAGCGTTGCACTCGCGCGAATCGTGCCCGGCGACATTCTCGGGTCTGCGGAGGCGATCGAACAGCAGTGGCGCGCGACCGACAGCCTGGTCGCGAACTGGCGACCCGGCGGCGAACGTGCACCGGGCACGCTCGCCGCCGTAGTCGGTCAAGGCAGTGCCGGTCCGGTCGAAATCGATCTCAGAGTGCACGGACCCCACGCGCTCGTCGGCGGCACCACGGGCTCGGGCAAGTCAGAGTTTCTGCAAACCTGGATACTCTCGCTCGCGGCGAACTACGCTCCGGATCGCCTCACCTTTCTGCTCAGCAAGTACCGCAAAGCCGATTCGTCATGCGACGCTGCGCACGCTCAAGATCTGCCACCCTTCGGGCACCTTGGATCGCACGTCGGCAAGGTCCACACCTTCGATCTCGAGCAGCCCGTCGCGCTTCGAGTACGTGCCGGTTGCTTTGATCGCGGTTTGCCCTTTCAGCATGGCGACGGGTGCCGATGTGAGGTCGAACCCTTCCGGCCGATGCTGCTCGAGTAACTCCTGGATCTCGGGGAGTCCTTCACCCGCCACTTCAACGGTCACGGTTTCGAGTTTGCGGATGGTGGCGATGAGCATACTGGCAGGCTACCCTTTCACCCATGTTCATCTGTGTTGCATGCGGTGGCCGTGCGGAACGCTTCGATGACACCGTGCGCTGCAATGATCAGAACTGTGGTGTCGTACGGATATTGCCGGCACTCCCCGAACGATTGCCCTGGGAGCAGCATTAGCTCAACCAGCATTTTCCGGAATGGCTAATGCGCATCACACTTCCGTTCACATCTGTGCACCCTTGTGTCACGCTGTAACCTGTTCGAACATACTTTCGAATGGTGGTGGATGGTGGAACGGTCGAACCTGATTCAGATCGCATCCGATGAATGGGTGGTGATGCGTGAGTTCGCGCAGTACCCGAAAGCCATCATCCGGGGAATGCGTGATGCGTCGGGTGAGGCGCGGTTCATTCTGCTGTCGTGGCATCCGGTCAGGCACAAGCAGCACATGATGGGGCTGTTCGACACGAAAGAAGCCGCCGAGAAAGCAGTGCCGTGGCCGTCACGAAACCCACCCGTACCGCCACGCCCAGAAGACCGGGAAGCAGCCGAAGCCTACCGGCGACAATCCGGCAACGACGGCAACGGTTACCCGCCAGGATCACCCGACCGAGCACGCGCAGACGCACGACGAAAAGCCCCCACCCAACCCGGAGGTCAGATGGGGGCATGAAACAAAATATTGTGTTTCGTTTTGATTCGTTTTGATTCAGGCGGCGTGATCGCCAGTCGACGGCTGGTAGTCGTCGGGAATGCCGCGCGAGATGATGTCAAAGTACGACTGCAGGCCGTTCACGCCAGCGCCGACGATGACGCCAGCGACGCCGACCGCAGCGGCCAGCAGAGCTTCCTGTGTGAACGCCAGCGTGACGCCGGCAGGGATCACGAACGAGGTCGCGAGGGACTGTGCAGCAGTACGGATGAAGCCGCGCTTGGCTGCGAGCTTGGTTTCTGCCGGGATGGTCGAGGTCATGGTTACTCCAATTCGGGGTCGATGATGCGGCACACACCAGCCGATGCGGTAGTGCCGTCTGTGTAGGTGACTTGCCATGTGCCGTTGTCGTCACAGGTCAGGGTTTGGATGCCGCGCCCGTCTTTACCGGGTGCACCATCTATGCCGGGGGTTCCGGCTGGGCCTTGGGGTCCGGTCGCACCGGATTCGCCGGTAGCGCCGGGAACACCTTGCGGGCCTTGCGGTCCGGGGGTGGTGGAGTCAGCACCGGGTGCACCAGTCGCGCCGGGGAGCCCGATTGCACCTTGGCTGCCCGTGGCACCGGTCGCACCGTCTTTACCGGCCGGTCCGACGCACACGATCGGGAGACAGAACGCCGACACTGCAGACGCGATCTGCGAGCTCGACGCGTCACGACCAGCAGGCCCAGACGGACCCACCGGGCCAGGCGGACCAGCAGCACCAGTCGCACCCGCCTCTGGCTCCGGCGCTTCACTCGCGACCTGTGCAGGGTCAGGGGCTGCAGGCTCCTCCCCCGTCTCCTTCGTGAACTCGTCATACAGTTCCACATAACGGTCCTGCCACGACATCGACTGCTCATGCCACGCCTCACGGCCGATCCACGCCGAAGTCCAGCCAGTACCGAACACCAGCGCAGTCACAACGAGCGCGATCGAGAACACGACCACGATGCGCCGGCGCTCCTTCTGTGCCGCCTTCAACAGTTCGTCTGGATTGCTCACTGGTCACTCCTCAACGCTTCAGGCAGCTCCGGCCACGGCGGAATCGTGCCCGTCTCCACACCGTGCTGGATCATCGCGTAATGACGCGCCCAAGCAATGTCACGCTTCTGATACTTCGTCAGGTTCAGCTCGATCATGTCGATCCGCTCCGCCTGCTTATTGCCCCGCTCCCGCTCCGCTGCGAGGTCTTCCTGCAACTGATCCAGGCGGGTGTTCTCGATCGTTCCCTTGCGCGGTAGGAGGGCGATCAGGGCGACGACAATAGCGAGACCCCAACCGCCGATCGTGGGTATCAAATCCATACAGCTCTCCTACATTCGAGGCCACCAACCCGGGTCGGGCGGGAACGGGTCAGTCATCGCGACGCTTGCTCAGCCACGCCCCGAACGCGATGACAACGGCGAGAATCACTAGCGCCGCGCAGCACACCCCGAGCAGTGGGACGATCGTCGGCATCATTCCCGCCCGGCGCGTACCGCAGCGCAGGCGCTCTTCACCGCGTTGTAGTGCGAGACTCCAACAATCGATGACGGAGCGGCGACGCCGAACGTGCGGAGGATGTTCGTGTTGTACTTGCCGTCGGCGGATTCGAACTCGTGAAAGAATCCGCTCTCGGTATTGAAGATCGCATTGATCTGCTTCCCGCCGGTCTGGACTGCGATGAAGCCGTTTGCGTTGGCCATGAGGTTCTCCTTCTGGGATTGTGTGAGTGTGGGGGTCTTGCCTGCGTCGACGCTGCCAACGGTGAGGGCTCGCGGCCGCAGGTAGCCGATGAGCCCGTTGGTGATGAGGTCCGCGATCTGCACGGCCCCCGGGTTCTGGGTGAGGCAGCGCAGCATGCGCCCGCCGGGGAGCGCCTCGAGCACGGTCGCGACGTGCGACCACGGGTACCAGACGGTCCCGTAGTCCCAGAACGCGACGTCGCCAGGACGCGGCGTCGCCGATGCCGGCAGGATCTCGAACCACTGCTCGAGGCCGGCAGCGCGGGCATTGTGGAACACGTTGCACGCGTACCCCGAGTGCGGGTTGCTGCCGCCGGCGTCCGCCCACGTCGTGAGCGATGGCACGCCGATGAAGTTTGTTGCGTAGTGAGACCACTGGTCCCAGCACTGTGCACCGAACCAGCCGTCGACGTCGATGTATTGCGAGCGCACCGAGCTGACGTACTGCCCGAGCGTCGCGAGAGTGGGCGCCATGCGTTCCCCTTTCGTGGGAATGAGAAAGCCCCGCTACTCGGCGGGGCTCGGTGGGGTTTCGGTGGTTGGTTCGGGTGGAGACGCTTCAGCGGTGCGCAGCGCTTCGACCGCGGCGAGAATCATCGCGTCAGTGATCCCGTCGGTATTGCTAGTGGCGTACTTCTGCACCCACTCGGGCAACGCTGACAACACCCACATCTGGCTTGCCGCCCACTGCACCGGATTCCCTTCCCCAAGTGATGCTGCACACGCCGTCACACGACGCAGAATCGACTCATCATTGGCAAGCTGCCACTGAACCAAATACGACACCAGTACCTCCTAAATTCACTTGCCCCAACGCCCGGACCCGGCGAACCGTGCGAGCGCTGCGGAATGGTTGTTGCGGAGCGTCAAGAACCCTGAAGTGGTTACGACGCCCGTCGCAGGAAGAGAAGCCCATCCGTTGCACAGGAACGGTTGAGCGGTGGCGGGGTACGCCCATGACGGGAGCTGCACGAAGTTCACGCGCTCCGCCCCCGCCGCTACGTTCGTGGAGAAGGTGAGGTCGTATTCCATGACGATCTCGCCGTTCGTCTGCCGGATACGCAACGACCCTGCAGTGATCCCAGGAACCGTGACCGTCACCCAATCGCGGTCACCAGAGAACTCGACTGCCGCCTGGAACTTGATCGGCCCTTTTACTTCGACCCGATCTCGGAAAAAGACAATCGCGTTCTGCCCGTTCCCGTTGACGCCGCCAATAAAATATGACTCGTCATCCAGGTTCGGAACAATATCGAAGTAGAAGTCTGACGAAGCAGCGCTCTTACGAGACAAGAGGTTTAGCTGCCCACCGTCCTGCGAGCTCGCCACCACGAACCCGCGCGCAGCGCCGCTAGCTGAGAAAGCTGATCGAACTCGCATGTAGGAGCCTCGAGCCTCGACCGTCCCGTACGGGGCCACCCCAGTCATCTCTCTGTCGTAGTGCGCGATTCCGCTCAGGTCTGTGGCGTGCACGAGATAGCGCCCGACACCCGCTGATCGAATCCCAGTCGAGTTAACCCACCCATAGTTGAAGCTGCCATCATTCAACGAGAGGCCACCGTTGAGTGTGAGTTGACCGCCCGAGGAATTCAGCGAAGCGACCATTACGCCTAGGGTGTTGAACGCTTTAAGGCCGTCCACATCGAACTGCAGGCGCTGCCCGGTCGCAGCAGTTCGGATCACTGACCCCGTGATTGTCATGCCGTCGATTGCTGTCGCAGCAAGCTTCGCCGTCGTGATTGCGCCGGCCGCGATCTTGTCAGCCACGACCGCCCCGACCGCGAGCTTCTCTGCAGTGACTGCGAGCGCCGCCAGCTTGTCCGTCGCGATCGCACCAGCAAGGATCTTTTCAGCCGTCACAGCGTCCGCGGCGATCTTCACCGCCGTCACCGCGTCAGCTGCGATCTTCCCGGCAGTGATCGTAAGCGCCGCTATCTGCCCAGCCGTCACCGACTCCGCCACCAAACGTGAACCCGCCAACGTGCCATACGTGCCCGACCCGATCGACACCACCGGAATCACCGACTCCGACAACGGACGCTGCACCCATCCCAACGCCGTGAGCTCCCACACCTGCGTGACCTGACCCGAACCATTCCGCACGTACCAGATCGCACCAATTGGACGCCCCGAAGCATCACCAGCAACCGGGGCAACGGTTGCCCACTTGTTCACCCCGTTCGCGAGGTTCTGAGCCGCCAACGCATCCTCAATCGCTTGCGTCGCATCCGACACCGCATCCGCGGCATCCGACACCGCCTGAGCCGCCTCAGAACGAGCCAGACCCGCCTCAGTGAGTGCCGTATGCGCATCCGCGAGCGCTTGATCAAGTTCGAGTTTCGCGGCCGCCAGATCCGCGTCCAGCTCGGCCGCGAACTCAGCCGCCCAATCCGCACCATCCGCAGCGATCTGCCCAACGTCTTCCGCTTCCCAAGCGTCTTCCGTCATTTCCGGAAGAACGTCGACCACATCATCGGAGATGTCGCGGGAATCCGTGATCTCGCCATCCTGCAGTTCGACCGACTCGGCAGTGTCCGAAGCACCCACCAGCAACGAATCGACAAACACTTCATCGTCACCAACAGTGACCGTGCTCCGGGACACCTGGCCCGTACGAGCCAACTGCTGAGTGCCTCGCACCGCCCGAGCCGACAACCCGAAATCAGCGCGCGTATTCATCTTCCGACGCAGGCTCTGAACCATCTACGCATCCCCCAACATCAAGTCGATCAGGTCTTCCCCAACCCACTCCAACTCCTCAATGCGCTGCCACAACCGTTGCCGCCCAGCCCACCCAGAATCCGCGTCCACGAGGATCGTGTCACCCACCTCGAACGTACCAAACTCAGCGTTCGGGTGGTTCACGACCCGCACCGCAGCAACCTTCAACGGGCGCGACCGCACCGCAAGTTCTGCCTGAGCGAGTTTCTGCAGCACCGACTTCTTGGTGACGTTCTTCGCATCAACGACATGCACTTTGCGGCGGCGAGCAGACTTCACGGCAACGGTGACCTCGAGAGAGTCTTTTCCCTCACCAGCCCCGATCGCTTTCACCACGTTCGCATACTCGTTCGAGTCAGCCTCAATCGCGACCGTCTCAACGATGTTGTCGCCCTCAACGAACGCGAGCGCCGTCTGCTTCTTCCCTACTCGGGGAACTGCGCGGATCTCTTTCAGGATCTTCGACCGGTCAGCATTCCAGCCCGACCACTCACCCCACTCGTATCCGACCTCGTCGAGCGCCTCCTGGATGGCTTGCATGCAATCCGGGGTATCCCACCACAAGATCTTCCACGCGCCACCGTCGTCGCTCTGCTTCTCTTTCTCCGCTTTCAGCTTCTCACTGGCAGTCTTCAGCGTAGCGTCAGCAGTCTTGATCTGTTCTCGGAGCGCGACCAGTGCGGAGTCGATCGGGGCAAGCGCGACTTTCTTTGCCGACTGCGCATTCTTCACCGCTTGCACTGCAGCGTTACGGAGGTTCTGCGCCGCCGTCACCTCTTCCGGGGTTGGCTTCGGGTCGCGCTTTCGCAACGCCTGCAACTCCGTCAGACGCATCTTCGACACCGCCTGCAGCCCCTTGATCGTCACATCATGAGACTTCGTGACCTGCTGCTTCTCCTTCGTCTTCACAGTGCGAGCATCGGTGAGTAGCTTCTTCACCCGCTTCGCTTCACGCGCCGCCTCATTTGCATCATCCACCTTCTCGTCTGAGTCCGTGCCCACACGAACCGTCGAAGACCCCGTGAGCGTCACCCCGATAGACGCGCCAGCGAACGACTGCGCATGCGTGACCACATGCCGTGCTACGGCAACAGGGTCAACCTGCACGCCCCGATACTCGCCCTCATACGGGCGGTCAGCGAAGTAATCCGAGAACCCCGCACCATCAACCCGCCACACCGCGCCCTCAAACTCAGCACGCGTGACCAGCCAAGTACCACGAATCACACCATCAGATTCCTCATGAATGAACGTCGCATACGGGTCAATCAGCTTGTCCGTACCAGCCCACTCATACGCGGCCACTACCGGAACAATCTGCCCCGAAAACGAGCCCGCACCATTCAGACGACGCCCCGCACCAGAAACAACAATGGGGAGTTCCAAATCGAGGAACACCCCATCCGAAATGCGTTCAACAATGTAGCGAAGCATCAAGCCCCCTAATTAGACCGCTGTCTCGTAGAACTCGATATCGAGCACCAATGACGAACCCGCATCCAAGATCGGTGCAGCGGAGGCGGTCGAGCTCGCAGTGCGGTACGCCTTCGGCAAGAACTTCTTCGACGTACCACGCAGCCCTGACGGGATCGCGACATCACATGCCGCCGCCATCATGTCTTTCCCGACCGTCGTAGAGTTCGGGGTTTCGTACACCGTGTTCGGGCAGTTCACCCGGTTCGGGTCACTGTTCAACCCGATCTGAACCCAGGTCGCACCCAACGAGCGGCCGGCGGGAATCTTCACCCCAGCCCACGTCATGATGATGCGTGCACGCTGCGCCCACGACGGAATATCGATAGCACCGACCACGTCGTCAACGAACTCAGACGGCCACCAATCACCACCAGTAGGCCACGGGTCCACGTTCGTGATCTGGCTCGAGAACCCAGACGGTGAAGCCCACGTACGGAGAATGCGGACACTCCGTGGAGACTGCACCACACGCAAATCCTCAATCATCGCGTTCGTGATCGTCCCCGTCGACACCGGCCAGTTAATCGCCGCCAACGTCACACCCGTCACATTCGCGTACGGGCCGGTCGTGATCTGATCCAACGACTTCACCCCAGCAGCAACCCCCGGGATCACCGTCACCCGAACAAAATTGTTGCCGTCCTGCCACTCCTCCGGAGTCGTCGGAGCCGGATACGTCACCGACCCCATCTCCGGATCAGTGACCTCCAAAATCACCAAATCCCGACGCCCACCAGACGACCCCGTACCAGGCACATCCAACACCGTCACCTGAGCATCATTAATCGGTCCATACGACTCCCGAGAAGCAGCATCCGAATCACGCGACTGCGCAACACCACCACCCGGAGCGACCCGAAACCCAGTACCAGGCACCGCCAACGCCGACACCTTCAAATCACCAGGACGAGAAACACCAGAACCCTCACCAACCTGCTGCTGATAAGCGCGCCGAAACAACCGAGCCGAATGCTGCGCACCATTAATAACCCAAGGCACCAACCAAGCCATAACCCACTCCTCAAAAACTCGTAAAAGCCGGGTTACGGATAACCCCAAGCTCAGCAGAACCAGTCGGGTCATACCCGCGCAGAACCACCGTGTGAACACCCGGACGCAACGACACATCCGACAACCGCGAACCAGACGGCGACAACGCCCCCGGAAACGGAGACAACACATCCGGAGAACCCAAATAGCCGCGCTGCACCCACCGCGCCCACGGCCGCGTATCCACCCGCAAAAACTGGTCATACGCCAGCGTCGTCCGGAAGACCAGGCGCCCAACACCAACGATCTCGATCTCCGGATTCGTGACCGGCCCGAACACCTCAAACACCGGCCACGTCGCAACATCACCACCAACAACCACCGAACTATTCCGCTCAGCCGGCCCCGAATCAAACGTGAACGGAGCCTCAGCCGGGAACGTCAAACCACCCGACACAGGCGGCACAAACCGGACCCGCGTCAACTCCTCCGGGCCATACCAAAGATCATCAGCCGCCTGGAACTTGGCGGACACTTTCGCATACCCCGACTCCACACGCTGCGCGTCAGATTCAAACTCGCGTGGCCGGCCAAACATGAACCGGCCTCGCGGATGCTGCAAAGTCGCCATCGAACCACTACGGAGTCGGTCACCATCGTTTCGCCAAGCAGCAGCCAGTTCCGAAAGCCCCTCGAGAGTTCTTTCTTCCGAGCCACCATTCACCCATAGCGAGAAGGAAAGTGACGCGGGAGGTCGAAAATCCTGCCCGAATCGCGTGCTGTCGCTTCTTGGGATGTCCCGGTCATCGACGCGGAGCTTCCCTGATTCAACCGCCCACGAGTCAACGACGAACAAGTTTTCATCATCACCGAATTCGACCTGACCAGTGCTCGAAGCAAGTTTCCAGTTCCACACCATGAAGACCTCCTAGAAGCCAGTCCGACGACGTTCCGATGCTCGCTGCCCTGAGTAGACGTCGATCTCCTCGTTTGCGACCACGCGGGCGCGCGTCAAAATCGACCCATCAGCATCAACCAGCGTCACTGCAGATGGGAATGCCGAAGACCGCGCATCGCTAGGAACAGAGACCAGGTGACTCACTGCGGTATCAATCCGCCCAGCAATCGTGCTGTCAGCAACACCTTCAAGCAGACCAAGCCCGACCATCTTCCCGACCTCGTCACGGAACACCCGTGAAGGCGAGTGGATTCCAAGGAACTCCTTGACTCCATCGAGCATCGCCCCGCCCACGTTTCGAACTGCGGAGACCGCATTCCCGATCATTGAGCCAACGCCATTAATCAGGCCTTGGATCATTTGCTGCCCGACCGAGAAAAGCAACGACCCCAGCCCAGAAAGAGTGGAGAGGATCTGACCCGGCAACGTGCGCACCGTCGAGACGACGTTGAGAACACCCTGAGCCACGGCTGTTACCGCCGACTGCCAAGCCATCTGCGCAACAGCGGAAATCTGGCTCCACATCGGATTCCAGACGGCAGCCACCGCCTGCATACCTTGGCTGACCGCGGCAACAATTCGCTGCGAGTCGCCAGTCACGAGACCGACAATGAACCGGAAGGCCGACTGGACAATGTCACCGGCAGCCTTCCAACCCAATGAAAAGTAGGAGACGACCTGTGCAATGAAAGTCGATACTGCGGCAACGATCTTGTTCCCGGCATCTTGGACTTGAGCGATGAAGAAGCCGACGACGAGGCCTGTGTACCAAATTGCTTGCCACATCTCAGCGATCGGCCCTTGCAGTTCCCGAAGGCTGTCTGCAAATCCAGTCACATCAGCGCTGCCCGTGAACAGGTCCAACAAAGCAGTCATTCCGCCTAGCAGATCTGTGATGTACGGCGTCAATTCTTGAATAAGATCCGCAAGCACTGGCGAAAGCTCGGCCAGCAGGTTCGTGATCGCAGGGATCAACGGAAGGATCGCCACAAGCAGATCCGCGAACGCAGGCGCAAGCTCAACCACCGCATCAGCAAGGGACTGTGCGATCTCCGGAAGACGCGGCCCAATCGCTTCACCCAGCTCACGGAACGCCTGCCCCAGAGCACCCCCGATTAATGACGCTGCTTCACCAATGACAGGCATGATTGGTGCCAACGTGTTGAGAAGCTGAGGTATTGGGCCGTTCTTGACGGCTTCCGTGATCTTGTCGAACGACTCGAGGAATCGGTCGCCCATCCCGTCGATATTGAACAGTTCGGAGAGACGTGCGTTGATGCTGTCCACCCAGGGCCGAAAGCGTTCTGCAAGCCCATCCAAGATGACGGTGACCTCATTGAAGAACGTCTTAGCTCCCCCAAGACCGTCCTCAACAAACACGAGCCCCAGGCGTGAAAGAGCAGCCCGCATATTTGCAAACGCGCCCCGAGTGGTATTGCCCGACTCGAGCGCAGCCCCACCGACGTTGTCTTCAAGCGCTTTCCTGAAACGCTCGGCATCAACCTCGCCCTTCGTGACCATCTTCGACATCTCTTCAGCAGTCACGCCGTACTCATCTGCAAGCATCTGAAGAATCGGGATGCCGCGCTCCGTCAGACGGTTCAGATCCTCGGTCTGGGCTTTGCCCTTCGCCTGGACCTTGTTAATGATGTCGCCCATCTCCTCCATGGAGACGCCGGCGATAGTTGCTGCGTCGGCGGTGAGACGGAGATACTTTTCGAGTTCCTGACCTGGCTTGATGCCAGATGCAACCGCAGAAGCTGCCGTGGTCGCGGCGGCATCCAACCCAAACGCTGTCCCCTTGACCGACGCCAGCGCATTCGACATGATCGTCTCGACAGACTTCGTGTCATGCCCCAAGCCCTTGAGCTTGGCCTGCGCATCCTCGATATTCAGGGCACGGGAAATGCCGCCACCGACCGCGAGAGCTCCGACCGTTCCGGCGAGTGCAGCGACACCCAAACCGACCCGCTTGATGCCAGTCCCGACCTTTGCGAAGAAGCCATCAGTTTTCTTCTCCGACTTGCCCATAGCTGAATCGATCTGGCCTTCGACAGACTTGCCGAAGCCGCGTCCAGAGGGCAGCAACGTGACATAGGCAACACCAACCTCTTGCGCCATAAACACCTCCGAGGTGGGTCATGAGCAACCGGTCAATGTGAAGTTCTTAGAGCCCCAAGCGCTCGTTGAGGCGCTCACGGCGAGCACGCGACTCGCTGTCGTTCCGAGGGAGCACAGCCTTCGGTTTGCCTCGCTCCCACGGCCGGTCGACGGGCTGGGGCATGGGCTGGTTCTTGCCGCGATTCATGACGAGCTTTACGTCGAGATCGTTGTAAAAAGCGACCTCATCGGGTGACGGCACATAAGACCATCCGGCCAACGACGCGAAGGTGTGAGACGTGTGATCGTTCAGAATTCCGTCAACGAGAGCCATCATCTGCTCCCACGAAAGTTCCTGGCGGTCGATCCGGTCCACGCCGAAACCGACCCGCGTCATCAAGTCATACTCGAGCGCGGGCCGGTGATGGGCGTAGACGACGACCGCTAGGAGTGCGCTTTTGGGTCGTAGCCCGTGACCTCCGCAGACTGGCGCAGCCATTCCGTCATCACAAGCTGCAAGTTGTCTTCATCGAGTCCCGCAATGTGACGGGTGGCGTCGGGGAACGCATCAGCGAGCGTTTGGATGAAGAACGACCACGCTGAAGCAACCTCAGCCTCAGACATCTTGCGGCCCGACTGCAGCTTGTCCCAGAAGATCGCGAACGCGGACATGACGCCCATCGGTACGCCCCTCTGCCCAAGCACAGGCAGACGAAACAGCACCTTGCCGTCACGCCCGAAATCGACCATCTCTACCGTCTCAGCGTTCTTGCCAAGTTCAATCATTGGAGCAACCCTTCAAAGAATGTGAGCAACCATTACGGGGAGAACCCGTGGGCAGGCGGTTGCAAGTACCTGCCCACGGGAGATTTGGGCTACTCGCCGTCTTCCTCTTCCTCGGCAACAAACCCCCATGCCTTGAAGTGGTACGGGGATGCAGCAGCCCCTCGGAAGGTGCGGAACGTTGCGGCGAGCGCGAGCAGCGTCGTGCGGTTGAACGTGATTCCCTCACGCTCGGAGATCTGCACGTTCGGGTAGTGGACCAGTACGAGGCGTTCCTTCTGGTCAAGCCCAACTGTGACTATGTCGTACCGCTTCGACGCCGCAGCGGTCGTCACGGTGATCGAGCCGTCAGTCGCGACCGTCGTGTCGAAGTACGCCTCAGCCGTGGTCTTGTTGCCCTCGAGCCCAGCAAACGCGACCGTCCAGAACCCTGGATCAGACTCGGCAACCAGAACGTCACCGTTGTGTCCGGTGAGCTCGGTAGTGTCGCCGGCGTTAGGTGCCAGCGTGAAACCGTCGTCGGAGTAGTAGCCGATCTGGGTTGCGGCGTTCGTTGGCGTCCAGTCAGGTCCAGTCGGAACATCAGTGGTGCCAGCTTCACGAATGAAGATCGCACCATCCTTAATGAGACGCGCGAGATTCGGGTCGACCCCCGACGTCAGGTATGCAGGTTTAGCCATCACGGCCCCTTTCAACAGAAAAGCCCCGCACTAGGCGGGGCGAGAACAGGAGTATCGGTTAGGTAGCAACCTCGAGCAGCACAGTCATGTACTGGTACTCGATGCGCGTCACCTCATCAGCGACACGGAGCGGGCCGGACTGGATCTCGGCGGACAGGATCACTTGGGAGGTGGCAGGAGCAGATTCGAGCGCAGCGCCGGCAGCGGCGCAAAGATCGAATGCGTCACCAAGATCCGCGCTGCCATCTTTGCGGACCGACCAAGCTTGCACACCGACCCTGCAATACCGAGACAGTGGCGTGACGCGCTGTTGAAGATCGGCACGGGACACAAGCACTCGGTATGGTTTCGCCTTCTCCGGCTTCACCAATTCCACCTGTTCAACCGATCCGAGCACATCGAGTATGGCCGCATCGATATCAGGAGTGTTCGTAACGAATCCTGGCATCAGACACCACCAAGTCTGCGGGAGAGGGTGCCGTTCTTTGCCTCATCGCTCATGCGCCCATAAGCGCGAGCGCGGGCTCGAACTCCGTCTGAGGCGATATCAGTTTCTACATCCCCACCGAGCGTCTCTCGCAGAAGTGCCGCTGTCTCCGCACCCATCAAGACTTGTTCGCGAAAGTTCTTGCGGTTGAGAACAAACTTCACTCTCTTCGCCATTAAGGAACCCCTTCGAACGAATCTTTCAACACAACAACAAGACCACCGGCACCATGCCCCCGCCACTCAGCAGCTTCGGCGTTGACCTCATACTCGCGCCCCCGAACACGCAGCAGATCATCTGCAGACACGTCCGGCCATAGATTCGGCCAGTACAACGTCGGTTCCACCACTGATGGCTGCCGCCCGACCTCGACAGCAGGGATCACGTGCCGCGGGGCGTAGAGCGCCTTCGGCAAGTCAGATTCCGTGGTGTCGTAGATCGGTTGGTTGTAACGATCCCGCCCGGTCTCGACGCGGCGGATACGAGTTACAGGGTCGATTCCGTCCATGGCAACACCCCCGAACCAGGCGGCGCGGTGTCGATCATGAACGCCTTCTGCTTGCCGCACCCGAGAAGCTTCCGGTCAGACTTCGTGATGTAGAGATCACCCATTGGGTTCTGGAAGGACCGCTGCTGTGAGAAAGGGCCGGCCGTCCCCATGATCGAAGACACCCCGCTCAGATCCCCCGAGTCGCCTTCACCGCTCGCGATCATCGCGCGCTTCACCATCTCGCACGACACGATCTTCCGAGACGCAAGCTGAGCCTCAGTGGGCGGGTCAGCCGGGGAACACTCAGCATCCAAACGAACCTGAGCATCCCCCAGCAAAACCCCCGCACGGGTCTTCTCCGTGGCCGAGAGGGTGCGCCACCGCGCCTCTAGATCAGTGACCGTCGCATACGCCATGACGCACCCCCATCACTCGGTTTTCCTCGGGCGGCCAGGCTTCCGCTTAACGGGAGCCTGCTTGGGATCCGGCTTTCCCGGAACCCGCCACCCCTTTTGGAGAAGCACGTCAGCTAGCGGCTGGTCGACGGTCGCCACAGTTCCCGAAGGAGAAACGACCGCCACCATCACGCGCCCTCGGTGTACTTCACGAATGCCTCGGTGTCATGCACAAGCCAACCGAACTCGGCCTCCGCGCGAACTGCAACCAAGTTGTGCTCCCACAGCGAAACGAGTTCGCCGTCGAGCGTGACCGTTGCCTGGGTCGACACGTCGTAGGAGATGCCACCAACGACACCCCAGACAGCCTTGCTCCAGTCGCCGCCGAAACCGACGATGCTGCCCGCAGCGACGCCGTCGCCAATGAACGACGGGCGGCCCAGAAGACGACCCTGACGCACAGTTGCAGCATTCTCGACAGTGGGGCTGTCAATGAACAGCGGGCGGCCATTGGCGTCCACAGCGCCGTTGAACACGGGCTCCGCGATGGAATCCCATGCGCTGCCAGTGAATCGCTTCTTGTCATTGACTAGAAGCGCCAGGCCTGCATTCACGTCAGCGAAGATGCTGCCTGCAGCAGTAGCAGCCGTGCCGAGCTCCACAGCCTTCGTCGTTGCAGCGATGTTGTTGCCCGTGCCGAAAGGGCTTGCGGTCCCGTGCAGGGCTGCGGCATCGAACGCCACCGCGAACGCTTCCGCAATGTCGGATCGCAGATCCTGGATGTAATTCGCCGGGTTCGCACGGACGACCTCAGCCGACACGACGGAGATCGCGGCGATCTTGTGCGGCTTGATGGTCTTGAGGGTCTTCCCGCCAGCGGTGGTGGGTTTCTGCCCGCCCTCAGCGACCCAGCCCGCGGTGGGCTTCGAGGTCGTTACGGGGATCTCCTGGCCATTGATGCCGAGCGGCACCTGGCGTACAAGCTGCTGCACGACGGACTGCTTGCGTGCCTCATCGAAATAGGCCTGCGCCTGGTCGGGCTTAAGGAACCCAGCGAACTCGCTGGTCTTGGTGGGTGCGGTCTGAGCCATCACCATCTCCATTCAGTAAGTGGCACCTTTAGATGCCGAGTACGTTTTTCAATGCGTTTTCGATCCCGTCGCCGTTGAGCGCCGTGTTCGGGCTCTTACCTTCTTCGGGATCGAACGGAGCCCATGCGCCCTTGCGCTGCGGCTCCTCGGTAGTCGGGGTCGTGATGAGCTTCGCGAGCTTCTCTGCCTTCGCCTCGAGCTCGGCTTCGTCTGCGCCCGTCAGCAGGTCAAGGTGGTCCTCACCAATCCCATGCTTCGCTGCGATCCGGAGCCGTGCAGCCTCGTGCTTAGACGCCGCAAGCTCGCGCTGCGCAGCCTCGGCTGCCTCCGTCGCTCGCTGCAGCTCGCTCTTCTCGGCGTCCTTCAGCTTCTGCAGTTCCTCAACTGCGCTGAAGTTCTCCTTCGCGCGGCCCTCCCACTTTCGGGCTTCGGCCTTCCAGTCGGTCTTGTCCTCCTGCGCGCCCTGCGGCTCCACAGCCGGCTGCTCGACCGGCTCGGTTACTTCGCTCATCGCTTGTTCCTTCCGTGCGGAATCGACCACCAGCCCCGTGCGGGGCAGAAAGTCATTTGTTATGGGTTACCCGCCATGCGGCGGGGAGATTTAGAGGGGCGGGAACACCCCATCTGTGTACGAGTCAGGAAACATCCGTCGCATCTCTGAAGCGATCAACTTCATGTCGCCCGAACCAGTCGCCTGACGCGCAGCCATGTATTGGTCGTAGAGAGCGTCGGGGTCATACCCATCGATATGCGCCGCGTCCTTGTCGAACTCAGCCACCACTTGGCAATCGCAGTCATCGTGATAGTGTTCGCGCGCGATGCCGGCAGTTTCACGCGTGAGATAAACGAACCCGCGGCTTGCGAGCATCGAGCACCATGCGCACGTCTTCGCACCAGTCGGCACCCGTGCGAAACGCGGCCGTGCCCTATCTCGGCCAGCGTTCCTGGCGATAGTGTCGCGTGAGCCGTAAAGCACGAACCTCTGCAGAGATCCAGACAACAATGCGAGAGTCTGTGCGGGATCGTCACCGAACAGGCTCCCTGATGCATAGCGAACGGAACCCTCAACCTGAGTGTGACCGACCGCATCGCCAAGCACGGCAGCATACCTGCCGCCAACCTGCGATGCCCGCTGCGCTTCGTACCACTCAGCAGCCGCAGTTGCAGCCGCGTCTCCGTACTCTTGCGCGAGCATCGGCATGAACTCGAGCAAAGCGTCACGAGCCAGCTCAGGCCGCGTTAAATCGAGCCCGAAAAAGAATGCCTCAAGCTCAGCACGTGCGAGCTCGACCACACGGGACCCCAACGCGGCAAGCTCGTTGAGATCCCGTCGAGTAGTCATCAGACCTCCTGCGGGTCAGCCACCACACCCTGAGTAAGCAACTGCCGCGCTGAAGCCCGACGTCGGGTGGCCTGCATCGAGTCGATCTGCTGCCGGTCATAACCCAACATCTCAAGCGCTTCATCGGTTTCCGCAAGCCACGGGAACGACGACACCTGCTTCGTCACCGCGTCAGACGCAGACACCACAGACGGCAAAGCCGGGTTGCGGAAGTGCGGGCGAATCTGCCGGTACACCTCACGAGCCGCCGGCGAGTCATCGTGAATGCGCAGAGCACCCACCACGAGACGCTTCCAAGCGGGAGACACCGTGTCCGTGAACTCCTTCGCGTCCAGGACGAGGTCTTCCTTCGCCTCGATGATCGCGTCCGCAGACTCCGGGTTGTCCTGCACAATGCCGAACGAACGCGGCGTCATGTTGAACTCAGACGACACCAACGATGCAAGCTGTCGGATCTGCGCGAAATGCGGTTCGAAGGACTGCTGCGAGAACTGACCCACCGATGGTAAATCACCGTTCTCGTCACGACCAACTGCGAACATACGGCCAATGACAGCCTGCCATGCGGGGATGGGCTTGCCGTCTGGCCCGATGAACGTATCCTCATCAACGCCAAGCGCGTACCGCTGGGGGGCCGAGAAGAACTCCGCCGACACCTCGGAACGCAACAGGGTACGAACTCCGGAATCCGTGAGCGCCATCACGGCGCGAGAGATTCGAGACTTTCCAAAGGGTCGCGACAGCGAGGGCTTGTGAGGCAGAACCTCAACCGGCATCCCGAGATCGTGCCGCATTCCCTGCACATCCCATCCTTCAGCTGTTCTGCGAAAGGCCACTACCTCGCCATAGCGATACAGGTTGAACCGCGACACTTGCCCGGCATCATCAGCGTCAATGACAGATAGCGCCGATGAGAGACCGCGGCGTCGGGCATCCCACTTTCCGGTAGCCCATTCCGCAGACTTCAAAGAAATCACGGCTTCGGGTTCGCCCGCATCAGCGTCACCCGCCTGCACAAAACCGAAAACGCAAGACGCCACAGCAGCATCCGTATGAGCCATACGCGACTCAACACCAAGCCGGTTGTCATCCCAAACCGCAGAGAGGCCGATCGACTCAGCATCAACACCGGCCGGCGTAGTGAACCCATCCAGGACGGACCGCTTCACCAGCCCCTCGATGCCCTTCGCCGACCAACCGATCACCGTTTCGATATTCCGAAGCTGCGGCGGGATCGCGATACCGAGATCCTTCAGCCCAGCCTTGTAATCGAAGTACCGACGCCTAACTAGGTTCCGGTACTGCTTCTTCTGCAACTGACTGAACAGCACAGCAAGCTCATCCCGATACTCATCCGGAAGACCAGACACGAATGGCATAGAAGAAACCATCATCGCAACACCACCGCCCTTGCCTTCCGCCCCGGACGACGCTTTGTCGTCAACGCAGCCCAAACCGCCACAGAAACCGCCTCAATCGGCGTTTCATCACCACCGGGAACAGTCACATCCCAACTCCACGAACCAGCCGTGCCGCGCAGTTTCTTGTCACACACAGCAACCGACCGATCCAGGAGATCCTGGTTCGCCGACTCATCCGCCGAATGCGTCACGGACTTGTCACGCATCCCCGTCTCGTACATCGAGCACGCCGTGAAATACTCAGGCGAGTTCAAGATGTGCACCGCCTTCCGCGGCACACCCAGCTCAATGAGCTTCCGAGACAGCACCTCAGCATGAGAACGACCAGAAATCGCATACAACGCCGTCTTCTCACGCCGGTTTTCCTCCGCGAGCCACGCTGCCAGCGCATCAAGCCCGGAAGACATGTGACCAGAGAACCCGTCCACAACCTCCGCGTGCGCCCCGTCAGCATGTTTCATTCCGCCAGCAACCGCAACACGCTTACCATCGAGCGAGAACGTCACTCCAAACGTGCGCACCTGCTCAGCAGAGCGCAACGCAGCTACCTGCTCAGAGTCACGCCCCTGGCGCTCCCACAGTTCAGCAGAGATCAGACGCGAACCGGAATCATCCGAATCCCAGATGCCCATCGCCTCACGCAGCCACGACTCGACCGACGGCAGATTCTTGCGAAGACGCAACATGGAACGCAGCGGAGTGCGGTGAGGAAATGACGGGTTCGCCTTCTCCCACTGCTTCCGGTCGTCCGGGTCCGCATCCCGGTCGGCCGAACACTCAATGTAGACCGCATCGCACTCTACGTTGGGATCTTCCTTGCGCAGCGCTTCAAGCTCAAGTGCCTCACGCCTGCGAGCCTTGAACGCCTCGCCAGGGTCAATCGGGCGTGGTGGCGTGCCCATGAAGAAGAGCAGTGCTCCATGCTCGTGCCGCGACTGGTTCGTCGCGGCAACCATGTCCTCGAGAGCCTTCTCGGTGAGAATCTGCGCCTCATCGAACACTTCAACGTCGACCTCATCGAAACCTCTACCAAAGCCCTGCTCTCGAGCACCGAACATGATGATCGAACCGTTGGTGAAGTGAATCTCCTGCTCGCCATTGACGGTGCGGATCTTCTCAACGAACGGCGCGACACTCTTCTTCTTCGCGAACCCCTGCAGAGAAGCAAACGTCTTCGATGTCGTGCGCGTCCGGTGCGCAGTCCACAACACCGTGAAATTCGGGAAGATCGTGCACAGCGCGAACACGATGCGGCCGATCATGTACGTCTTCGCAACCTGGCGCGGGATACTCAACGTAATCCCACCCACGGTCGCCGCATACTCGCCTGACGGCCGCTTACCCAACATCAACTTGCCAGCACCCTGCTGCCACTCATCGAACGAGTCACCGAACTCACGAATCCTGGCATACACCGCCGGCCAACCCGTCGAAACAATCCCAGACGGCATCACCACATGCCGAGCAACCTCAGATAGCTTGCGAGTCGAACGCTTCGTCTGCGGTGTCGGCTGCATCAGTGGCCTCCTCCGCCTGCTGGCGCTTCAAAGCTTCGATCTCCTTAGAGATCTCGATCTGCCGTCGCGTCAATGCCGCCAAATCCCGCGCCGAAGTGTTCTCGTTATCGATTGCGCGGGCAATCACCCGACGCATCTGCACTAACTCGTCCACCCGTGAACCCTCATCAGCAGCCTCAAGTACCGACCGGATTGGCTTCTTCGCGGTATCCCCTGGCTCCACCGCACGCAATTTCGTACCCATGCGGCATCACCACCTACAACGAGATACGGTTTCCTGTGGTCAAAATGAAACGCTGACGCGTGTAACGCTCGTGGCGACCCTGCCACTTTTTCGATCCTGCTGACTCTTCAGAAGCAACAAAGACGTGAACGCCGTTGCCCGACACTGACCTCTCCACGAACAAGACCCGCTCAGGAATCAGCGAGATCAAATCACGCGCCTCATCATCAGTCACCTTGTCGAAGTCGTAGCAGCCGAGCCCGCCACCCAGCATCACGCCAAATCCATTACCAGCGGATGAAAGGCGAACGTCAGCGAAATAAGACCAAGTGCTCGAGTCGTTCGACTTCGCCGGCGAACCATCCACCGCGATCGGCCGCTTCCCATCAGCACGAACCCAGCGACGCCCCGAAGTGAGCTCGCTAGGAAACCCAAGAGACTTCTTCTCCCGCCGATTGCCAGCAACACGGCAACGAGTCGAGCAGAAGCGCGCATCAATACGAACAGTGACCATCGTCCCGCCGCAATTCGCGCACCGCTTATCCATGCATCAAGGATACCATTTGTTACGGATAAATGGCGGATTTTCAATGAATTTGAAGCGCGTGAATGACGCGCCAATCCAGACGCCCGCCTACCGCATCGAGGGGTAAAAAGACCCCACCCGACACGCGAAAACCCGCCACAGCCGATCACAGTGACAGCCAGAGCGCACCAGCACCGTGTGGAAAAAATGACGGGGAGAGATAGCCCTATGCACCTGGGGAGGGCTGGAAGGGGGCAGGGAGGGGGTCTGGGGCACGTGTGGTTTTGCCAGCCGATCCGTTCAAGAGATCTCCTATTTCGCCGTTTACCAGTCAATGAGTGTCGTCGTTGACACGATCGAACGGTTGCGGTTGTCTCGGCTCAGCTCGTCAGGTGTGCGGTTACCTACCCACTGGTTGCATGCTCGATGTGTGAGTGTGGTGTTGCTGAGCTCGTAGGGTGATCCTCCGCGCGATACGGGGATGATTTCGTGGATCTCTGGGCTCTGGGGTAGGCGTGGTGGGAGTGTTTTGTCGACGGGGGTGTGGCACAACCAGCATGTGGTGTCGCGTGCGTACACCCTCGCCTGTGTTTGGTTGCGTCGGTGCCCGTTTTGTCGGCGTGGGTTGCTCTTGTGGGGGTGCCCCATGTTTGTTGACACCCCCTGCGCTTTTAAAGGGTCGGGGCCATGCAAAAGCCCCCGGCACCTTGTGGGTGCTCGGGGGCCGCTCTAGCTCTCTGGCTAGGGTGCTGTGCTGCTTGCTCCGCCTGCGATCATGGCGATGATCCAGAAGAGGGTGACGGCTGCGATGATCGCGAGCGTGGTGTATCCGAGCACAAGTCCGGTGATTGCCTGCCCCTTACCTACTCCGACCTTGGCGACCGCGTTCTGGCCTACGTGCCCGAAGATGACTGCGAGCAGTGCGGGAAGGAACCCGAAGAACGCTGCTGCGATACCAACGATGGGCAGTGGCGCCCAAATCCCGATAACGAGGGCGATGATGCCGAGCACCAGCGCGGTGACGGCCATGCCGTTGGACGGCGGCTTGACTACCTGCTGGTAGACGTACTGCTGCTGCGGCTGCTGATAGGTCATACCTGAATGCTACCTGTGCGCTTACCTACGCACTAGTCGCACGAGCGGCTGTATGCCTTGTCGTCGTCTTGGCAGTATGCGTCTGCCGCACTGGGTGACTCGTATGGTCGCCTGCAGTAGGTGCACTCAGTCACAGTCGGCCCCAATGTCCTCAGCGTCTTCGAGCAGCCAGGCACCCTCGTCTTCGGGTGGTGCTTGCTGGTTGAGCATCCGGATCAGGGTTTGCATCAGTGCCTCCCTATTCCTTGGGCCAGTTGGCCGAGTTGAACGGGCTCGTCTTCCAGGCTTCCTGATGCCACCTGCGCCTGCGAGTGATCTGGTCATGCACCTGCTTGGCAACCCATACGCGCCAGTTGATCCGTGAACCGGCTTCGATGTCGAGCCAGCATCCGTCCACGAGGCAGTCGGTGCCGTGGTCCCAAGCGAAGACTCGCGGCAGGAGAGCACAGAGCCCGATAGCAGCGAGGATCATTCCCCAACCGGATACAACACCGATCCAAAACACGACCGCCTCCATACCCAAGGTTGTGCGCCTACCCTTGGGTAAGCGCTGGTCTGGTTACAGGATGGTGAGTGATCCGAGGTCGAATCCGTCTGGTGTGATGTCGAAGATGAGTACGCCGGGGTCGGAGTCTCGTCCTGCGGTGTTGCGGTACCAGTCGGAGCCGTTGTCGAGTGTGGGTGCGCCCATGCACCACCGCTGCTTGCCGGTCGTGGGGTTTCGCCCAGCGACGTTCATCGAGAAGCTGTGGTAGTGGCCGTGGACCAGTACATCTGCGGTAGCGACGGCTTGTGCGCCGAACGTTTGCTTCTCCCACCATGTGACTGCTTGTCCGGGTCCGAACTGGTTTCCGTGGACGAGGCCGACGCGGGTTCCGTCGATGTCGATCGCAGCGGATTCGTCGTACTCGGTTGAGGCATGGAATGTGACGTCGTGGCCGGCCGCTTGGGTGATCTTTGCTACCTGCTGGTGCATGAACAGTCCGAGGTCGTCGCCTGGGTTTCCGAGGTTCTGCTTCCCGTTGCGCCACGCAGCGTGGTTGCTGGGCACTGCGAGAACATCAACGTGTCCGTGCGGGAGCATGACTTTCAGCCATTCCATGAGCTCGGTGCCGTAGAGGTCGAGCTGTTTCGTCAACGAGAGGTCGTTGGTGAACATGGGGTTGCCGCCGGATTCGAACCCTTCGATGCCGTCGCCGCCGTCGAGAAGTACGCACGCTTTCGGGTTGCGCTGCTCGAGTGCTTGGGTGAGCTTCTGCCGCTTCTCGATGCTGCGTGCAATGAGTTCTGGTGTGCCGCCGCGGCTCGCTGTCTTCCCCACTTGGGGGTCGCTCCACACGACAACCGTAGTCCGGTCCGTGCGCGCGTGCTCTGCGGCTTCTACGATCTCGTGTGCGGCCGCGTACAGTGCGGGCAGGTCGAGGTAGTCGATCTCTTGCTTGCGTTGGAAGCGTGCACCATACGAGTACAGCGTCACCGTTGAACGGGTGCCATCCTCGAGGCCTTTCGACTGCTGCCACGCCTTCATCGTGACGCTGTCGTCAACGATGACGAAGTCATCAGGGTCACGATTGAACAGGCGGAACACGTCACTGAAGTCAGTGAGTGGTGTTTCGCTCTGGTAGCCGGTGAAGCTTCCCGTGTCTCCCGTGATTTGGAACTCAGTCGCTCCGGTGGTGGGTGTCTGCTCGTGGTTCGCTTTCGCGGCCGATGCTGTCACACGCAAACGTTTACGCGCTCGCCGCACTGATGCTTCGTTGCATCCGAGTTCACCCGCGATGGCGACGTTCGACCATCCGGCGGCGGCGAGTTCCTGCACGCGTGTGTCATCGATTTGTCCAGGATGGTTCGCCAATGAGTCCTCCTGAGAGTGTTGGGTATCCGCGCTACTCGACCGCGTGTGCGTCTGATTGCGCTTGTGTGCTCCGGTGGTGGGCGGATACTCAAGATGTGAGGGCGGCGGCACTCGGCCCCGTCGTGGGGCGGGTGACACTTGACAGCGCCTGACGCCGCCCAGCGAATGCGCCAGGACTCGAACCTGGAACCTCCGGTTTTGGAGACCGGTGCTCTAGCCAATTGAGCTACGCAGACATTTGCGTGCCTCGCATCGTCATACAGCACGCTCTCCCATGTACGGGAAGCTCGGGGCGGGTCACTGTGCTGCAACCCGCCCCAGAAACACGAAAGGCCCCGATCTTGTGATCTGGAGCCTTGTTGCAGGGACACTTCTCCCTGACCT
>NZ_JHBX01000080.1:0-76172 GCF_001273855.1 Leucobacter japonicus | reverse complement strand
TTGGTGCTGGTGAACCCGCCGATCGGCGCGGCTCGCACGCAGACCCGAAGGAGCACCACATGAGCACGACCGTTCAGTACCGCGCAAACGGCGGCGTCGAGCAGCTGCAGCTCGTCGACATCGCGGCCCCCGAGGCCGGGCCCGGGCAGGTGCGGGTGCAGGTGCGCTACGCCGGGCTCAACCCGGTCGACTGGAAGATCGTGAGCGGCGCGTTCGGCCCCGTTGATGGCGCATCGGGCAACGGCACCGACTACGCCGGCATCGTCGATCAGGTCGGCGACGGCGTCGAAGGCTTCAAGCCCGGCGATCTCGTGTTCGGCGGGCTCTCGCAGCAGGCGCAGACCGCATCCCTGCTCGTCACCGACCCGGCGGCGACCCTCCACCTTGTGCCGCGCGGCCTCGGTCTCGACACCGCGGGCGCCCTGCACATCACCGGCCGCACCGCGATCGCGGGCATCCGCGCGATCCGCCCCGCCGAGGGCGAGACCGTGGTCGTGTCGGGTGCGTCCGGCGGCGTCGGCGTGCTCGCCGCCCAGCTGGCCCTCAACCTCGGTGCGCGCGTGCTCGGCATCTCGAGCGAGCGCAATGCGGCCGCACTCCGGTCACTCGGCATCGAACCGATCGCCTACGGCGACGGGCTGGCGGATCGCCTCCGCGCCGCCGCACCCGACGGCATCCAGGCGGCCTTCGCGACGCAGGGGCCCGACGAGCTCGACCTGTTCGCGTCGCTCGGCGTACCGGCCGACCGCACGAATTCGATCGGAGCCGGGCCGGGTGCCGCCGAGAGCCACGGCGTGCACACCGACGGCAGCGGCGTCGCGAAGCACGGCGACCTCGACTGGCTGGCGAAGGCGATCGCGTACGGGCACATTCAGGCCCCTGTCGAGCGGGTGTTCGACGTCGCCGAGGTGCACGAGGCTTACCGCTTCTTGATCGAGGAGCACCCGGTGGGCAAAGTCGTGCTGCAGTTCCCGGCGACGCCGCTGACCGCGGAGCAGCGCGCAGCGCTGCTCGACCCGGCGGAGTAGGGCGCGGCTCGGCGCGCCCGTCCCGCCCAGGGCGCCGACCCGGCCCTGACCTCGCCGAGCGCCTCCTTTCTCGCCGAATCCCTCCAATGTGTGCGCACATTTCGCAGGGGCTCGGCGAGAAAGGAGGCGCTCGGCGGTAGATAGGGCGGCGGGGCGGCCCGACCCCGCCTACCGCCAGTCGGCGGCGAGGCGGCGCAGTTTGCGGCCGCGCCAGCGCCACATCAGCGCCAGGCCCGGCCGAATGAGCGGCGCGGTCGGCCCCGCGATGTGCAGCTCGTCGGTCCAGACGGCGCGGTGGGCTGACGCGCGCGAGCGCGAGATCGTCATCTCGTGCCGCCACTCGGTGAGCCCCGACAGCGGACCCGAGAGCGCCTCGCCGTGGTCGCGCATGGTGCGGGGCCACCCGTCGGGGTCGGTCGGCAAGAGATCGGTGATCCGGATCGCCTGCTCACCCACCGGCACCACCCCGAACGCCGCGAGCCGCACGCGCACCTCGCTGCCGGTGCTCAGCACCTCCGGAAACTCGCCGCGCGGCGTCATCGCGAGCAGCGGGGCGTAGAGCGCGCCGACCGCAAGGGGGTCGTGCAGCGCTCGCCAGGCGACTTCGGCGGTGCAGGGGGCTTCGAACTCGGTGCGGATGCGCATGCCCCCAGTGTGCCGCGTGCCGGCTCAGGCCGCGAGCATGGGAGTCGCGGTGACTCCGGGCAGCGCGCGCAGGTCGGCGGCGACCGACTCCGCGAGGCCGGCATCGCCGAAGCGGTACGTCACCCAGAGCTCGATCAGGTCGTCGCCGTGCGCTCGGAGTTCAGCGACGATACGCGCTGCGTCGGCGCCGCGATCGGCCGGCACGATGAGCACGGGACGGTACAGCTCGCGGTCGACCCCACTCCAGATGTCGCGCCAGCGGTCGGCCGCATCGGGGTCGCCGGCTTCTCGATCATTGGCGCCCGCAGCCTCCGCAGCGGACTCCGCAGCATCGTCGAGCACCCGGATCGGCAGCAGATGCGGCGCTTCCGCGGGCGTCGGCCCGTTGCTGAACGATGGGCGATCCCGAACCCCGGAGGGCCCGGCGATCTGCGGCAGCGCAGATCCCGAGTCGAAGGTGTCGGGGGCCGCCGCCGAGGTGACGACCGCGATGGGGGTCGCGCTGCGCCGTGTCGGGCGGCCGCTCGGCAGCGCCACGGCGCGATGCTGCTCGACGAGCTGCGGCAGGGGCTCACCCAGCGGGTCGAGGTCGTCGCCGGCGTGCACTCTGCCGCGGTGCGCCGTGCGATAGGCCGCGGGCGTGCACCCGAACCAGGCGCGGAACGCGCGCGTGAAGTACTTCACGTCCGAGAACCCGCAGGCGTGCGCGATCGACACCATCGTGTCGTCGCTCTCGAGCAGCAGCACCTCGGCCCGCGTCAGGCGCAGGTTCGTGAGGATATCGCTGAAGCTCATGCCCATCGCGTCGCGGGTCAGCCGGGAGAGCGCGCCCTTGCTGTAGTTCATCTCGTCGCTGATGCGCTCGAGCACATTGCGCTCGGATGCGTGCGTGCGCAGCAGCGTGAGCATGGTGCGCAGCAGTGCGCGGCGGGTGTGATTGATGACTCGGCGACGGTCGTAGTACTGCTCGACCCCGTAGAACTCGATCAGGTCGTGCAGCAGCGCCGAGACGAGCGGCCGACGGTCTGCGGGCGGCGCCGCGAAAATCGCGAGCAGCACATCGCGCAGGTAGGCCTCGGTGCCCAGGTATCGGGCCAGATCGAACGACTCGCAGGCGAAGATCTTGCTCGGCAGCTCAGGGAACTCGTCGGCGAACGCAGCGACATCGATCTGCAGCGTCACGACGGTGCACTCGCGGCGCCCCTCGAAGGAGTGCGTATCGCCGGCGTTCAGCAGCGCGAAATCGCCCTCCTCGAGCAGGTACTGCTCGCTGCTCACCTGCACGTCGAGCTCGCCCCGCAGCGCGTAGACGAACTCGATGATTTCGGGGTGCCGGTGCACCGAGGTGCGGCGCACCGAGGCGGCTTCGACGGCGATTCCGTCGACTCCTCGGTGCGCGCGCATGGCAGTCAGCATAGACCGCCCGAACCGGTCAGCGAGCTCGGCCCCGCACCGCACGCTACTGCGAACGCGCGTCGAGCGATCCCGAAATGACGCGACCTTCGAAGAGCACGGCATCGCAGCGAATCCCGGCGAGCGCCGACGGCTCGACGTCTGCCGGGTCGGCGCTGAGCACATTCAGGGTCGCCCGCTTGCCGGCCTCAAGTGATCCGGCGCGATCATCGATGCGCAGCTGTCGTGCGCCGTTGATCGTGTAGCCCTCGAGCAGCAGTTCGAGGGGTAGCCGTGCCCCGGGCTGCGGGCGGGCGCTGCCCGGAAAGCGTTCGGGGGCGAGCGGGTATTCCGGATCCACGCGCGTGTGCGCGACCTGCATGCCGAAGAGTGGGTCGCCCCGGTGCAGCTCGTAGGCCGTGACCACGTCGCTCGCGAGCGTCACCGTGGCACCGTGGCGGGCGATCGCGGTGAAGTCGTACATGCGGTTCCAACGCTCTTCACCCAGGTGCTCAATGGCGCCCTCACCGAAGTAGGCGCCCGACCAGTGGGGCGTCCAGTTCACAAAGATGCCGAGTTCGGCGGGGCGATGCATGTCTGCGGGGTCGACCAGCTCGCAGTGCGCGAGCGTGATGCGGGTGCCCCACTCCTCGCCCGCTGCGGCGAGCGTCCGCTGAGCGGCCTCGGCGGCGTCGCAGGCGGTGCGGAATGCCCGGTCGCCGACCAGGTGGATGTGCACGTCGATGCGCTCGCGGCTGCAGAGTTCGAAGCACGCCTGCAGCTCGGCGGTCTCCATCTGGATCTCGCCGCGGTCGTCGGCGCGATGGGATCCGCAGAGCGACTCGAGCACCGCACTGTTGCCGCTCTCGTTCGTGCCGTCGAGAAAAAGCTTGAGCGCGTTCACTCGGATGCGGTCGCTGCCGTATTCGGCGTCGAGTCGCTGCGCCCGCGCGATCGCTTCGGGGAGGTCGGCGAGAGTGCGGAACCGCACGGCGCCCGAGTACTGCAGGTGCAGTTCGCCGCGCGCTTCGAGCTCTGCGAGCGAGCGCACCACGTCGTCGTCCACGAGCATGGCGTCGAACAGGGCGGTGACGCCGCGCTCGGCCATGAAGTCGAGGAAGCCGTCTTGCAGCCGCTCAGGCGTGATCTCTTCGGGCGGCACCCACCCGAGCGTCGCGTACATCGTGTCGATGAACCGTGCGTGCACCATCTCGCGCAGCAGGCCGGTGGGCTCGCCCGCGTCGTCGCGCACGAACATCTCGAGGCCCGGCACCGGGTCGGGCGTCTCACGGGTCACCTCCATGAGTTCGAGCATCTTGCTGTTGACCCAGTGCTCGTGCTCGCTGAAGTCTTGGCACAGCACCGGCCGGTCGCTGACCGCGGTGTCGAGCAGTTCTTTCGTAGGCGCACTGCCGGCGAAGAGCGTGCTCGGGTAATACTCGAAGTACAGAAACGGTGCTTCCTCTTTCGGATGCTCCGCCGCGTATGCGCGGATAAAGTCGAGCAACTCGTCGACGTCGTGCGTCCACGGCAACCGCACGTGCCAGGCGCTCTTTGTCACCATCTCGGGATGCGTGTGGCTGTCGATGAAGCCCGGGATCACCGTGCGCCCCCCGAGGTCGACGACGGCGGCACCGGGGTGTTCGGGCCGCTCGGCGGCGGGGCCGACGAACGCGATCGTGTCACCGTCGATCACGAGGGTGTCGGCCTCAGGCCGCTGCGGGTCGAGGGTGCGGATGCGGGCGTTGGTGAGCACGGTGAGCACGGGAAGATCTCCGATCGATCGAACGTGACGAGGTGGCGTGGGGCAGCGCGACAACGAGGTAGCGGGTGCGGGCAGCGGGTGCCGGATCAGCGGGGCCCGCCCGGGGCACTGACCGATGCTGGGTCGGCGCCGGCCCCCTCGGCATGAGCCGAGCCCCTGTCGCTACCGCCGTCGCCATCTGCGGCCTCGTCGAACTGGATGCCGGTGGGTGGAGTCTTGAACCCGCGCGTCGCGAACGCGAGGTAGGCGACGCCGATCGCGAGCCAGATGCCTCCCAGAATCTTGGCGTGCGCGTCGATGTTGAACCAGAGCACCGCATTGACCGCGATGCCCACCGCCGGGAGCACCAGATACCTGCCGATGTCGGCCGGTGTGCGACGCCCCTCGCGCACGAAGTAGTGGTTGAAGACCGCGTAGTTCACCATGATGAACCCGGTGATCGCGCCGAAACTCGTGAGCGACGCCGCTCCGAACAGGTTCTCGGCGTAGAAGATCGCGGTCAGCGAGATGAGGCCCGTGAGCACGATGTTGCCGACGGGGGTGCCGAAGCGAGGCGACAGGCGCCCGAAGAATCGTCGCGGCAGGATGCCGTCGCGACCCATGCTGTAGAGCACGCGCGACACCGCGGTGATCGCTGCGGTGCCGGCGAGGATGCTCGCGAGCTGATCGGTGAGGAAGAACGAGAACGCCAGCGGTTCGCCGCCGATCTGCGGCAGGAGTTCGAAGATACCGGTGTCGGCGTCGGCGATCTCGGCGTACGCGTTCGGCCAGGCGATCTGCAAGAAGTAGGCGATGACCGCGAAAGCGATGCCGGCGCCGATGCAGACGATCATGATGGCGCGGGGCAGCGTGCGCTGGGGCTCGTGCGCTTCTTCGGCAAGCGTCGAGACAGCGTCGAACCCGAGGAACGAGACCGCGAGAATCGAGCTCGCCCACAGCAGGTTGCCGCCGTCGAACCGGGCCACATCGAGAATTGCCTCGGGCACGAACAGGTGGCCGCTGCCGCCCCCGCCGAGCACGAACCCGATGATGAGGCCGACCAGCACCACACAGAACAACACTTGCGCCGCCACCAGCACGACGTTGACGCGGCCCGACACCCGAGCGCCCAGAATGTTGATGCCCATGCCGAAGACGGCGGCGAGGATCACCCAGACGAACACGGGCACCTGCGGCACGTACTCATTCATGTAGACGCCGAAGAGCAGGTAGCAAATCATCGGCAGCAGCAGATAGTCGAGCAGCAGCACCCAGCCCGCGGCGAAGCCGGCCCACGGGTTCACCGCTCGCTGCACGTAGGTGTACGCCGATCCCGAAATCGGAAAGGCCTTGACCATCTGCGCGTACGAATAGGCGGTGAAGAACATCGCGGCCATCGTCACGAGATACGCGAGCGCCATCATGCCGCCGGTCAGGCTCGTCGCGATGCCGTAATAGTTGAAGACCACCGTCGGGGCGAGATACGCGAGGCCGAACGCGACCAGGTGCCGCAGGGAAAGCACCCGCTTGAAACTGCCCGTGCGCTCGCCCATGTGATCCTCCTCGCTGAGTGGCGCAACGATCGCGCCAGTGCCAAGGTACGGCGGCGGAGCTCGCGACAACATGACGATTCGGGCCGAGTCGCATGACATGGGGGTGAGCGCCTGCGCTGCGTTCCGCGCCGCCAACGACAGCGGGCCACGAGGTGGCTTTCCACCCCGCGGCCCGCTGATCAGCGTCGAACGCCTACTTCGCGACGAAGTACAAGCGCTTGTTCGCGAACTCCCCGATACCGATCGGGCCCATCTCGCGACCGAAGCCCGAGTGCTTCACGCCGCCGAAGGGCAGCTCGGCCGACTCCGCCGCGATGATGTTCACGTGGCTCATACCGGTCTCGAGCTTGGACGCGACGCGCGCCGCGCGAGCCTCATCGGTCGAGAACACCGAGCCGCCGAGGCCCAGTGCGCAGTCGTTGGCGAGTTCGAGTGCTTCCTCATCGCTCGACACCTTGTAGACCGTGGCCACCGGGCCGAAGATCTCGACCCCGTACGACTCGGAATCGCGCGGCACATCGACGAGCACCGCGGGCGAGTAGTACGCCGCGGGGCCATCGGAGAGCACACCGCCGGCGAGCAGCTTCGCCCCCTCGGACACCGCTTTCTGCACCTGGGCGTCAACAGTCTCAGCCGCCGCACGCGACGAGAGGGGCACGAACTGACCCTCCTGCAGGTCGAGCTGATCGCCCGGCACGAGGCCCTCGGCGAGCTTCACGAGCTCGGCGACGAACTCATCGTAGATGTCATCCATCACGATGAGGCGCTTGTTCGAGTTGCACACCTGCCCCGCGTTGTAGACGCGGAAGTCCCAGGCCTGCTTCGCGACGTCGGCCACGTCATCGGAGTCGAGCACGACCATCGCGTCGATGCCGCCGAGCTCGAGCACGGCCTTCTTCAAGTTCGAACCGGCCTGCGCACCGATGATCGCGCCTGCACGCTCGGAACCGGTGAGCGAGACGCCCTGCACGCGTGAGTCAGCGATGATCGTCGCGATCTGATCGTGCGACGCGAAGACGTTCTGGTAGCCGCCGACGGGAACGCCGGCCTCTTCCATGATCTCCTGGATCGTCAGCGCCGACCGCGCGCAGACGTCGGCGTGCTTCAGCAAGATCGTGTTGCCGAGCACCAGGTTCGGGGCCGCGAAACGGGCAACCTGGTAGTACGGGAAGTTCCACGGCATCACGCCGAGCAGCGTGCCGACCGGCAGGTGCTCGATGATGGCCTTGCCCGGAATCGTGCTCGGGATCTCGGCATCCGTGATGAGGCTCGGGCCGTACACCGCGTAATAGTCGATGATCTGCGCCGCGAACTCGACCTCATCGATCGACTCCGCGATCGACTTGCCCATCTCGAGCGCGATCAGACGAGCGAGCTCGTCCTTGCGCTCGATGAAGATCTCGGCGACCCGTTTGACGACCGCGGCGCGCTCTTGCACGCTCCGCTCCCGCCATTCCCGGTATACGGCGTCGGCGCCCGCAAGCGCCTCCTCGATCTGCGCATCGGTGGCGGCCTCGAATGTCTCGAGAACCTCACCCGTGGCAGGATTCTGCACCCGGTACTTGGACATGAATATCGTTCCTTCAGTTAGGGATGGTGCTGCTGTGCACCACGAACAGCATGCCCGCAACCAGCCCCGAAATCCACTGCGCCCGGGTGCTTCGCAGCCGACACGGCGATCGGCGAGCGACCCGGTTCAGTCGACGGGGTACGTACGACCGGTGTCGTTGCCCTCGACCGAGCGCACGTAGGCGAGACCCACGCGTTCGTCGGAGACGGGCTCGAACCCCGCGAACGCCTCGTGGTATCCGGTCGCCGACGCGAGCACGTTCGGGCTGACGGCGTTCAGGCGGATCCCGCGCGGCAGCTCGTTGCCCGCCGACCGCACGTACGATTCGACCGCACCGTTCGCCATCGCGGCAGCGGCCCCGGCAGGCAGCGATTCGCGCGCCAGAATGCCCGTGGTGAGCGTGAACGACCCGTGTTCTTCGACGAATTCGAGGCCGATGCGCACGAGCGAGAGCTGGCTGAGCACCTTGCCACGAAACGCAGACTCGAGGTCTTCGGTGGTCAGCTCGGGCGCCGGCTTGAAGGGCGCGGAGCCGAACGCCGAGACCACGGCGTCGAATCGGCCGAGACGATCGAAGGCGGCGCGAATCGACTCCGGATCAAGCAGATCGATTGCGGGGTCGGTGCTGCGGCTGAGCCCGACGACCTCGTGCTTGGCGCTCAGCGCCCGCGCTGCGGCCGATCCCACGTGGCCAGAAGCTCCAACGATCAAGATGCGCATGATGCTCGCTCTCTCCGCCTCGCGGCGGATCGGATTCATTCCTGCGGCGGATGCCGCCTCATCTTCCATTTTCTACGCTGGAACACATGGAACCTCAAGCACTCATCATCCTGACCATGACTCTTCCCGGCGTCATCGCCTCGGCGGTCGTCGCTCTGAATGCGAAGCGCATCAACGCGGCGATGCGGACGCAGCGAGCGCATCGCGCTGCCGCACGAGCCGCGCGCGACGCCGTGACCACCACAGCGCGATAGCCGCGATCGCGAGCACGACGCCGACGACAACGAAGTCGGGTACGGATCGCGACTGCTCGAGCACCCACCCTTCGAGGCGCACCTGATCGGAGGCGCCGAGCACCCCGCCGAGGCTCGTGGTGCCGCGCGTCACCAGCATGAACACGCCGATGCCGATGGTGAGCACACCGCCGATGATGCCGGTCCAGGTGTTGCGCCACCACCCGACGCGCACCTCACGGGGCCGCACGATGCGGCGCACGAACGGCAGGCGCGTCCAGAGCAGACTCAGCAGCAGCAGCGGCAGGGCCATGCCCGCCGCGAAGACGAGCAGCGTCACGCCGCCGAGCAGCGCGTTGCCCGAGACTGCAGCGACTGTGAGTACGGCGCCGAGCAGCGGGCCGGCACAGACCCCCGCGAGGCCGTAGATCGTGCCGAGCGCGTAGACGGAGAGTGCGGTCGTGCCGCCGCCGTCACCCTCGCGGCCCCGGATGAACGGCAGGGGCACGTTCAACAGCAGCAGTGCGCCGAGCACGATGACGACGATCGAGGCGACCAGCACGAAGCCGTCGCGGTGCGCGTTGACGAACGCGCCGAGCGTGCCGGCCAGCACACCGAGTGGCACGAGCGTGGTGATGAGCCCGAGGTAGAACACGCCGGTGCGGGCGACCATCGCCCCCGGTGAGGTGAACGCGTACGAGAAGAACGCCGGCAGCAGCATCACCGAGCAGGGGCTCAGCAGCGTGAGCACGCCGCCGAGAAACGCTCCAAGCAGACCGAGTTCCACTATCAGGCGGCCGAGTCGGGTGCCGATTCGATGGCAGTGTCGAGGAAGTCGCGGAACGCGTCGATCGGCTGCGCACCCGACAGCGCGTTGGTGCCGACGGCGAAGAACGGCACCCCGGTGACTCCGAGTTGCTGCGCGGTCGACGTGCTCTGCTGCACAGCGGCGCGCAGTGCCGGATCTGCGAGGTCGGCTTTGAACTTCGCGATATCGGGCACACCGACCTCTTTCGCGAAGCCGATGAGCTGACCGACCGGCAGGTCGGGGTGCCCCTCGGCGGGCGCCGCCGCATAGACGGCGTCGAGGTACTCAATGAACTTGCCCTGCTCCCCGGCGGCTCGGGCGGCAACCGATGCGGTCTCCGACTCCTCACCGAAGAACGCCACGTCGCGCACCTCGATGCGCACCTTGCCGGCATCAACGTATTCGTCGACGATCGTCGGCAGCGTCTCCTGGTTGAACACCGCGCAGTAAGGGCAGCGCATGTCGGTCCACTCGACGAGCACGACAGGTGCATCGACGTCACCGATCGCCATCGGGTCGGCCGGGTCACGGGTCTCGAACCCGGCGGGCGATGCGGCGTCTTCCGCGCTCGCACCGCTTCCGTCCGTGGCGGATTCGCCCTGCTTCGCCCCAGCCCCGAACGACCCGGTGCCGTTGTTCATCGACGCTTGAGCGAAGATGACGACACCGAGGAAGACGATGACGGCGGCTGCGAGGAAGAGCCACGATTTCAGGCGACGGTTGGCGGTGCGTGAGGAGGATGATTGCTGCGACACCCATCTAGGATACAAGATGTATCCTGAGCGGACTGAGTTCGATCTGGGAGGGCGGAGAATAGTCACCATGCACAGCGCCCCCTCCGACTCCGCCGCCGACCGCGCGTATCGCACCGTGCTCGACGACATCCTTACGGGCGCATATGTCGGTGGCACCATGCTCAGCGAGTCCACCATCGCCGCATCGGTGGGCGTGAGCAGAACCCCCGTGCGCGCGGCACTCATCCGGCTGCAAGACGAGGGCTGGCTCACCATCTATCCCAAGCGGGGCGCACTCGTGCGCGAGGTGAGTGCGCAGTCGGTCGCCGATCTGGCGCAGTCGAAGGTACTGCTCGAGTCGGGCGCGGTGCGTTCGGCGTGCCCGACGCTGCGCCGCCGCACGGCCGCAGCACTTCGTGAGCAGTTGCCGGCTCAACGCGAACGCCTCGAGGCCCGTGACCTTCCGGGATTCGTGGAACTCAGCATCGACTTTCATCGCTCCTTCGTCACCGCAGCGCGCAACGCCGTGCTCACCGAGCTCTACGACCGATTGGCGGATCGCCAACGCTTCCTGCTCTTCAGTTACGGGCAGCGGCTCTTCGATCGCAGCGACGAAATTCTGGCCGAGCACTCGGCCATGCTCGACGCCCTCGAAGCCGCGGGTGCGCACTCCGATGCACCGCACGCCCCGCTCGATTCCGCTGCTGCGGCGAGCGCTGAGGCGCCTCTCGTGCGATTCGATGCGCTGCTCCGGCATCACCTCAACGAGACATACCGGCTCGACCCGTGACACCCCGCACGGCGCGTCACGGCACTTTCACGGTTTTCCTCAGTAATTTCGATGACTATGGACGACAGACCCGGTCATAGTACGAAGCTCACCTTTTCAGCGTTGGTTGGAGGTGAGCGATGACAGGGGAAATCTGGGGCCTCCTTGCGGGGGTCCTCTTGACGCTCGGCACGGGCGTCTTCGTGGCGTCCGAGTTCGCACTGGTGAACTTGGATCGCCCCGAGCTCGAGCAGCGCCGCGCCCGCGGTGAGCGGCGACTGGGGCCGACGATCTCGGCGCTCAAGATCACGTCGACCCACCTCTCGGCGGCACAGCTCGGCATCACGCTGACGACGCTGCTCGCCGGCTACACGTTCGAGCCCGCGATCAGCTCGTTGCTGCGCGGGCCGCTCATGAGCATCGGCGTGCCCGAGGCGGGTGTCGTCGGTGTCGGCGCGGTCGTCGCGATCGTGCTCGCCACCCTCTTTTCGATGATTTTCGGCGAGCTGATCCCGAAGAACTTCGCACTTGCTGTGCCGCTCGCGACCTCGAAGGTTGTGATTCCGCTGCAGATCGGCTTCACTTTCCTGTTCCGGCCGGTCGTCTCGCTGCTCAACGGCACGGCGAACCGTCTGATCCGCTCGATGGGCATCGAGCCGAAGGAAGAGCTTTCGGGTGCCCGCACGGCCGAGGAGCTCAGCTTCCTCGTGCGCCGCTCGGCGCTCGAGGGATCCCTCGACCACGACGACGCCACCATGCTGCACCGCACGCTCTCGTTCTCTTCGCGCACCGCGGAAGACGTGATGACGCCGCGCGTCGTCGCCGAGATGCTGCCCCGCACCTCGACCGCCGCCGACGTCGTTGCACGCAGCGTCGAGACCGGGCACTCGCGGTTCCCGGTGTTCGGCGACAGCGTCGACGACATCGTCGGCATCGTGCACGTGAAGTCGGCCTACGGGGTCGACTTCGAGCGCCGCGAGTACACCTCGGTCTCCGAGATCATGTCGGAGCCCGTGCGCGTGCCCGAGGCCGCCGGCGTCGAGTCGCTGCTCGAGGTGCTGCGCCAGCGCGGCTACCAGTTTGCGGTCGTCGTCGATGAGCACGGCGGCACCGCGGGTGTCGTGACGCTCGAAGACCTGGTCGAAGAGTTGCTCGGCGAAGTACGCGACGAGCACGACGAGCTCGACGAAGAGGTGGTGATCGACGGCGATGCGATCCTGTTCCCCGCGTCGCTGCGCCCCGACGAGCTGTGGGATCGCCTCGCGATTCGCGTGCCCGAGAGCGAAGAGTACGAGACCGTCGCCGGCTATGTGCTCGAAACGCTCGAGCGCATCCCTGATCTCGGCGAAGAGCTGCCGCTCGAACACGGCACCCTGCGCGTCGAAGAGTTTGAGGGCGCCCGCATCACACGCCTGCGCTACGCATCGCACGATGTGACCACCGACCCCGCTTTCGCGACCCGCGATCGGGTGATCGAAACCTTTGAACGAGGCATCGACCAGGAGGCCGCACGATGAACGAGTACCTGCCCGGCCTCATCTGGCTCGTCGTCCTCCTGGTGGTGAACGCGTTCTTCGTGGGCGCCGAGTTCGCCGTCATCTCCGCCCGCCGCTCGCAAATCGAGCCGCGGGCCGCCGCCGGCAGCAAGGCCGCGAAGACCACGCTGTGGGCGATGGAGCACGCGACGCTCATGCTGGCGACCAGCCAGCTCGGCATCACCGTCTGCTCGCTGGTCATCTTGAACGTCTCTGAGCCGGCGATTCACCACCTGCTCGAGATCCCGCTGCTCGCTTGGACCGGCCTCACCGCCCAGGCCGTCTCGATCACGGCGTTCATCGTCGCGCTCGTGCTCGTCACCTTCCTGCACGTGGTGTTCGGCGAGATGGTGCCGAAGAACCTCGCATTCTCGGTGCCGGATCGCGCCGCCCTGCTGCTCGCCCCGCCCCTCGTGTTCGTGTCGAAGGTCGTCGGCCCACTCATCAAGTCGTTGAACTGGATCGCGAACGGCTTCCTGCGCATGTGCGGCGTGCAGCCGCGCGACGAGGCCAACACGGCGTTCACCATCGACCAGGTGGCATCGATCGTCGAGCAATCGACCCGTGAGGGCACCCTCGAAGACACCAGCGGCACCATCACGGCGGCGTTCGAGTTCACCGAGAAGCGCGTCGCCGACGTCGAGGTGCCGCTCGCGTCGCTCGTGCGCCTGCCCCTCGACGCGACCCCGCGCCAGGTGCAGCAAGCCGTGTCTGAGCACGGGTACTCGCGCTACGTGCTGCAGTCGGCCGACGGCACCCCCGAGCGCTACCTGCATCTGAAAGACATCCTCGACCTCTCGTCGGCGGATGAGATCGACGCGCCCATCCCACTCGACCGCATGCGCGAGCTGCCGACCGTGATGGGCGACGCCGAGGTCGAGGAGGCGCTTGACCTGCTGCGCGAGCGCGGGGCGCACATCGCCCGCGTCGGCTCAGACGAGGCCGGCTTCACCGGAGTGCTCTTCTTGGAAGACATCGTCGAGGAGCTAGTCGGCGAGGTGGAAGACACCGCTCACGCGCTGTAACATCCAGGCACGGCAACGGCCCCGGCCCGGTTCCTCACGGAACTCAGGCCGGGGCCGTTCGCGTTCAGCCCACGGGCCGCGCGAGCTCGTCGAAGTGGTGCGCGAGAGTCTGCAGCGTCTGCGTCGACGTCTCGGCGTTGCCGCCCCACAGATCGTGCATCGCGAGCCCGTCGAGCAGCGCCCGCAGACGCCGCGTTTCTGCCACGGGATCGCGCCCGTCGCCCAGCTCTCCCGCGTGCGAGATGATCTCAATGGCTGAGGCGCAGGCGCGATCGACTCCCGCGCTGAGCCTGATCGCGGCGGGCCGCAGCGAGTCATCCGTCAGCGCGAGCACGCCGAGCTGCACTTGAGCGATCAGCTCTGCGCGGCGCACGTCGTCGAGCGGCAGGAGTTGGGCCAGGAGCCCCTCGGCGAGCTCCCGCCCTTCCAGGTCGAGCGCCGCGATTCTCGCCGTCGCGCGCGCTTCGATGCGTTCGAGGCAGTACACGCGCAATGCGTGCTGACTGGGAAACAGGCGCCTGAGCGACGCCGCAGCGATTGCCGCCTCAGTAGCGACTCCGCGCACCGAGAGCCCGCTCAACCCGTCGCGCTCAAGCACACGCAGCGCTGCTGCGCCGATCTGCTCGGTGCGCAGCTCGGCGTCGATTCTGCGCGGCATGATCAGGCACGCACTTCTGCTGGGTGCTGCAACGCGCTGGGCTTCTTCGGCCATAGCGTGTAGCTCACTGCCCAGATGCACTCGATCACGACGATGATTCCGAGGATGCGGAAGAAACCAGAGAGGGCCGCCGTGCGCGCGGCATCGTCGACCACCGCGATGATCGCCCCCAGGATTGCCGCTGCGATGGCGACGGCGATCACCGTGAGCCCCAAGTCTTTCCAGCACTTGGTCGCGTAACGCGCACCGTACAGTCGCTCCGGCGCCGGGCCACCCGCGAATCGTTGCTTGAATCGGATGTCGGCCCAGGCGACCATGCGCTTGCCGTAGGCGATGGAGACGCCGATGTAAATCGCTGCGAGTCCGTGGTGCCAGGAGGCCGTGCCCCCGCCGAGCAGATCGACCACGACCAGCAGCAGCAGCACCGCATCGATGACCGGTGCGAGCATGAGCAGTGCGGCACCCAGACGCGGTCGGCGCAGCAGGTACCGGGCCGCGAGCCCCATGAGGATCGCCACCCAGAACGCGACCTCGCACACCACAATTGCCACCAGGATCATGCCCGACTCCCCTCGTTTATGAGTACGAGTGTACTCATAAAACTGCATTGCGCCACTTGCCCGGCGCCGAGCGCGCCTCGGCAGCCGACGAGCAGCGGGCGCAACGCACTCGGCCCCGGCTCGGTTCCAGTGGAATCCGAGCCGGGGCCGAGTGACGTCTGGCGCCTGAGCCTGACGGGGTCAGGCCGAGGCGATCACCGCGATCGGGTCGGTGGTCGGCAGGCCCGAGCGCGATCCACCACGATCTTCGACGGTGACCGCGAGCGCGTCGCCGGGCTCGAAGCCCTGCGCCAGCACCGCTGCGCCACCCGCGTTGTTCGCGCGCATCACGCCGAGCGAGATCGGCTCGTCACCGCGCACGATCCAGAGCTCGTAATCGCGGTCGGCCGGCGCCGCGCGCATGCCCTCAGCAACGAACACGGCCTGCTGCGACGAATTCGACCAGTGCAGCGTCGCCTGACCACCGTCGGCAAGCGCAACGGTTTCGGTGCGCGCGTCGTTCGACGATTCCACCTGCTGCAGCGCGATGGACACCGGATCTTTCGGAGCGAGCATGCCCGTGACCGGAAGCGCGAGGGCGATCGCCAACAGCACCGCAACCGAAGCAGCCAGCCCAAACCAGCCCGCGCGCCGACGCGAGCGGGTGAACGACTCTTCGGCATCCTCATGATCGTCATCCGCACCGAGCAATTCGGGGGGCAGGGTGGCCTCGGGTGCGTGAACCGGCTCGTCAACGACCGACGCGAGATCAGCCGCACCCAGCGCGGACGGACGCTCGGGAGCTTCGAACTGCGGAGTGCGTGCGATGAGATCGAGCATCGCAGTGCGCGCGCCTGCCGGCGGCGCGACCTCTGAGATCGACGCGCTGAGCCGAGCCACCGTCTCTCGATCTTCGTCTGCGACGGGCAGCCACTCGGGGTGCGCTGCCAACGCCTCCGAGAACGTCTGCTCCTCTTCCGGGGAGAGCACGTGCAGGGCGCGAGCAGCGGAGAGCTCGCGGAACAGTTGCTCATTCATCGCGTCGCCTCCAATTCTTTCCTGAGCCGGGTGAGCCCGTCTCGAATTCTTGTTTTGATGGTGCCGAGCGGGGCTCCGAGGAGCACCGAGATTTCGCTCTGGCTGTACCCGCCGAAGTAGGCGAGCACAATGGCGCGGCGCTGAGGTTCAGGGAGCTCGTTCAGTCCCTGCACGGCACGGGCGCCGTCGATCATCAGCTCCACCTCGTCATCGACCCCGGCCTGAGGTTCGGCCAGATCGCGCACCCCGACCGTGAGATCGCGGCGACGCGAAGCCTGCGAGGCTCGCACCCGATCCACGGCCCGACGGTGCGCGATCGTGAGCAGCCACGTGCGCGCCCGGCCACGATCCGGATCGAACGAGGTTGCCGACTGCCAGGCCTCCAAGAAGACCTCCTGCAGCACTTCCTCGCTCTGCGACCGATCGACGAGCACTCGCAAGATGAGGCCGAACACTCGCGCAGAGAGCAGATCGTACAACTCGGCGAATGCGCGCTGGTCGCCCTGGGCTGCGCGCGCAAGCGCCACGTCAGCCGGGTCGGCAGTCGAGCCGTCGTCCGCTATTTCGATTCCATCGATGACCATCGTGTCCAGCATGCCCCATTCACCTCCATTCTGCGTTTGTTTGCTGCGTGCGAGTCGCATGATTCTGCCGATCTTCCGGGTTGATTCGGTTACCCGAAGGTGAACGAGTAGACCTGCACGCCCTTCGGCACCTGCACTTCGAGGGTGCCGGAGTCGGGGTCGTCGGCCTCGACGAGTCGGTACGAACGCGGGGTGCCGTCGATGTCGACCGAACGGGTGCCTCCGCCTTTCACCTTGACCTCGATGGTGCCGCTGCCCGCGATGACCGCGCGCACCTCCTGGCCGCGGTACTCGAGGCGGATCTTGCCGGAGTCGGTGGTGGGTTCGGCGTACTGGGTTTCGATCGTCCACTTGCCGTCGAGCGCGAAGGTGTCTTCCTTCTGCTGCTTCGGGAAGGTGAAGTCGCCATCGCCCGCACGGTACTCGTCACCCGCGAAGTTGCGATCCTTCGAGGAACCGAGGAACGTCTCGGGGGTGGTGCTGCCGATCTCAGGCGTCACATCCTTGACATCGGTCTCGCCGGGGAGCTGCGCGTCGGGATTCGCGTCCTTCAACAGCTCGCGGATGAGCTTCTCCGTGGTCTCGTAGTTGCCCTCTCCGAAGGAGATGTGACGCACCGTGCCCTCGGCATCGATGAGGTAGTGCGCCGGCCAGTAGCGGTTGCGGTAGTTCGTCCAGGTCGACAGGTTGTTGTCGATCGCCACCGGGTACGTGATGCCGAAGTCTTCGGCCCCGGCCTCAACGTTGCTGCGATCCTTCTCGAACGCGTACTCGGGAGAGTGCACGCCGATCACCTGCAGCCCTGCGTCGGCATAGGCCTTGTCCCAGGCGACTACGTGAGGAATCGAGCGCTGGCAGTTGATGCAGGAGTACGCCCAGAAATCGATCAGTACGACCTTGCCCTTGAGGCTCTTGAGGTCGATACCTTCACCATTCGGAGTGTTGAGCCAGCCGTCGATGCCTTTGATCGAGGGGGCGGTGCCGCACGACTCGAGTTCAGTCGCGTCATTCGTGCACTTGTCGAGGTCGCGGTTCTCGTCGGTGACGAGTCCGCCGAGGTTCAAGGCGCTCTTGCCCGCGTCGCTCTCGGCGAGATCCTTCTGGATGCCCGCCGTGTAGTCGGGCAGCAGCCGCTGCAGCGCCTGCGGCACGTTGAACGCGAGGCCCACTGCGAGCGCGATCAGTGCGACACCACCGACGATGCGGATGGTGCGCTCGCGCTTGCGGAAGCCGCGGATGCGCTGCGCGACGCTGCGGCCGGCGAGCGCGAAGACGAGCAGCGGCAACGCGACGCCGATGGCGAACGACACCGTGAGCAGCACGGTCTCGGGGCCGATCTGACCGGTCGCGCCGGCCACGATGATGGCGGCGAGCACCGGGCCCGCGCACGGCACGAAGACCGTGCCCAGCGCGAGACCCATGCCGAAACCGTTGCCGCCCTCGCCGACCTTGCGGCGGGGCAGACGCTGGAAGGGCTTTTCGAGTATCTGCTCGAACCCCGGGAAGAGCATGCCGACACCGATGATCAGCAGCACGGCAACACCCGCCCAGCGGATGGCGCTCTGCGGAATGTTCAGCAGTCCGAGCAGTACCGAGCCGAGCAGCGTCACCACCGAGAAGCTCAGCACGAGCCCCGCAATGATCCAGAAGGGCCGGCTGCGCTTCGCCTGGATCACTTCGGGAAGTTTGCCTGCGACCGTCGGCTGCGTGCCCGCGGTCAGGAAGATGACCGGCAGCACCGGCAGAATGCACGGCGAGATACCCGTGATGAGTCCGCCGAGCAGACCGATGAGCACAATATCCATGAGAAGCCCTCCTGTTGCAGAGGTCTTCGGAGCGGAGCCCGGTTCGGATGGGAGCGGGGCGGGTCAGTTTCGCGCTTCTGTGTCGGGGAGCATCCCGGCGTCGATGACGCGAATGCGTCTGAACGATGACGAGAGCATTGCGAATCAGTTGAATCGTTTCATATACTCGTGGGCAGTGTCGGCACCCGACACGCGACCCCACCGGAAGAGACAATGAAGCCTCTGCATACCTCTCGGCGTATCGCCGCACTCATCGGCATGGCGCTCGTCGCTGTGCTGGCCGTTTCTGGCTTCGGCGCGGTCGCCGTGGCGCCTGCCCACGCAGCTGAAGCCGCCCCCAGCGGCCTGCGCATCAATGGGCTCGACCGCCCAGCCGATCTTGATGATCTCGAATCACCGGCGCTGTCGTGGTACGTGCCGAGCGCCGAGCAGAGCGCCTACCGCGTGCTCGTGAGCACCTCCGAGCAGGCAGCCGAGGCCGGCGACGGTGACGTGTGGGATTCGGATCGTGTGGAGAGCAGTGAGCAGAGCGGCGTTCCGTACGCCGGCCCCGCGCTTGCAGCCGGCAAGCGCTACTTCTGGACGGTGCAGACGTTCGATGGCCTCGGCATCGCCTCCGCACGGTCGGAAGTCACCTGGTTCGGAACCGCACCAGGGGCTGCGTGGGAAGGCTCGCAAGCGATCTGGACCTCGAATCAACTCCCGGGCTCAGATGATGAGTCGACCCCGAACCCGTGGACCGATTACACCCTCACCGCTGACGTGACGGTGGCACAGACCGCTCTCGGGGTGTACTTCCGCGCAACCGGCACCGGTGAAAGCTACATGTGGCAGTTCCGTGCCGATACCAACGAACTGCGTCCGCACATATGGACCGGCGGAGCGTTTACGCAGCTCGACCCAATAGCTCTGCCCGCGGATGCGGTGCGCACGGGCGTCCCGTTCACCCTCGCAATCTCAACGTTGGGATCCACGATCACCACCTCGATCAACGGCACCGAAGTTGACCGCCGCGAACTCTCCGACCACGCCACCGGCACGATCGGGTTCCGCACCGGCCGCTCGGAAAGCGGCTCGGTGACCCACCTCTCGGTAGTCGGCACCGACGGCACCGCGCTCTTCTCGGATCCACTCACCGGGGCTAACCCGTTCCGTTGCGGCACCGTTGCCGGCGGCGTACTCCAGGTCGGCAATTCGACCGATTGCGCACTCCCCGCCGACCCCTGGGCCGATTACGCGCTCGATGCGAACATCACCATCGACCGTACGGCGCTCGGCGTGTACTTCCGCGCGGCGAGCGATCAGAACGCCTACATGTGGCAATTCCGCGCCGACACGAACACGCTCGTGCCGCACACCCGCATCAACGGAACGTTCACTGCGCTGCCATCCGTGGCTCTTCCGTCCGGCACGCTGCAGACCGGCAAGCAGACGGCCATTCGCATCTCGGCGACTGGCAATACGGTGACGACCGCAATCGGCGGCGTGCAGGTTGACACGCGCACCCTCTCAAACTTCGCCGCCGGTACTGTCGGATTCCGCACCGGCAACTCCGAGAGCGGGTGGGTGCACGACATGACGATCACCCGCGCTGGCGGCGGCGTTGTACTGGCCAACGATTTCTCCGCAACGCATCCATTCCCCTGCGGCACACTGAACAACGGTGCCTATATCGTGAGCACCGCCCAATCCTGCGTCATCGCCGCAGACGCGAGCGTTTCGACGGACTGGGCGTTCCTCCGTACCGAGATCTCCCTCCCAGCGAAAGAAATCGCTTCAGCAACGCTCTTCGCCACCGCAGGCGACTTCCGCGCGCACCTGCAATACGCCTACAAGGCCTACGTGAACGGGGCATTCGTCGGCCTCGGCCCGACCAATCGCATCCACTCCGAAAACCGCTACGACGGGTTCGATGTCACAGCACTCGTCACCGCGGGTGAAGCGAACGCGGTGTCGGCGCTCGCCTACACGAGCGGATCGAACCGTCAACGCTTCATCGCACAGCTACGGGTGGAGTACACCGACGGCTCCACCGATGTCTTCGGCTCAGGAGACTCATGGAAGGGAATGCCTGGCGCTCTTGCGTTCCCCGCAGCCGGCAGCATCGGCACCGGGTACTTCTCGGCTCCGAAAGAGAATTGGGACGCGCGCGCCTACCCCCACGGTTTCACCGAGGTCGGGTTCGACGATTCGAGCTGGGCACCGGCAGTACCCACAACGGCCTTCGCCGATCTACAGGCCACGCCGATGGCGAAGGTGGCGGAACAGACCCCCGCACCGGTGTCAATCGTCGATAAGGGCAACGGCAACTACTTCGTCGACTTCGGTCGCACCTGGGTCGGCGGCGTGCGGTACGACATCGCGAACGGTGTGTCGGGCGCGAAGGTCGACATCAGATTCGGTGAGGTGCCTTCGGCGGAAAACACCGTCAAGTACCAACTCAACACCGGCAACGTCTACCAAGACATCGCCACGCTCACTGATGGGCAGCAGACCCTCGAAACGTGGGGCATGCGCGTGTTCCGGTACGTCGAAATCGTCGGGGCACCGGAACCCGTCACTGTCGAGAACCTCTCGGCGCTCGCACTGGTCTACCCGTTCGACGCCGAGGATTCGACCTTCGTGTCATCGGATACGAACCTCAACCAGGTGTACCAGCTCTCAAAGAACACCATCGAGTCGCTGAATGTGAACTTCTATACCGACTCGTGGACCCGCGAACGCACCAACTACGAGGCGGACGCGTATCTGCAGCTGATGTCGACGCTGTACCTGATGGACGATCTCTCACTCGGTCGTTACTCGATGAACTATTTCGAGGCAAACCGAACCTGGCCCACTGAATGGCCGTTCTACGTGGTGCTCGCCGTGCACGATGCATGGCGCCAGACGGGTGATACCGAGCAAGTCGAGGCCTACTTCGACAACCTGGAAAGCAAGATGCCGACCAAGTGGATCGACGAGTCGACCGGACTCGTTCGAAAGACGAGCGGCTCGAACGGCTGCTCGAGCCAGACCGACTGCGACATCGTCGATTGGCCGACGAGCCAGCGCAACGGGTACCAGTTTCGACAGGTAAACACTGTCGTGAACGCGCTCTCATATCGCGCGATGCGCGACATGGCTGCAATGGCCGCGGAGATCGGGCGCGATGACCGCGCAGCCGCCTACACGGAGCAGGCCGATCGTCTGCGCGACGCGATGAATGAGCGACTGTACAACGCCGAGACTGGCGCGTACGACGACGGCATGGCCGCCGACGGCACGCTGACCGGCCACTCCGCGCTGCACGCGAGCGCATTCGCCCTCGCGTTCGGCATTCCCGAGGCCGATCAACAGTCGCTAGTCGCCGAGTACGTTGCGTCGAAGGGCATGGCATGCAGCGTCTACTGCGCTGGCTTCTCGATCACCGGCCTCTTCAATGGCGGCGCCGATGACGCCGCCGTGGCGCAGCTCACAGACACGGGTACCTCAAGCTGGATGAACATGATCGCGCTCGGTGCGGGATCGACTGCGGAGGCCTGGGATCCGTCGCAGAAGTCGAATCTGACCTACTCGCACCCGTGGGCCGCCTCGCCGGCGTTCCACGTTCCATCGGGACTCTTCGGCATCAAGCCGATCGATGCGGGGTACGCGACGTATTCCGTGCGCCCAGCGCCGGGCGGCGTCGACTTCGCTCGAATCACCGTACCGACGGTGAAGGGCAGCATCGGCGCCGCTTTCAGCCACGCGGCTGATGATGCGTCGTCGATGCGTCTGGTAGCTCAGGTGCCGGGCAACACGCGCGCCGACCTCTCGATCCAAGCCCCGGCCGGCACGACGACCGTATATCTGGATGGTGTCGCCCGCGAGGTCGAAGAAACGGGAGGGTACGTGACCGTACCTTCGGTGACCGCAGGGTGCCATCTCGTCACGCTGGATGATGGGAAGTCTGCACTCGCGGACACGAATCTCACTGCGCTGTGCACCCCGGCCCTGGTGAACGACGCTGAAGCCGAGTCAGAGGGTGCGGCCACCGCAGACGCCGATGCCGCGGGCGCGGGCGCTTCGACCGAGGGCAACGCGGGCGCTGGCGCAACGAGCGCTGACGGTACGGGAGCTGACGCAGACGCCGCGGCGACCGGTGCGGAAGCCGGTGCCGCAGGAGGCTCGAACGGCACCGCCGCTGGCGGATCCGGCGCCAATGCGAATGGTGCCGACGCAGGTGCGGTGAGCGGCGCGGATGGCACTGACTCCACCGCAACGGGCACCGCCGCCGAAGCAGGCGGCGGGAATCGCACCGATGCGCTGAGCCGCACCGGCAACAGTGCCGTGTGGGGATTCGGGGTGCTCGCACTCGTGCTCATCGTCGCCGGCCTGGGTGCACTGCACCGTACTCGGGGCGCCCGACGCCACTAGGCGAACCTCGATCAGGCCAACCGGGAGCGGAAATCTCACGCTCCCGGTTGGCCCGTTCGCGCGGGTTACGCCGCGCGCGCGATCCTGCCCATCACCCCGCCTGCCCGACGCGGTGCGTTGCCCTGACGCACCCCACGCACCAGCTCCACTACGGACGCCCGTGTGAGGGGACGCCCCTGTCGCACCAGCTGCCAGCACCCGTCGAGCACCTCGTCACGCTCCGCACGCGTGAGCGGGGTGAAGAGTTCTGGCCAGCGGGCCTCGATGTTCGTCTCTTGCATGAGCAGCACCTCTTTCTCCGGGGAGGCTCACGCTACGGGCAGCCACCGACATTGATGCGCTGGTGCCCGCAGAGCTGCCCGAAGCCGAAAGCCGCTACGAAAAGACGCTGAGACCGTAGAGCACGAACACGAAGAGGTGCGCGGCCCCGTGGAGCGCAGTCACGCGCCGGGCGCTGAAGGTTGTCAGGCTGAGCAGCAGGCTGACCCCGAGCAGCAGCAGATTCACCGGGCTTTCCGCGAGCACCACTGTCTGCCCGGTGAACAGCCCGATCGCGAGCACGACCGGCAGGGTGAGCCCCACGCACGACACCAGCGCACCGTGGGCGAGGTTGGTCACCCGCTGCGCTTCGCCCAGCCATGCGGCCCTGACCGTCGTGATCGCTTCGGGAAGGAACACGATGAGCGCAATAATGATGCCCGAGAGAGCGACCGGGGCGCCCAGGCGGTCGAGGGCGTCATCGAGAAACACCGCCATGTCGTGCGAGAGCAGCACGATCGGCGCGACCGTGACGAGCAAGACGAGCACGCGCGTGATGACCTCCGCGCGGTGCGCTCGCAACACATTGCCGATGCTTTCGCGCGCTGCGGGCGCACCGGCCGCGCCGCCCGTTGCTTCAGCCCCGACGACCTCCTGGAAGTCGGCGCTCTGGGCGCCGGTCTGCCGAACCAGGAAGAAGGCGTAGAGCAGGATCGTGAGTACCAGGATCGGTACCGCCTGGCCGGCCGTATACGCCCCGCCCTCGCCGATGACGGCGGGGAACGCGAAGGCGACTGCGATGAGCACGACCAGCAGGGAGAGGTACGACGAGACACCGGTGCGATTGACGCGCAGGGTGTTGTGTCGAAGGCCACCGACGAGCAGCGCGGCGCCGATCACAAGGGTGAGCACGATCATCGTGGCGGCCATGACCGAGTCGCGGGCGATCGTGGCGTGTTCGCCCGGGCCGAGCATCACCGCGGAGATCAGGATGACCTCGATGAGCACGATCGAGAGGGTGAGCACGAGCGTGCCGTAGGGATCGCCGAGTCGGTGCGCGAGATGCTCGGCCTGGGTGACGACGCCTCCGGCGCAGACAATGATCACCGCGACGATCGCCGCGAGCACGAGGAAGAGCACCGGAGTGGGCAGGTACCCGGCAAGCAGCGGCTGGGCGAGCGTCAGCGCGAGGAAGGCCGCCCAGCCGAGCACGATGCGGAAGACGACCGCGGGGGTGAGTACCGATCGCAATGAAGACGTGTGTGGCACAGAAGTGACCAGTTCTGCAGGGCCGTCCCGGCTTGTGAATTGATGTCGCACAGGTCGTCCAGGCGGCACGTTCAGACCTCGTCATCGTATCCGACTCTGCATTCTTTGGCGAGCGGATCCGCATGATTCCGCGGATGTTGGTGCCCGCGAAAACTTTTTCGAGCAATTTCCCATCCGCCTCGCACACGGCTCCGAAGACGTTCACAAGCCGCGGGAATCTGCGGAACATCATCTGAGGAGGAACCCCATGTTCACCAAGAAGAAGACCCTCGGCGCCGCATTCGCACTGACGCTGGTCGGCGCCGCCATGCTCACCGGTTGCTCGATGGGCGCCAACACCGCCGACTCGACTGCTGAGGATCAGACGACTGAGACGCAGGAGACGACGCCCAACGACGATTCGGCAATGGAGACGACTGATCCGGCAGCGAACCTCGTCGGCCCCGGTTGCGCGGCCTACGCTGAAGCAGTGCCGGATGGCGCGGGCTCGGTGCAGGGCATGTCGCAGGATCCGGTTGCGGTCGCCGCATCGAACAACCCGCTGCTCAAGACTCTCGTCTCGGCAGTGAGCGGCCAGCTCAACCCTGACGTCAACCTCGTCGACACCCTGAACGGTGACGAGTTCACCGTCTTCGCCCCGGTGGATGACGCCTTCGGCAAGATCGACGCCGCGACCATCGACACGCTGAAGACCGACAGCGATCTGCTCACCAAGATCCTGACCTACCACGTGGTCCCCGGCCAGATCGAACCCGCTGACATCGACGGCACGCACACAACCGTTGAGGGCCAGGACCTCGAGGTCACCGGTTCGGGCGACAACCTGAAGGTCAACGACGCCAACGTCATCTGCGGCGGCGTGCAGACCGCCAACGCGACCGTGTACCTGGTCGACTCGGTGCTGATGCCCCCGGCCGAGTAATCTCGCCGGCTGAATAACCCGGCGATCTCCCCGCATCGCAGCGGCCGATCGCCTGCACGACCAACGTGTCCGTCACTCGCACAGGGGTGGCGGGCACGTTGCTATACCGGAACACCCGCGACTTCACTCGGATGAGGGTCGCGGGTGTTTCGCTGTGCAGGGCGCGTCAGGCGCGGGATCGCACAGCGCTATCGGCTCAGACGCGCACGAGCATCTTGCCCGTGTTGGCGCCGCGCATCATGTCGAGGAACGCGTCGACGGTGTGCTCGATGCCGTCCACGATCGTCTCGTCGTACGCAATCTTGCCGGCGGCGAACCACTCGCCCATGTGCTGCTGGAACTCGGGGGCGAGCTGCAGGTGCTTGCCGATCGTGAATCCTTCGAGCTTGAGCCCACGGGTGATCAGGTTGGCCATGTTGTCGGGGCCGGGCACCGGCGCCGAGGTGTTGTAGCCGACGATGGCGCCGCACAGCGCCGCTCGCCCGCCGTCGTTGAAGGCGTCGAGCGCGGCTTCGAGGTGGTCGCCCCCGACGTTGTCGAAGAAGACATCGATGCCCTCGGGTGCTGCGGCGGCGAGCTGCCCGCGCACGTCGCCATCCTTGTAGTTGAACGCCGCGTCGTAGCCGTACTTCTCGGTGAGCAGCGCGACTTTCTCGGCGGATCCCGCAGACCCGATAACACGGCCCGCCCCCAGGAGTTTCGCGATCTGACCGGCGGCCGTGCCCACGGCGCCGGCGGCGCCCGAGATGAACACCGTCTCGCCGGGCTGCAGGGCGGCGATGGCGGTGAGGCCGGCGTACGCGGTGAGACCGGTCATGCCCATGATGTGCAGGCGCAACGACAGCGGTACCCCGTCGATCTCGGGCACCACGCGGAAGGTCGCAGCGTCGGCCTGCACGAGATCCGACCAGCCGTGCTGGTGCAGCACGACGGCCCCCTCCGGCACCTCTTCAGAAGCCGAGGCGATGACGCGGCCGATCGCGCCGCCCTGAATCTGCGCACCAAGCGCGTAGGGCGCGACGTAACTGCGCACGTCGTTCATGCGGCCGCGCATGTAGGGGTCGACCGACACGAACTCGTTGCGCACGCGCACCTCACCCGGCTGCAGTTCACCGAGCTCGACCTGCACCGTACGAAAGTCGTCGTGCGTCGGCCAGCCACTCGGGCGGGCGGCGAGGTGAATCTGGGTGCTGCTGGCTGCGGTCATGGGCTTCCTCCTAGGGTGTGGGCGATCCTGCGCCCCGGCGATCGACTCGTGGTCAAGCTTTCGGGAACGATCGTTCCAATATATACTGGAACGACCATTCCCGAAAGGCGCACCCATGGCACGCACAGCTTCGTTCGACCGCGACGCCGTCGTGGGCGCCGCCATGGATGTGTTCTGGAACGTCGGCTACGAGGCCGCCGCCATCCCCGACCTCGAGCAGGCGACGGGGTTGAGCCGATCCAGCATCTACAACAGCTTCGGGTCGAAACGCGGGCTCTTCGACGCCGCGGTGCAGCAGTACCTCGACACGGTCATTCGGCCGCGCCTGCAGCCGCTCCTCGCCGACCCCGTCGCCCCCGACGCGATCACCGAGTACCTCACCGGACTGCGCGACGCCCTGGCCGACCGCGCCACGCTCGCGGCCCGCAGCGGGTGCCTGCTGATCAACTCGGCCGGCTCGCCGATCGGCGAAGACTCCGCGGTCGCAGCGACCATCGCGAGCTACCGTGCCGGATTGCGGGCGACCATCGGGCGCGGCATCGGCGCACGACTGCCCAGGCTCGACACAGCGGTGGCGGATCGCCTGGCCGACGCCTGCACCGGCCAGGTCGTGGCCGCACTCGCCCTGGCCCGCATCGACGCGCCAAGCGCGGGTGCAGCGATCGACACGGCACTCGCGCTCATCGCCGCGGCGTAGGGCCGGCGGGCCCCGGCCGGCAGCACTGCGTTTGCTTGCGAGCGGGGTCACTTCTGGAGGGTGTTGTTGGCGCCACACCGTCCGAAAGCGACCCCGCTGCCATGGGGCGAGCGCCCTACAGCGGGCGCAGCGTCACCTGCTGGTCAGCGGCGAGCGCGAGCAGATCTTCGTCGTGACTGATGAGGATCACCACCGCCCCCTCCGCCGCCACGGCACGAATGTGCTCGGCGATCGACTGCAGGTGCCGGCGGTCGACGCCCGAGCTGGGCTCATCGAACACGACCACGCGCCGCCCGGCGACGCGAGCCGCCGCGATGACGAGCCGCTGCTGCTGCCCGCCCGAGAGCGAGAGCGGGTGGCGGTCGGCGAGTGCGTCGAGATCGAGGGATCGCAGCAGCGCGTCGAGCTCTGCAGCGTCGGGCGGGGAGCCGTCGCGCAGCTGCGCGGCCAGTTCGAGCTCGGCGGAGACGCTCTCGGTGAAGAGCTGCCGCTGCACGTCTTGCATGACGATCGCGCTCGCTCGCTGCCGGGCGCGGGCGCTGAGCACCCGCCCGTCGAGCGAGATGGTGCCGCTAGCCCGCTGCAGCCCGACGATGGCGCGCACGAGCGTCGACTTGCCCGAGCCGTTGATGCCGCGGAACGCGGTGACCGATCCTGCCGGAATCGCGAGCCGGTCGATGTCGAGCACGGTACGCGCACCGAAGCGCACGCGCACGTCGTCGAGCACGAGCGCGCCATCGGATTCGGGAGCGTCCGTGCCCACCGACGTGGTCGCGACGCTCCGACCCGACGCCGCAAGCACCGGAACCTCGGCGAAGCGCACACGCCCCCGCAGCCCCTCCGAGGCGAGCGTCTCGTCGGAGACAGCGCGGAACTCTGCGGCGCTCCACTGCGCGTCGATGCGTCCGGATCGCATCACGACGACGCGATCCACCAGCTCTTCGAGATAGCGCAGTCGGTGTTCGGCGACGACGATCGTGACCCCGCGCTGCTTCAGTTCGGCAAGGGTTGCCGCGAGGCGCGCCACCGCGTCGGTCGAGAGGTTCGCGCTGGGTTCGTCGAGCAACAGCATCTGCGGCGCGTGCGCCGTGGCGGCGACGACGGCGACCTGCTGCTGCTGACCTCCGGAGAGTCGCTGCAGGCGTTCGCCGACGGGCACGAACCCGTCGATGCGCGCGAGGGCGCGGCCGACACGCGTGCGAATCTCGGCGGGCGGAAAGCCGAAGTTCTCCATGGCGAACGCGATCTCTTCGGGCGCGGAGTCGGTGAAGAACTGGCGGCGCGGGTGCTGCAGCACGGTGCCGGTCACGAGGCCGATCGCGTCGAGCTCGACGGCGACCGTGTCGAGGCCCTGCACGGTGACCTCGCCGCTCAGCGCGCCCTCATCGTGGAAGTGGGGCACGAGCCCGTTGAGCAGGCGCAGCGCGGTCGACTTGCCCGATCCGCTGGCACCGCAGAGCACCACGAACTCTCCTGGGGTGATCTGCAGCGAGAGCCGGTCGAGCGAAGGGGTGTCGGCGTGCGGGTACGTCCACGTCGCCTCGGTGACCTCGGCGGCCGACGCGACTCCCGAAGCGGGCGCACTCATCGCGCACCTCCCGGAAGGCCGACGAGCGTTGCCGCGACGAGAGCTGCGACCACCAGCACCAGCACCGCATCCGCGATGCCGAACCGTGGCGGGTGCATCGCTGTCGGCGTACGACGCGAACCGAGGCCGCGCAGGATCGCCGACGCCGACAGGTCTTCGCTCGCCCGCAGACTCGCGGCGATCATCGGCACCGTGAACCGTTCGACGGCGCGCACCGGGTGGCGCACGAAGCCTGCGGCCCCGGCGAGCCCGCGCAGGCGCATCGCGTCGAGCACGGCGCGCGCTTCAGCAGCGACGAGCGGGAAGAACCGCAGCATGACGGCGAGCGTGACGGCCAACGCGCGCGGCGCGTGCCAGGCGCGGAGTGCGGCAGACAGTTCGGTTGGCGAGGTGGTCGCGATCAGGTGCATGCCGATGCCGGCGATCACCGTGAAGCGCAGGAAGTACGTGCCGCCGAAGGCGAAGATGGCGGTGACCGCGTTCGGCCACCACGCGGGCAGCCCCCAGCCGAGCACCGCGAGCACGGCGGCGGTCACCACGAGACTGAGTGCGCGTCGCCGCGCACCCTCCCAGAGGGCGAGGCCGACACCGAGCGCAAGAAACGCGGGCACGAAGCGCAGGCCGGCCGGGCTCATCGCGGTGATGCTCACGGCGACGACCAGCAGGATCTTCATGCGCGGGTCGAGGCCCCGTCGCTCGCCGCGCGCGGTGGCGCGATCGAGCGACGGGGCGACCGCGACCGGCGGCGAGGTGCGCAGCTCAGGCAAGACCGGCCTTGCGGAAATGCTTGCGCAGCACGGCACTGCCGAGCAGCCCGCCGAAGAACCCGAGCACCACGGTGGCGCCCCACATGATGAAGAGGGCCGGCAGCGACACGATCTGGTCGAACGCAGCGACGTACTCGGGGCCCATCTCGGTGAGGCCCGCCGACTGCAGGTACGCCGCACGGTCGAGAATGAGCGGGATCCACGGGCCCAGGAACCAGGCCGAGAATACGGTGTAGGTGCCGATCGCGGCCCACTTCGAGCGGTACTTGCCCGCTGCGAGCACGAACTCGGCGGCGACCGAGCACAGAATCGTGAAGAGCAGGCTCTGCCACGGGTGCCCCATCATGAAGTAGATGAGCGCGTTGACCGTGCCGAAGAGCGTCACCATGCCGGCGTGCTTCACGCGCGTCAGGAACAGCATGTACGGGATGCCTCCAGCAAGCGCGCAGAGCGGCACGATGATGAGCATCACGAGTGGGCTGATCGCTCCGATCATCGTGATCGCGACGATCACGATGAAGTAGATCACGACGAAGATCGCCACGTTGAGCAGGTCGCGCGCCGAGAAGCGGGCGCCGGTGCGGCGTGCGGCGGCCGGGCGATCCGGGGCCGCAGCAGCGGGCTGCGTTTCCGCCACAGGCTGCGCCGCAGGCGCTGCGGCAGTGGGTGAGATGGGTTCGGTCATGGAGTCGCTTTCTGGTGAGCGGTGATGGGGTCTGAATCTGGCGCGGGATCGCCGGCGAGCTGCCATCCCGAGGCGTCGACGCGCTCGTTCCAATAGCGCGCGTACGCCCCGCCGGCCTCGAGCAGTTCGGCGTGCGTGCCGGTCTCGCCGATGCCACCCGCGCCGTCGAGCATGACGATGCGGTCGGCGGTCATGATGGTCTGCAGACGATGCGCGACGACGACGAGGGTGCGGCCCGGACGAATCGAGTCGATGGCCTCGCCGATCGCGATCTCGTTGCCGATGTCGAGGGCGGCGGTCGCCTCGTCGAGCAGCACGATCGGCGCGTCCTTGAGCAGGGCGCGCGCGATCGACACGCGCTGGCGCTCACCGCCCGACAGGTTGGTGCCGCCCTCTCCGACGCGCGCATCCCACCCGCCGGGCAACCGCTCGACGATCTCGTCGACGCGCGCTCGAGAAGCAGCCGCGATCACCTCGTCGCGCGACAGGTCGGGGTTGCCGACCCACACGTTGTTGAGAATCGTGTCATCGAACAGGTACACGTCCTGGAACACCGGGGCGACCGCGGCCTCGACCGTGGCGGTGCCGAGTTCGGGAATGGGCACGCCGCCGATCGACACGGTGCCCGATTCCGCGTCGTAGAAACGCGCCATGAGCTTGGTGATCGTCGTCTTTCCCGACCCCGACGGCCCGATGATCGCGGTCATCTGACCCGGTTCTGCCGTGAAGGTGAGGCCGTCGAGCACCGGCGATCCGCCATACCCGAAGGTGACGTCGTCGAACGCGAACCCCCAGTCGGCAGGAACGGCGGGAGAGGCCGGCTCAGGCAGTCGGGTCTGCGACGCGAGATCGTCGAGCTGCTGCAGCGTCGTGCGCGCGACGGCGATGCCGCCGCCGAGGTCGCCCGCCGTGACGATGGGTTCGTTGAAGCGCACCCCCAGCACGAGCAGCGCGAGCAGTGTGGCAACGTCGATCGTGCCGCCGATCGCGAGCGTCGCTCCCACGATGAGCAGCACCGTGAGTGAGAGCTGCACGAGGCCGGCAAAGGTCGCGATGCCGGCACCGCCCGAGATGAGCATGCCCCGGTACGCGCGATGCTGATCTTGCAACGCCGTCTCGACCAATCGCTCAGCGATCGAATCATCACCCGCCGTGCGCAGCGCCGGCTGCACCCGCGCGAACTCGATGACGCGGTTCGACGCGTCGGCGACGGCATCGCTGTGCACCGCATCGCTGCGACCGATGCGCGCGCTCAGCCAGCGGTACCCGATGACGAGCACGGGCACCATCACGGTCATCGCCAGCGCGAGCCGCCAGTCGAAGAAGTACATGCCGACGAGCACTGTGCCCGGCGTCAGGAACCCGGTGATCACGGGGCGAATAAACGAGTAGGGCGTGTTCGAGACGAACATCGCGCCCTGCGTGGCGATGCCCGAGACCAGCCCGGTGCGGCTGCCGGCGAACCAGGCCACCGGAATATCGACGAGGCGCTGGCCCAGTGAGCCCAACAGCGAATCGAGAATCTCGGTGCTGGCGCGCATCGCGACCTGGCTCGCCGCCCAGAAGACCGCGGCGTACGCCACCGCGATGCCGGCGAGCCCGAGCAGCCAGCGGCCGGCGGTATCCGTGTCGCCGCCGAAGAGTGCGCGCAGCAGCGGCACGAGCACGAGGAAGGCGAGGCCCTGCAGAATCGCCGTGGCGACGATGCAGCTCAGCTCGACGACGAGCAGGCGGCGCGCTGATGGGGAGGCGTAGCTCCAGAGACGGCGGATCATGCGCGGGCTCCTTCGGGCAGTGAGCGGTCGTGATTCTGCTGATAGTCGTGCCACATGGTCGCGAACCGGCCGCCCTGGGCGACGAGCTCGTCGTGCGTGCCGCGCTCGATGACGCGGCCCTCGTCGAGCACTAGGATCTGGTCGGCGCCGACGATGGTGTGCAGTCGGTGCGCCACGACGAGCACGCTGCGCCCTGCGGCGAGCGTGCTGAGGGCGCGCTGGATCGCCGCCTCCGAGTCGGGGTCGGCGAACGCGGTGGCCTCGTCGAGCACGAGAATCGGCGCGTCGGCGAGCAGCGCCCGCGCGATCGTGACGCGCTGCGCCTCACCGCCCGAGAGGTTCGCGTCGTCGCCGACCACGGCGTCGTAGCCGCGCTCGAAGCGCAGAATACGATCGTGGATCTGCGCGGCGCGCGCCGCGGCCTCCACCTCCGCATCCGTCGCATCGGGGCGGGTCAGGCGGATGTTGTCGCGCAGGCTCGCGCGCAGCGTCTGCACCTCTTGGAACACGAACCCGACCTCGCGGTAGAGCGCGGTCGTCTCGACCTGCTGCACGTCGGCGCCACCGATTGCCACGGTGCCGGCGTCGGCGTCGTAGAAGCGCGGCACGAGCTTCGCGAGGGTCGACTTGCCCGAGCCAGATGCCCCGACGAGCGCGGTGACCGTTCCCGGAGCGCACTGCGCGGCGATCTCGTGCAGCACGGGGTGTTCGGGGTCGTAGCCGAACGTGACGTCGTCGAATGCGACGCCGTTGCCCTGCACCTGCTCCGGGGCCGCCGGCTGCGTCACCGTCGGCAGCGCGAAGAAGTCGGCGAGCGACTGCTGCGCCTTCGTCGCGTTGCGCAGGAACTGGCCCGACGAGCCGAGCTTCATGAGCGGTCCGGTCAGGCTGAGCCCGAGCAGAATGCCGGGCAGCAGGTCGATCGGCTGCGAAACTCCGGCGCCGACGAGCCACAGCCCCACGGCGAGAATCCAGAGCAGCACGATCACCGGCGAGGTGATGACCTCGATCACGGTGAACAGCAGACCCGTCTGGCGGGTCCAGTCGCCGACGAAGCGCACGTACGCGCCCGTCGCATCGCGATATCGCGCGTGGCTGCGGCCGACCTGACCGAAGCGCTTCACCACGGCGATGCCGTGCACGAACTCCACCGTCGCGCCCGCAAGCGCCGCCGTCGCCGCGTCGTACTGCGCGAACTTCTCGGCGCCGCCGCGCATCATGATCGGGTAGATGATGAGGGTCAGAATCAGCGGAACGAGTGCGGCGACCGCGAGCTGCCACTGCACCGTCCAGAGGTAGACGACGCAGATCACCGGCACGAGCACCGCGGTGATCACGTCTTGGATCGCGTGGGCGACGAGCTGGTGCAGGGCGACGACGTCGTTCTCGACGAGCTTGCGCACCGTGCCCGACGATTTCTGGTCGAACCATCCGAGGGGCAGACGCCGCAGGTGCCCGATGATGCGGCGCCGCAGCGAGAGCTGCAGCTCGGCATCCGCGAAGTGGCTCACCAGCGCCGAGAGGAACGCGGCGATGAAGCTCGCGAAGAGCGCGATCCCGGCGATGACCACGATGAGCCACACGCGGGCCGCGTCGACGGAGTTGCCGTCGAGTGCCGGCATGAGGGTGCGGGCGAGTTCGACGATGGCGATGTAGGGCACCACGCTGCCGACGGCGCCGACGACGCTCAGCGCGATGATCGCCGCGAGGCTGCCGCGTACGGGTGCGAAGAAGGACGGTGGGTTCGCCGCGGGTGCGGCGTCGGAATTCTGGCTCATCCCAGACCTTTCAGATCTTTAATGAGAATGATTATCACATACTCAAGCGAACGGTGTTCTAATGGAGATGCGAACGGTGTTCGAATCGAGCGCATCTGCATCTCAAGTTAGGCCACCCTGAGTTTAATCAGATGTTTGCCGTTCGCGCAGGACGAGTACGAAATTTCGCAGGAGAACCATGCCACAACCCACCGCGAGTGCCGGCCCCGACGCCATCGCGCCGGCCGCCGCGCCCGCCTTCCACGTCGGCCTCACCCCCGAGGCCGTCATCGACGCCGCTACCGAACTGACCCGCGAGTCGCACCTCTTCGTGTGGTCGATCCGCGACCTTGCGCGGCGCATCGGCGTCTCGCAATCGGTCGTTTACCACCACGTCGGCGGCAAGGATCTGCTGTGCCGCCGCGTCGTCGAGCGCGTGCTCGAGCGCGCCCCGCTGCCCGATGACGCGCTCGATTGGGAAGCCTGGTTCCGGGAGCTCCTCTACGACCTCGGCCCCCTTGCCCACGAGTTCCCAGGAGTCGCGAAGTGGGCGCTGATGCACGGGCCGACACTGCCGGTCATGCTGCCCATCCTTGAGCGTGGCATGGCTCACCTGCATCGGGCCGGCTTCGGCCCCCTCGCCCCTTCCGCCTATGCGGTGCTGCTCAACACCGCCACGCTCACCGTCTCGATCGCCGACGACCGCCTGCAGCACGAGGGCGACGGGCCGCGGGATCACGCGAGCATGATGCAGGAGTTCGAAACGATGCCGCAGGCCAGTCGCGCCGTGCGCGAGATGGGTCAGGAGTTCATGCGCCCGTTCGCCGAGGGCGGTGCTGCGGCGGAACGGGTGCGCAACGAGTACTACCGCTTCGCCATCGACACGGCGATCGCCGGCCTCGCCGTGCGCCTCGCCGACCACCTCGCCGCGAGCCCCGCGGCCGAACTTGACGTCACCGAACCCGAATGATCCCGCGCATGACCGCGACGCCCGCCGTCGACCCCGCCACCGGCCAGAATGCCGTCGTTGCCGACGCCGAGGCCGCTCCCGCACCCGCTCAGAAGCCGCAGATTCCGCTCGTGCTCGGCTCGGTGTTTCTCATCTACCTCGGCCAGATGACCCTCAACCCGATCATTGCACCGCTCTCGCGCGAGGTCGGGCTCGCCGAGTGGCAGATCGGCGTGACCATCAGCATCGCCGCGCTCATGGTCGTGCTCACCAGCCAGTTCTGGGGCCGTCGGTCGCAGTCGTGGGGCCGCAAGCCCGTGCTCGTCGCCGCCAGCGCGATCGCCGCGTCGACCATGGCACTGTTCGCCGGTCTGGCGCAGCTCGGCATGGCCGGCATCGTCACCGGAGCCACGCTGTTCGTGCTCTTCATCGTGCTGCGCGGCATCGGATTCGGCACCGCGATGGCCGCCGTACCGCCCACCGCTCAAGCGTACATCGCCGACGTCACCACCGACGAGGCCGCTCGGGTGAAGGGCATGGCGGGGGTCGGTGCCGTGCAGGGCGTCGCCATGGTCGCGGGCGCCGTGCTCGGCGGAGTGCTGGCCACGGCCGGGCTCATGGCTCCCCTCATCGCCGTGCCGCTGCTGCTCACGGCCGGGCTGATCCTCGTCGCATTTCGTCTGCGCCGCGAGCCGCGCACCGCGCTGATCGACGAGCCCGTGCACGTGCGGGCCTTCGACACACGCGTCTGGCCGTTTCTGCTCGCCGGCTTCGGCATGTTCACGGCACTCGGGTTCATCCAGGTGATCACGGGCTTCATCGTGCAGGATCGCCTGCACCTCGACGCCCGCACCACCGGGCTGGTCACCGGCGGGGCGCTGCTCGCGGCCGGCCTCGGCATGGTCGTCGCTCAGGCCGTGATCGTGCCGCGCACCGGCTGGCAGCCGCGCACCCTGCTGCGCGTGGGGTCGCTGATCGCGCTCATCGGGTTCGGCGCACTGATCGCCGACGCCGGGGCGGTGCTGCTGTTCGTCTCGATTTTGCTCATCGGGCTCGGCCTCGGCATCGCGATGCCGGGGTACACCGCAGGCCCGTCACTGCTCATGGCGCGCGACGAGCAGGGCGGCCTCGCCGGGCTCATCGGCGCGACGAACGGCCTCACCTTCGTGATTGCACCGACGCTCGGCACCGCGCTCTATGGCGTGTGGGCGCCGCTGCCGGTCATTCTCGGGGCCGGCGTCATGGCAGTGGTCGCCGTGTTCGTGTTGCTGCACCCGCGCTTCCGCGCGACCCCTGCTGCTGGCCCCGCGCCCGCCGCTGGCTCCGCCCGCGCTTAATCGGATTGGGGTAACTTCGGACCAGTGCTGCGCGGATTATCGGGCCGCGCACTGGTCCGAAGTTACCCCAATCGCACCAGGTGCGCCTGCCTAGCGCGCTGCGACCGCCACTGGCTCCGCGCGAAGAGCGCCCCGACGGCGCCCAGCACCACGAGCGCACTGCCCACCACTGGGAGCCCGAACGCCGAACCCGCTACACCGGCCAGCGGATAGGTGACCAAGAAGCACGCGTGCGAGAGCGAGAACTGCGCCGCGAACACAGCCGGGCGGTGCGCCTCGTCGCTCGCGCGGCGCAGCAAGCGCGCCGAAGGCGTCAGAATCGTCGACGTCGCGGCTCCCAGCAGCAGCCACAGCACGAGCAGCGCGATCCAGCGCCATGCGGCATCGCCGCCGACCGGCACCGCAAGCACCCCCACGACCCCGAGCAGCAGCACGGGCAACACCATGCCGCCGCCGAGCATCACGCGGCGGTCGAGCAGCGACTCGAGCAGCTTCGGCATGCCAAGCGCAACGATCATCGACCCAGCACCGTACGCCGCGAGCAGCAGCGCGACATCGGCTTGGCTGCGACCGAGCTCGCCGCGCACCACGACGACCGTGTTCACGATGACCATCGCCGTCGTCGTGGCGACGACGAGGTTCAGGCCCATGAGTCCGCGCAGTTCGGCGCTCGCCCAGAACGCGCGCACGCCGCGCGTCAGCCGATCGATGAACGGTGCCGGGGCAGGCGCAACGATTACCGGGAATCGCGACAGCATCACGAGCACCGCAGACACCAGGAAGCCGATCACCGTGCCGACGAACAGGTCGTGATACGCCACGACCGTGAGCAGCGCCGCCGCCAGCACGGGGCTCACCAGCGATTCGAGATCGTAGGCGAGTCGCGACAGCGAGAGCGCCCGGGTGTAGTCGCGTTCGTCGGGCAGCACCGACGGAATCACCGCCTGAAACGTCGGCGTGAACGTCGCCGACGCCGACTGCAGCACGAAAATGAGCACGTAGATGTGCCACGCCTCGGTGACGAAGGGCAACGACACCGCGACGCCGGCGCGCAGCAGGTCGGAGGCGATGAGCACCGGCCGGCGCGGCAGACGCGACACGAGCGCGGTGGTGACCGGCGCGACCGCCACGTAGGCGACCATTTTGATGGTCATGGCGATCCCGAGCACGATGCCGGCATCGCCGCCGGCGATCTCGAATGCGAGCAGGCCGAGTGCGACAGTGAGCAGGCCGGTGCCGAGCAGCGCGATGATCTGCGCCGCGAACAGCTTGGCGTAGGTCGCGTTGCGCAGCACCGCAATCATGCGCGGCCGTCTACCGTGTGCGGGATCGCCTCACCCTGCGGCGCGTGATGGTGCGGGGGCAGTTGGCCGTTCGACACCGCGTGCTCGGCCTGCTTGATGGCTTCGGTGACGAGCGCGAGCGCGTGCTCATCGGTGAGCCGGTAGTACACGCTGGTGCCCTCTTGCCGGGTCGTGACCATGCGCGCCATGCGCAGTCGGGCGAGGTGCTGCGAGACTCCCGACGGCTTCTTGCCGACCGCTTCGGCGAGCGCGTTGACGGGAAGCTCATCCGCACCCCGCAAGGCGAGAATGATGCGGATGCGCGTGGGATCGGCCAGCAGCCCCAGCACCTCGGCGGCGAGGTCAACGAACTCCGAGCTGGGGTTCATGCCACATACTCTCTTATCCGCATTCATACGCAGATAGTAACACTATATCGCTCACCTTCGCCAGGGTGGCCCGAGGAGCGGCGCTCAGCTGCGATCAGCAGAAAATCTGCACCCAGAGGAATGGTTCAGCCTCGATCTGAGCCGCTGAGCGCAAATCCGCCGCTGAGGGTAACGCGTTAGCGGGCCGGGCGATCCGCCGCGTCAAGATACTGCGCCAGGAAGGTGCGCGCCGCGAGCTTCATCTCAGCGATGATCGCGTCATCGCGGTGCCCGGGGCGGAAGAACGCGAGTTCCATCCCCTTGTCGAGGATGCCGAGGTACAGGTGCATGACGGCGAGCGGGCTGGGCTGCATCGCGTCGAGCGCGCGCTGCGGCAGGCCGGAGATGAGGTGGTGGGCCATCCGCAGGTCGTGCTCGCGGTTCGTCGCGGCGATCTCGCCGGTGAGGGTCGAGGTGTACATCAGTGTGCGGAAGGCCAGCCCGGGGTCATCGGCGAACTCGATCATCACGTCGGCCCCGGCGTCAGCGCGTTCGGCCCAATCCGCGCCACCGAGCGAGTAGTCGGCTGCGGCGAGTCGGCGATCCAACTCGTCCAATTCGCGCCCCACCAGCACATTCAGCAGCCCCTCGCGGCTCGCGAAGAACCGGTAGATCGTGCCCACCGAGACGTCGGCCTCGGCGGCGATGCGCGTGGTCGTGGCGGCCTCGGCCCCGTCGGTGGTGATGATGCGCTGCGCCACCTCAAGCATGCGCGCCACCTTCGCCTCGCTGCGGGCCTGTGAGGGGAGCCGTCGAACGTGCGTCATCGCAGCTCCTCTCTGGGCCGGCGGCGAGCGCGGCCGGTTACGCCCACGCTACCAAGGCGCAACGCGGCTAGGCTGCTGCGCATGACGAGCAGCCGCGACGCGTACCCCGAGCCGGTGCACCTCGGCGACCTGCCGATGCGGTTCTGGCTCGGCGTCGTCTGCATGGTCGTGGGCGCGGCCGGCGCGACCTTCGCCGGTATGTTCGCTCACTTCGGCTTGCTGCCAGCGCTCGAAGCGCAGGTGAATCCGTTTTTCTCGGGCGCCCTCCTCTTTGGGCCGGCGATCATCTGCGTGGCGGCCGGCATCTGCGGCACGGTGCTGCTCGTCGAGCGGCAACGCGGCAGCTACGTGCCGCTCCTCGCGATTCCGCTCTACATCGTGAACTTCCACGTCTCGAGCTTCTTCCTCGCGCGGTAGTGCCGGGAGCACGCGGTCGGTGCTCGCATCGAGGGCTCGGAATTGCGCGTACGCGTCAGCTGCCCATGATGCGGCGCGACCCCCATCGCCGCATGGCGAAGACGCACGCGAACGCGACCACGGCACCGAACAGCACCGCCTCCACGCGCAGCACTCCGAGCGCCACCGCCGAGTATTCCGACGACGTGGTGAGCAGCACCGCCGGTGTCAGGAAGAGCACGAACCGCCGGTAGTCTCCCGCGTTCAGGAACGCGACGCAGAGCACCATGCAGACCACCGCGGCGATCAGAGGAACCGGTGCCGGCAGCTGGGCGAGCAACGTCGCGAGCACGGCGCCGACCACCGATCCGACGAGTCGAGCGTACCCGCGCTCCAGTCGCTGCTCGGGCGCGAACGAGAGCACCAGGGCGAACGTCAGCAGCGCCCACCCGGTGTACGGAAAATGCACGAGCTCGCCGACCACCGAGATGACGACCGCGCCCGCAGCCGTGGCGACGCCATAGGCGAGGCGATCCGACATCGATTTCGGATCGACCAGCCGCCGCTCGCGCGAACGCGTCACGAGTGAGAATCCGAGCACCACAACCGCGCCGATGCACGATCCGAGCACCACGCTCCAGAGCTGCGCACCCGACTGGCCCAGCGACGCGAACGCGAGCAGATTGACGGGCGAGCGGGTGAGCAGCGCCGTCTCCCCCACCGTCACGATGCCCTGCACGAGCGACACCACCACCAGCGCAACGAGCGTCGCCACGAGCCCGTGCCCGCCGACCATATACCCGAGCAGCGCAACCAGCACCGCCCACAGGGCCGCCTGCGCACGCACGCGCCAGCTCTCGGCGCGCATCACCGCGAGCAGCATGAGAATCGTCACGAAACCCGCCGCGGCGGTGTTCGGCCCGATAGCGAGTCGGCTCGCGCCGAGGATCGCCGCCGCGAGCGCAACCAGCGCGCACGCGACGAGCAGGTGCCTCGCCGTCACCGCGAGGGTTACTTCCCGGAGCCGACGAGTTGCTGCACCGCGCGTGCGATCGCCGCGAAATCATCGCGCTTCTTCGCGACATACTCGAGCGCGGTCACCCCGGTCGCGAGCACGCTCAGCGCGTCTTCGCCGACGTCGACGAACTGACCGCTGACGTTGCCGGTGAGCCCTCCCTCAAGCGCCAAGCGGCTGACCAGCTCGAGCTTGCGCGCTCCCGAGCCAGGAGCGAAGTCGAGCTCGTCGAGGTTGACCCAGACGATGCCCGGTCTCGTCGTCGACTCGAAGACGTAGCGCTTGTTCGTGAGGTCGAGCACGACCTGCCAGATCGTCTGCGAGGCGTCGGGTTTGCCCGGTTCGGGGGTGCGGAACGGCTGGGCCGCGTTGCGCATGATGCTGAACATCGCCGCGATCGCGTCGACCTGCGTCTTCGGCTGCACCTGGTGCTGCACGTAGTACGACGCCCGGGCGAAGCGATCAGTGGCGAGCGTCGAACCGGGCAGGGGGCGGTCGCCGCCGAGCCCCTCGTACTGACGCACGAGTTCGAGCTGCTGGTCAAAGGTCGGCGAATTCGTCATGACCTGGTAGTCGCGGCTGTGGTACACCCGCGGCGTGCCATCGGTGTACTCGATGATCGCGGAGTCACCCGTCGCGTCGTTGATCGCAAGGTGCAGCGTCGGCACGAGGTGGCCGGTCGGGTCGAAGAGCTGTGAGATCTGCACCTGCGACTCATTGGTCCAGGCAACCGCCTCGGCGACCGTCGCGAAGTTGTCGAGATAGTACTGCAGCCAGACCGCCTGGCTGAGCTGCGTCGCGCTCGCCCCCGGCGTGCCGTAGTCGGATTCGGCCAGCCACAGAATGTGACCGGCGAAGCCCGCCTCATTCATGCCGTCGGTCGCGACGAGGTCGAAGGCCGTCGCGACGATGCTGCCGTAGGTCGACGTCCACGTCAGCTCTCCGTCGACACCGTCAGTGCGCTCGATGCCGCGCGGATACTTCCACAGGTTGGTGAGCAGATCCATGTGGAAGTCCATGTTGCGGCCAACGATGACCGATCCGTTCGCGTCCGGCCAAACGACTCGTGTGCACATGCTCTGCCCCGGTTCTCTCGATGGACTCCATGCAACGCCCCTGAGACGCCGCTGTGCCGAGCCTATCCCGGGAGTTGGTCGGGGCACCAGATTTGGCGCGACAGTGGCGGGTGCGTTCGCGCTGCCCGACCCGCCACCGTCTGCGCTCAGAGGAAGATCTGCACTCAGCGGAACCCCGTAGGCCAGGTCGGTTCCGCTGAGCGCAGATCACCCGCTGAGTGTGGAGCCGGCCGAGCGCAGACCCTGCTTAGCGCAGATCCCGCTCAGCGCAGACCACCCCTACACCCCCAACCGCTCCTCGAGCGCCCCGAATGCTGCGTCGAGCGCGTCGAGCCCGAACTCGATGTCGTCGGCGGTCGAGCTGAGCGGCGGCGCGATCGTGAGCGTGTTCGCGGTGAACGTGAACGTGAGCATGTCGCGCTTCAGGCACTCCTCGGCGACGAACTCGGCGGCGTTGAAGGCGGGCGCCGCGTCGAGGCCGGGCACGAACCAGCGGTCGTGCGGCGAGAAGCGTTCACCCGCGGGAGAGGTGATGTCGATGCCCCAGCCGAATCCGCGCCCGCTGATGCTGGCAATGGTGGGGTGGCGATCCTGCATCTCGCGCAATCGCGCCTCGATGCGCGCTCCGAGCTCGGTGACGCGATCCAGAATCCGCTCATCGTTGACGGTTTCGATCGTCGCGGTGATCGCGGCCGTCGCGAGCGGGTGCCCCGAATTCGTCGACACCGAGTACCAGACCCCCGCGTTGAGCACGTCGCTGATCGCCCGCGAGACGAGCACCGCCCCGGCCGGCGCCGCCGAGCTGCCGATGCCCTTCGCGGTGACGAGCAGATCGGGTGCGACGCCGGTGTGCTGGTACGCCCACCACTTGCCCGAGCGCCCGGCGCCGGCGATCGCTTCGTCGTCGATCCAGAGGATGCCGAGCCGCGTCGTGAGTTCGCGGATGCCCTGCACGTAGGCGTCGGGCACGCGGAATCCGGCTGCGCCCTTGTAGATCTCGAACATGAACGCGGCGACCTGGTTGGGTCCCTGCGCGCGGATGAGCCGCTCGGTCTCAATCAGGCAGCGCGCCACCTCGGCGTCGTCGGCCAGCGGCCCGGGCGTCGGCGCGGCGAGGTAGGGCGGCTGGTCGGTCGGCACGCTGAGGTACGCATCGGGATCCGCAGCGTGGAAGATATTGCGCATGTGCGGCAGGGAGGTCGCGGCCGCCGAACTCGACGTCCACCCGTGGTAGCTGGCCTGCGCGACCACGATCCGTGGCCGCTGCGTCACCGTGCGGGCGATGAGGATCGCCATTTCGACCGCCTCCGACCCCGACGACACGAAGCGGCAGCCGCCCCAGTGCTCGGGGTCGCCGGTCTCCTGCGTGAGCAGCCGCGCCGCGGTGACTCGCGAGTCGTGCAGCATGATCTCGCTAACGTAGTCGATGCCGTCGACCGCGCGGTGCAGCGCCTCCGTGATGCGCGGGTGCTTGTGGCCGATGCCGACGCACATGTACTGACTGTGGAAGTCGAGGATGCGGCGACCATCCGCGAGGGTCAGCCAGGCGCCCTGCGCATCGACGACGCGCATCGGGTCGTAGTCGTCGCGGCGGGCCTCGATCGGAATGGCGTAGTCGTACTCGGCGAGTGCGGTTGCGACTGCGGGCGCGGTCTCGGCGGCGGAATGGGCGGCGGTGTCGCGGGTCATGCGGGTTCCTTTCGGGGTGCGGTCTGCAGTTCGGGTGCCGGATCACCGGAGGCCGGGCGATCCGCCCCACCCCGCAGCAGCAACCCGACAAGGCCCGCCACCGCCGGAACCGCCGCGATCACCACGCTCACCGGCACCGACAGCGCGGTGACCAGGGTGAACTGGCTGAGCACGATGATGAGGGTCGCGACGAGCACCAGCACGGCGATCGCGGGGATGATGCGCAACCGCCACAGATTGCGCCCGCGCGCCGCCGCCCCACGGAAGTACACCCACACGGCGATCGACGTCAGGATCATGAGCAGCAGGAATCCGACGGCCGCGACGCCGGCCATGAACCCGTAGATCTGGGCGATCGGGTTGAGGCCGATGAGCACGAGCGCGAGCAGCAGCACGGCGGCGCTGACCGACTGCGTGAGCGAGGCGGTCGAGGGCGAGCGGTGCTTCGCATGGATCGCGCCGACCCGCGCCGGCAGCAACCCGTTCTGGCTCATCGCGAGCAGGTAGCGGGCGATGACGTTGTGGAACGACAGCGCGCACGCGAAGAGCGACGTGATGAGCAGCACCTGCACGATGTGCCCCGTGGCCACGCCGAGGTACTGCTGCATCGAGTCGGTGAGCATCGTGCCGTCGCCGTTGATCGAGGTCACCGCGAGGTCGACCGCCTGCCCGGGGTGCACGGCCGCGATGAGCGCGAAGCCCGAGATCGCGTAGAAGCCGCCGATCAGCAGCACGGAGATGTACGTGGCGCGGGGCAGGGTGCGATCCGGATCGCGCGCCTCGTCGCGGAACACGACCGTGGCCTCGAACCCCATGAACCCGGCGATCGCGAAGGTGATGGCCGCGGCGACGCCGGGGTCGAAGACGGTGCTGAGCGGCGCGAAGGATCCCCCGACGTTCGCCCCACCGCTCGTCGCAAAGACGACCGCGTCGTACACGACGACGATCAAGATCTCTGCGGCGAGCGCGACGCCGAGCACCTTGGCGCTGAGCTCGATGTGGCGGTACCCAAGGAGAGCCGTGATCGCAATGAACAGGAATGAGTAGACCCACCAGGGAAGGTCGACGCCGACGTATCCGGAGACGAGGGAGTTGGTGGCGACCCCGAGGAAGCCCCACACCGCGCACTGGATGCATGTGTAGGCGACGAGCGCGATCGCCGCGGTCGCGTTGCCGGGGCGGCGACCGAGCCCGAGGGCGACGTACGAGAAGAACGCGCCACTGTTGGTGACGCGCGGTGACATCGCGACGAAGCCGACGGAGAAGAGCAGCAGCACGACGGCCGCGATGATGAAGGCGTAAGGGGCGCCATTGCCGTTGCCGAGCGCGATGGCGAGGGGAACGTTGCTGCTGACGACGGTGAGCGGGGCGGCCGCGGCGACGACCATCAGCACGATGCTCGTCACCCCCAGGCTGCCCTGCAGCCGGGGTAAGGCGGGGTCTGGAGTGTGAGTCATGGGGAGCTCCTGCACGAACGACGGTGTTGGTGGGGAGCGGGCACCAGCGCTGGCGTCCGCAAAACATGAAAGATATTCATGTTTTGCAATAGAGTACTCCTGCGGGCCGAGATGCACCAGTGCGGGTGCAGTGGAGGCGCACCCCTGCCCCCCGCCTGCGAGCGGGGTCACTTTGGGAGCGTGTCGCCGGCGGCGCACCGTCCCAAAGTGACCCCGCTCCGCGAGTCTCCCCTCAGCCGAGAAACTCCCCCACCACGTGCATGAACTCCTCGCGCTCCTCCCAGTGGGGCATGTGGCTCGACGCTTCGAAGCGCACCCAGCTCACCTGCGGAATCCGCTCGACGAACGGCTGCACCACGGCGTCGGTCGCTTCGTCGTAGGCTCCGTTGAGCACGAGCGTCGGCACTTCGATGCGGTCGAGCCGGTCGATCACACTCCAGTCGCGAAGCGAGCCGATCACCATGAACTCGCTCGGCCCGTTCATCGCGTGATAGACCGTCGGATCAGCGTCGAGCAGGTCGAACGTGCGCTGCACCGGCGCGGGCAGCGGCTGCACGCGGCAGACGTGGCGGGCGTAGAACACGTCTGAGGCGGCAAGGTACTCGGGTGCCGTGAAGTCGCCGATGGATTCGAAGTGCGCGATCGCGTCGCGCGTCGCTTCCGGCAGCTCGGCGCGCAGCCCGAGCGCCGCCTCGCGCCAGAGCGGCATCGATGCCGGCGAGTCGGCGATCACCAGGCGGCGCAGCCCGCGCGGTCGGCGCACCGCGTGCTCCGATCCGAGCATGCCGCCCCACGACTGCCCGAGCAGGTCGTATTGCTCGACACCGAGGTGCGCGAGCAAGGTGTCGAGTTCCTCGAGAAACAGCTCGGTCGTCCAGAAGTCGCGGGGCGCGTCGGGCAGGTGGGTGGAGCGCCCGCTGCCGAGCTGGTCGTAATAGACGACCGGGCGATCCTGCGCGAGATCGTCAAGGCTCAGCAGGTAGTCGTGCGTGCACCCGGGCCCGCCGTGCACAGCGATGAGCGGAACCTCGCCCGGGGCGATGCGTGCACCAGCCCCGGCGGTGGCGACGCCACGGGCGATGCGAAAGTAGGTTCTGCCCTCCCGCCACTCGCAAGTGCCCTCGGCAACCGTCACTTCGGTCGCGGTCGCGGTCGCGGTCGCGTCGGTCGGGTTCAGATCAGTCACGGTGCTCCCTTGCTCGCAGACGGCCCTCGGGCTCCGATGCGCCGAGGGCGGGGCCGGTGCGCGGCGCGATGTCGCGACCGGTCTGGGTTCAACGGTAGAGAAGAATCGCGCCCGCCCGCGATCACTTTTGCGTCAACGCGCGCTCGTTCGTGTGCACCCCGCTTCCGGGCCACCCCGCTTCACACCGCGGTGCGAAACTCCCGTTGCCGCGTCGCGAGCGCGGCAACCAGCGCGCATCCGGCGAAGATGATCAGCGCGGTGGCGAGCGACGCCGCAGACGTGCCGCCGGCGAGCAAGATCCCCGTGCCGAGCGCGACCGCGAGCGTCGCCGCCAAACGCTGAGTGAGCTGCAGAAACGATGCGGCCACCCCCGCCATGCCCTGCGGCGCTCGGGCGAGGGCAAGCACGCGAATCATGGGCTCGGAGACTCCGCTGCAGATGCCGAGGCCGACCTGCACCACGACGATGAGCACGAGCAATGGTGCGGGATCCAGCGCCAACGCACCGCCCGCAAGCAGCAGCATGCCCACGCTCTCCGCACCGACCCCGCCCGTCACCAGCGGCGCTCCCCACCGTGCGAATGCCCGGGCACTGTACCGGGCGGCGACGAGGCGAGCGGCGGCCCCGGGCAGCATCAGCGCGGCGAGCAGGAGCGCCGGGGTGCCGAGGTGCTGCAGCACGTAAATGGTGAGCACCGTGCTCGAGCCGAGCAGCGAACCGAACCAGAGCATCGCGACCGCATTGCCCGCGAGGAAGCCGCGCTCGCGCATGAGCGCCGGGGCGAAGAGCGGCAATCGACCACGGCGGCCGTAGCGGCGTTCCCAGAACACGAGCGCGATGGCGAGCACGACGACGATCGCGAAGATCCCGGCAGTGAGCGCGACGGGCAGCCCGGGGTCGATCACCGGCAGCGTGATGAGCACGACGATGCCGCCGAGCAGGGCGATGCCGGGCAGATCGAGCGCGATGGGGCCGCGCGCTCGCACCGGGTCGGCGGGCAGTTGACGCCAGACGATCCAGATCGTCGCGAAAATGGCGGGCACCGGCAGCAGCAGCACGATGCGCCAGGCAGGGTCGGGCGTGGCCAGCAGCAGCACCGCCCCGGCCAGCAGCGGTCCCGCCATGCCCGCCGCAGCACCGGCGGCGGTGTACGCCCCGAAGGCGCGAATCCGCTCCGTGCCGTGGAAGTGATCTTGGATCAGGCCGAGCACCTGAGCGCTCACCAGCCCGGCACCGAGTCCCTGCACGAGGCGCCCGGCGATGAGCGTGACGGCGACGGGGCCGAGGGCCGAGGTGCTCGCCCCGACGAGAATCAGCGCGAGGCCGAGCAGCAGCGGCCGACGGCGGCCGAGGGCATCGCCGATGCGCCCGCCCGGCACGAGCCCGAGGCCGAACGTCAGCGAGTACACGGCGAGAAACCACTGCACGGTGGCGGCTGAGGCGCCGGATCCCGAGACGAGTGCCGGCGCGGTGTAGGCGATGACGGCGGCGTCGAGCAGCGTGGCGAACCCCGCCCCGACGCAGCTGAGCAGGGCGGCCTTGCGGTGTTCCACGGGCTCCCTTTCCGGCTCCGGGCGGCCGGTTCCATTCGACGCGACGGCGGGATTCGAACCCGCTACTCCTCGGTATGACCCGCGCACCGGAACCATCCGGATCGCCGCGATGATGTCGAGGTTAGACGGGCCTCCAAGTTCGCGGGCGAGCATGACCGTTCGTGACGGTGTGCGACGCCGTGTGACGCGAGCGCCGCAGCACTCCGGCGATTGTCGGTGGCGCTCAGTAGCATCGTGCGCACGTCCCCGTGATCACCCGAACGGAGTTCTCGCATGACCGAATCGCTCTCGCAGCACCCGTTCGCGCTGGTGCCGGATCACCGGGCCGTCGATACGCTGCTCGAACCCTGGTTCGCAGCGGCGACCGACCCGGCACTGCCGCACCTGCGCCGGCATCGCGAGCCACTCGTGTTCGGCCCCACCCCGGTGCACCGACTCGATCGACTGCGCGACGCGCTCGGCGGCGGGCCGCGCCTCTGGATCAAGCGCGACGATCAGACCGGCCTCGCCCTCGGCGGCAACAAGGCGCGCAAGCTTGAGTACCTCATCGCCGAGGCGCGCGCGGCGGGGGCCGACACGCTCGTGACGGTCGGCGCCGTGCAGTCGAATCATGCCCGGCAGACCGCTGCGGCCGCAGCTCGCGCCGGCCTCGACGCGCTGCTCGTGCTGCGCGTGCCGGCCGGCATCTCGGTGGGGCGTCGCCGCTCGGGCAATGTGCTGCTCAACGAGTTGCTCGGCGCCGCGGTCGAGTACGTCGACGAGACCCCCGAAGACCCGCACCCCGAGCGCGCTGCCGCTGAAGCAGCACTCGAGCGACTGCGCGCGGCCGGGCGCACCCCATTCTTCATTCCGAGCGGTGGGTCGACCCCGACCGGCGCACTCGGCTACGTCGAATCGTTTGCCGAGATCGCCGCGCTCGCTATGCGCGGCCTCACGTTCGACGAGATCGTGGTCGCGTCGGGCAGCGGCGGCACCCAGGCCGGACTTCTGGCCGGGCGCGAGCTGTTTCCGGAAGCGGGCCGGCCTCGCGTGCACGGTGTCGCCGTGTCGCCCGGCGCTCCCGAACTCGCGGCCGGGGTCGAGGCGCACCGCGACGAGGTGCTCGCTCGCTTCGGTGCGGGTGCGGGTGCGGCTGTCGCTGGCTCTGCCCCTGCGAACGTGGAGGAGGCGTCGGCAGACCCGGCGATCCTGAGCCACGATCAGGTGGGCGACGCCTATGGAGCGCTGACGCCCGCCGCCATCGAAGCGATCGAGCTGTTCGCGCGCACCGAGGGCGTGCTCCTCGACCCGGTGTACACGGCGAAGGCGGCCGCCGCGCTCATCGCCGGGGTGCGGGCGGGGGCGTACGCTGCTGATGCCGACGTGCTGTTTCTACACACCGGCGGGGCTCCCGGGCTCTTTGCGTACGCCGAAGATCTGCCCCGCGCGAGCGCCGCTCCCGTCGATACCGGAGCGGGCGCGTGAGCGAGACGTTCGCCGCGTTCGAGCAGCTCACGGCCGACGAGCTCCTCGCGCGCGGCTCCTCGAAGTGGACCACCCACCCCGGAACGATCGGTTCGTTCATCGCCGAGAGCGACTTCGGCACCGCCCCCGCCGTCACCCGGGTGCTGCAGGAGCGCGTCGCTCACGGCACGCTCGGCTACTCGACGAAGCGCGAGAAAGAACTCGTCGCCGAATCCCTGTCTCGGTGGCTGCAGCACCGGCACGGGTGGGAGGTACCTGCCGAGCAGATCGGCGTGCTGCCCGAGGTGCTCACCGCCCTTGAGATCACGCTCGATCACTACACCGAGCCCGGCACCCCCGTTGTCGTGCCGACCCCGAACTACATGCCGTTCTTCACTCTGCTGCGCGATCACGGTCGCGAGGTCGTCGAGACGCCGCTGCTGCAGCGCGACGACACCTGGGAGTTCGACTACCAGCGCATCGACGACGCCTTCGCGGCGGGCGCGCGCCTGCTGGTCCTCGTGAACCCAGCGAACCCCACCGGCACGGTGTTCACCAGAGAACAGCTCCTGCCGCTCGTCGACATCGTCGAGCGGCACGGCGGGCGCGTGTGGGCCGATGAGATCCACGCCCCCATCATCTATGACGAACGCGAGCACGTTCCCTACGCCACCCTCTCGCCCGAGGCGGCGGCGCACACCATCACCGCGACCTCCGCGTCGAAGGGGTGGAACATTCCGGGCATCAAGTGCTCGCAGATCATCTTCTCGAACCCGGCCGACGCGAAGGCTTGGCCGCAGATCGGGAGGTGGCCGTCGCACACCACCGGCCATTTGGGCGTGCTCGGCACGATCGCCGCATTCGACGAGGGCCGCGACTGGCTCGACGACCTCGTCGCGCACCTCCAAGGCCATCGCGACCGCTTCGCCCGGCTCGCGGCCGAGCACCTGCCGCTCGCCCGTCTCGTGCCGGCGCAGGCGACCTACCTCGGCTGGCTCGACCTCCGCGCCTACGAGGTGCGCGAGAGCCTGCAACGGCTGCTGCTGCGCGACGCGAACGTGGCCGCGACCGACGGCCGGCACTGCGGGCGCGATTTCCGGGGCTTCCTGCGTCTCAACTTCGCGACGCCGGGCGCGATCCTCGACGACACCTTCGCGCGCATCGCGGCCGCGCTCCCCGCGGGGCCCACACCTCGATGAACCACTCACCCATCCCCACACCCCACGTGCTGCTTGCGCAGAGGGGATGGGTGGGAGTCTGAAGTCGACCGGCTCGGGGTTACCCGAATACTCCGGCCGACAAGTATCGCTCACCCGTGTCCGGGATCACCGCGACGATCGTCTTCCCCGCGTACTCGGGGAGGCGCGCGAGGCGCAGAGCCACGGTGAGCGTCGCCCCGGCCGACGAGCCGACGAAGAGCCCCTCTTCGCGCAGCACGGTGCGCGCGGTCGCATACGCTTCTTCGGCCTCGACCTGCTGAATCTCGTCGGGCACGGTCGCGTCGTAGTTCGGGGGCAGCTGATCTTCGTCGATCCCCTCGACCTGGTGCACGCCGTCGATCTCGGCGGGGTGGGTCTGCTCTGCGCTCGGCAGCGACGCCTCCCCCGGCTCCGCGACCACGACGCGAACGGAGGGGTTCTGCTCTTTCAAGTACCGGCCGGCGCCCGAGACGGTGCCCCCGGTGCCGACACCGGCGACGAACACGTCGATCTCACCGCGGGTATCGCGCCAGATCTCTGGCCCCGTCGTCTCGTAGTGGGTCTGCGGATTGACCGGGTTCGAGAGCTGGTTCGTAATGTATGCGTCCGGGTTCTCCTGCTCGATCTTCTCGAACAGTTCGGCGAGCCCATCGGGGTCGATGAAGATGCCGTTCGGCACCGAGACGAGTTCGACGCCGAGCGCCTCCAAAATCTTGCGCTTGTCGGGGCTCGTGTTGTCGCCGAGGTAGAACTTCGTCGGGTAGCCGCGTGCGGCGGCGATGGCGGCGAGCGCGATCCCGGTGTTGCCGCTCGTGATGTCGACGATCGTCTTCCCCGGCCGCAGATCGCCCTGCGCCTCGGCATCGCGAATGATGGCCCACGCGATGCGATCTTTCACACTCGACAACGGGTTGAAGAATTCGACCTTCGCCAGAATGCGCGCCTGCGCTCCCCCGCGCTCGGCGAATCGATGCAGTTCGAGCAGCGGCGTGTTGCCGATGAGCTCCGTGATGTCGTGCGCGATCGGGCGGGCAACGCTCGCTTCGACGGGAGCACTGCCGCGAACGCTGGCGGCTGCGTCGCCGACGGTGTCGACGGAATCGGCGGTCTCGATCGCGGTCATCTGTGCTCCTCACGGTGTGCCCCGCGGGGCTCCGCGGTGGGCCCACACTACGAGGCATTGCCCAGGCCCCGCGAGCATCGGCGTCACGCGGATTCACGCGGCGTCACACCCGGCAACATCATGAATCGTGATGAACGTCGGGCCGCCTGCACCGCCCGACGCCTTCCGTTCGACAGGAGAAATTGCGCCTTGCGGGCCCGACTCCCATCAACGCTCCGCACGACGCAATTTCTCCTGTCGGAGCAAAAGATGGCGGGAGCGTGTCGGAGCCCGGAGTGGGCCCGAGCAGGTTCACCGGTCGCCTCACACGGCCCCCGGGCGCCCCGCACCCGCACCTACGCGTCGCGCAGCAGATCGGCGGTCACGCGCGCGCAGAAGTGGATCGCGCTGACCGGCACGTGCTCGTCGGCGGCGTGGAACTGCCCGTACACGTCGAAGTCGAGGGGCACGCGCAGCGGGAAGAATCCGTAGCCGGCGATGCCGATCGATGAGAAGTGCTTGTTGTCGGTGCTCGCCGGCAGCAGGTAGGGAACGGCGACGGCAGCCGGATCCTGCACCGCGAGCGCTGCTCGGATCGCGTCGACGAGCGGGCCGTCGACCGGCGCCGTGTTGGCCGGCCACCACGGCCCCTCGGTCACCTCGACGTCGGGCCCGGCGAGTTCGGCCAGGCGCGCTCGCACCTCGTCGCCCTGCCCGGGTGCGATGCGGATGTCGAGCTGCGCCTGCGCGATGCCGGGAATGATGTTCACCTTCGATCCGGCCTGCAGCACGGTTGGCGTCGCGGTGCTGCGCGAGCTGGCCGCGACGGTCTCGCCCACGAAACCGAGCTCGGCGAGCGCACGCGTCAGCCCGTCTTCGGTCGCGGTCGCTTCGCCGGCGATGCCAAACGCCGTTAAGAACGCCTTGAGCGCCTCGCTCCGCACGAGCGGAAAACGGTACTCGCCGATGCGCGTCACCGCGCGAGCCAGAGCCAGCACGGCGTGGTCGGGTTCGGGGCGCGACCCGTGGCCGGCACGGCTGCGCGCGGTGAGCGTCGCCGACGCGACGCCCTTCTCGCCTACTGCCACGAGGTACGCACGCCGGGCGTCGCCCGACGCAACTGCGCCGCTCGCGTCGCGCACGGGCAGCGGCGCGGAGAACCCGCCGACTTCGCCCACCGACTCCGTCACCCCGGCGAACAATTCGGGGCGGTGCTGCACCAGCCATCCGGCGCCCCAGCGACCGCCGTTCTCCTCATCGGCCAGGAACGCGACGACCAGGTCGCGGCGCGGCTGGATCCCCTCACGTGCGAAGTGCCGCAGCACCGCGACGACGGCGCCGCCGAACGGCTTCATGTCGACGGCTCCGCGCCCGTAGAGCATGCCGTCGTGAATCTCGGCGCCGAACGGCGGGTGTGTCCAGTCTTGCCCCACGACCGGCACGACGTCGAGGTGGGCGTGCACGAGCAGCGCTCCGGCAGCCGGGTCCGTGCCGTGAATGCGCACGACGAATGATCCGCGCCCGGCCTTCGGCTCGATGAGTTCACCGGTGATGCCAACTTCGGCGAGGCGGTCGCGAATGAATTCTGCGGCGCGAGTCTCGCCGTCGCCGATCGTCGACGGGTCACCGGTGTTGACGCTGTCGATGCGAATCAGCTCGCGCGCATACTCCAGCGCCTCGGTTTCGAGAGTGGAGGGTGCGGCAGGCTGAGCGGGCTCGGTGACCTGCGGTTCTGCCTGGTGTTCGGACGTCGTCATGCGCGGGGTCCTTTCGCTCGGGGCACTCTCATTCTGGCAACCGACGAACACGGCCGGTCGTGCGGGTGTCACACGGAGAGATGCGACACCCGCACGATCGGCTGAGACGGTGCCGGATCACCCGGCGCCGGGGCGCCGCCGCGCACACACGCTACGCAGCGGGCTCCGACACCCGCCCGCCCCGCTGCGTCAGCGCCGCGATGACGGCGAGCAGTGCCGTGAGCCCGAAGGTCAGCAGCAGCTGCGTGCGCGCGGTGGTATCGAACATCACGAGCACCATGACCGCGAGCAGCAGTGCGAGCGTCGTGTACGACAGCCACGGGAACCCCCAGAAGCGGATGGGCAGTTCACGGCCCTCGCGATCGGCCCGGCGTCGCAGCACGATCTGCGACACCACGATGGACGTCCACACGATGAGCAGCGTCGACCCGACGACGTTGAGCAGCGCCGGCAGCACCGCGTCGGGCCACGCCCAGTTGAGGCCGACGGTGACGAAGCTGAAGAGCACCGACCCCGAGACGGCGGCCCACGGCACCCCGTTGCGGGTGATCGAGCGCACGACCCGCGGAGCCATGCCGCGCTCGCCGAGCGAGAACGCCATGCGCGAGGCCCCGTAGATGTTGGCGTTCATCGCCGAGAGCAGGGCCACCACCACGATGATCGACATCGCGAGGTCGACGCCGGGCAGTTTGAGTGCGCCGAGCACGGCGGCGAACGGCCCCGATTGCACGGCGGCGTCGTCCCAGGGCAGCACGGACACGATGACGAAGATGGAACCGATGTAGAAGATCAGGATGCGCACCATGACGGAGCGCATCGTGCGACGGATGTTGCCGCTCGGATCTTCGGATTCGGCCGCCGCGATCGACACGACCTCGGTGCCGCCGAAGGCGAACATCACAATGAGCAGCGCGCCGGCGATGCCGACGAAGCCGGTCGGTGCGAAGCCGCCGTGGGCGACGAGATTCTGCAGACCGAGCGGCTCATTGCCGGGAAGCAGGCCGACGATCGCGAGGATGCCGACGACGAGGAAGAGGAGGATCGCGCCGACCTTGATGAACGCGAACCAGTACTCGAATTTGCCGTAGTTCGCGACGCCCAGCAGGTTGATGGTGGTGAGCGCCACGATGAAGACGAGCACCCATACCCACTGCGGCACCACCGGGAACCAGGCGGCCACGATCGCCGCGGCGCCCGTCGCTTCGGCGGCGATGACGACGACGAGCTGGATCCAGTACAGCCACCCCACGGTGGCCCCCGCGGTACGCCCGAGCGCCCGGTGCGCGAAGGTGCTGAACGCCCCCGAGCTCGGGTACGCCGCCACCTGCTCGGCGAGCATTGCCATGACGAGCACCACGATGATGCCGGCGACGATGTAGCTGATCAGCACGGCGGGGCCGGCGATGTTGATCGCGCTGCCCGAGCCGACGAACAGGCCGGCGCCGATGGCGCCGCCGAGGCCCATCATGGAGACCTGGCGCCTCGTGAGCGTGGTGCGCAGTGTTCCCGTGTCGAGGAACTCGCGGTCGTCCGCCACCGTCGAGGGTGCACCCAGATCCTGCGCGCTCATCGCACGACCGCCTCGGCGTCGAGCTGCGCTGCAGCGTTCTGGCTCATCGTGCCTGCCGGTGCGAGCGCGGCGAGCACCCGATCCGTGTCGCTGGGGATGCCGCACGAGATGCGCACCCCCTCGCCCGGAAAGACGCGCGCAATGACGCCGCCCGACTCGAGCAGGTCGCCGATTTCTTCGGGTGTGCGCCCGTTCGTGGCCCCGGCTGCGACCCACACGAAATTCGCCTGCGAGCGCGCCGGGTCGTAGCCCCAGGCGTCGAGCGCCACGAAGAGCCGCTCGCGCTGGTCGGTCACCTCGGTGATGCGCGCGGCGAGCTCCTCCTCGGCCGCGAGCGATGCGACTGCGGCCGCCTGCGCGAGATTCGTCACGCCGAACGGCACGGCCACCTTGCGCAGCTCCTCGGCGATCTCGACGGGCGAAACCGCGTATCCGATGCGCAGGCCGGCCAGCCCGTAAGCCTTGGAGAACGTATGCAGTACGGCGACGTGCGGAAACTCGCGGAACAGCTCGAGCCCATTCGCCCGGTTCGGGGTGCGATCGAAGTGCACGTACGCTTCGTCGATCACCACGAGCACGTCACGCGGCACCGCGTCGACGAACGCGCGCAGCGCCTCCGCCGCAACGACGGTGCCGGTCGGGTTATTGGGGTTGCAGACGAAGATGAGGCGCGTGCGCGGGGTGATGGCGGCGAGCATCGCGTCGAGGTCGTGGCGCGCGTGCGCGTCGAGCGGCACCTCGACGGGCGTCGCGCCTGCGATGCGCACGAGCGACGGGTAGGCCTCGAAGGATCGCCACGCGAAGACGACCTCATCGCCCTCGCCCGCGGTGGCGTGGATCAGCTGCGACGCGACCTCGACGGATCCGGCGCCGACGGTCACGCTCTCGACGGGAACCCCGTGCCGCTCGGCGAGTGCTTCGCGCACCGCGCTCGCGCCCATATCGGGGTAGATCTGCACCCGATCGAGCTCCGCTGCGACGGCCGCGACGACGGAGGGCAGCGGCGGGTGCGGGGACTCATTGGACGACAGCTTGCTGGCGCCTGCGGGGGCCGGTCGCCCCTGGCGATAGGGCGGCACTGCGGCGAGGCTCGTACGACGATGTAGCGACATGATTCTCCTGTGAACATGAGCGGTCGGATGCGACCAGACACACGTTAGGGAATCGCAGAGCGCTAGACAATCGCACTCATTTTGACTGTACGTGTTGTGCAGAAATGCCGCGGGAACGCCGCTTTCACCTCACAACTTGTGCAGCATTACGCGGAAGGCGCGCTCGACGGCTGCGGCGCGCTGTGCACGAGCGGGAGCGTGCGGTTGGTGAAGTGAGTCGCGAGCGCGATGCGCGTGGAGACGCGAATCACCCCGTCGGTGTTCGAGATGAGGTCGAGCACACGCTGCAGATCGATGGTGGATCGCGACACGAACGACGCCATCATGTCGAAGTCACCGGTGATCGTGTGCAGTTCCGTGATCTCGGGAATGCGCGCGAGCCCCTCGGCAATGGTGGTGTGGCTCACGTCTTGCCGCACCTGAATCGTGCAGAAGGTGCGCAGTACGAAGCCGAGCGCGGAGGGGTCGATCGACGGCGCCTCCGACGAGATCACGCCGCTGGCGCGCAGCTTGTCGAGCCGGCTCTGCACCGTCGCGCGCGCCACCCCGAGTCGCCGCGCGCTCTCGATCACCGAGATGCCGGTGTCGGTGCACAGCAGCGTGATCAGGCGCACGTCAAGCGAGTCGATGTTCATCGGCACCATCATAGATCTGGCGCGCCTGCCTCATGCGACGAGCGAGAACGCGGATGTCGCGTGCGTCAGATCCCTCGTTCGGTCGCCGGCGTCCACCCCAGTGCGGGCCCGAGTCGCGTGGCGAGTGTCTCGACGAGGTGCTTCCATTCGGCGAACTCGAACTCGAACGGCAGATGCACCTGATAGTCGTCGGCGCGCTGGAACGACGCGTCGGCGCGGATCTCGTCGACGAGCTCGTCGACCGTGCCGATGAGGTCGTTCGAGATGATCGTCTTCGCGCCGTGCACACGGCCGACCCGATGCGCGCGACCCGCGACGTACTCGCGGTACTTCGCGACCTGGCTGGGCGTGGCCCCGTCGAGGGGCAGAATCACCCGAGACACGTTGACCCGCGCCGCGTCACCCAGGGGGTGCGCCGCACGGAAGGCATCGATCTGCAGGCTCTGCTCGCGCGCGAAGTCGGTGCCGCCGTCGTGCGTCGATGAGATGTTGCCGAGCAGCAACTGGAAACCCGCTTCGCCGGCCCAGGTCACCGACTCGAGCGATCCTGCGCCGTACCAGAGGCGGCTCGCAAGACCCGGGCTGTGCGGTTCCACGCGCGGGGAATCGATGTCGCCGCCGAAGCCGCCGTACGCCGCGACCTCGCGCACGGGCGCCCCCGAAACGAGCGACCGCAGCAGCTCCACTCGACCGCGGCCGTAGTCTTCGACACGCCAACCGGCGTCGTGCACCAGGTCGTTGACGGCGTCGGCGTAGCCCGGGGCGTGCAGGCTGAAGCCGGGCTGCAACCGCCCGCCCGAGAGCACGTCGGCGGTGCCCAGGTCTTCAGCAAGGCGGAACGGATTCTCGAACTCGAGCGGCGTCACCGCGGTGCCGAGGCCGATGCGCGACGTCGCCTGCGAGAGCGCACCGAAGTACACCGTGGAGGCGCCGAGTCCGGTCTGCAGGTGCCGCGTGCGCAGCCAGCCATCGTCGAGCCCGACCGCTTCGGCGATCGTGAACAGTCTGATCCCGTCGGCGAACGCTGCCGCCGGGGTCGTGTGCGAGAACGGGACGAGGTGATTGAAACTCAGGCGCTGCAGCGGGCGCGGGGCGACGGCGGTCATGCGGCCGGGGTCCAGCCGAGGGCGGGGCCGATGCGGGTCGCGAGCTGGTGCAGGATCTGCTTCCAGTCGTCCAGCTCGAACTCGAACGGCAGCTCGAACAGGTAATCGTCGGCCGCCTGGAACGCGATGTCGTGCTCGATGAAGTCGACGATCTCTTCAAGCGAGCCGAGCACGTCGAGCGCGATGATGGTGTTCTTGCCATGCACCTGCGTCGTGCGCGGGGTGCGCGCCTCGGCATACGCGCGGTACTTCGCCGCCTGCTCGGGGGTGGCGCCGTCGGTCGGCACGATGACGCGCGCGACGGAGACCCGGGCGTCATCACCACGCGGACTCGCCGCACGGAATGCGTCGATCTGATTGCGCTGCGCCTGCGAGAAGTCGGTGACGCCGTTCTCGGTCGAACTGATGTTGCTCACGAGCCAGTTGAGATCGGCCTGCCCGGCCCACTCGGCCGACCGCAACGATCCGCCGCCGTACCAGAGGCGCTCCGACAGCCCCGCGCTGAAGGGCTCGACCCGCGGCGAATCGAAGTCGCCGCCGATGCCGGTGTACGCCTCGACCTCGCGCACCGCGTCACCCGCGAGGAACGACCGCAGCCGCTCGATGCGACCGTACCCGTAATCTTCTTCGCGCCACCCGAAGTCGTGCACGAGATCGTTCACGGCGTCGTCGCCCGGCTTGGGCGGGTGCACGCTCAACCCCGCGTGCACGCGGCCGCCCGAGAGCACGTCGGCGGTCGCGAGGTCTTCGGCGAGACGGAACGGGTTCTCGTGCCCGACCGGAATCACCGCCGTGCCGAGGGCGATCCGCTCGGTCACCTGCGACAGCGCACCGAAGAAGACTGCCGGCGACGGGAGTCCGCGTTGCAGATGGCGGGTGCGCACCCACCCACCATTGAGGCCGAGCTCCTCGGCGTAGCGGAAGAGCTCGATCGCGTCGCGGAACCCACCCTCCGGCGCATCCGCGTCGAAGGGAACGAGATGGATGAAGCCAAGATGCCGCAGCGGCCTGCGTGCAGTGGTCATGGGGTGCTCCTTCGGATCGACCGGGCGTCGTCACAGCCGACGCGGTACTCAGCGTATGAAACGCCGCGCGGCTTCTCCCATTCCCGAATGGATGTGTGACCTTCCGTGACGCAGGGGCGACGGCTCGGGATCACCGCACATTGTCGGCGGCGAGTGTCAGAATGCCCGCATGCTCTCCACCTTCGCCGTCGCCGGGTACCGGTCGCTGGTCGACGTCATCGTGCCGCTCTCTCAGCTCACGGTCGTCTCCGGCGCCAACGGCACCGGAAAGTCGAATCTGTATCGCGCGCTTCGGCTGCTCGCCGCGGCAGGGGAGGGCCGCATCGTCGGGGCCATTGCGCGCGAGGGCGGTCTCGAGAGTGCGCTCTGGGCGGGCCCGGAAGTGCCGGGCGGGCAGGGCGGCTCGCGCTCGCGGCCCGTGTCGCTGCAGCTCGGGTACAGCTCGGACGAGTACGGCTACCTCACCGACCTTGGCCTGCCGCAGGTCGACCCCGAGCGCAGCTTCTTCCGGCGAGACCCGGAGGTGAAGCGTGAGCAAGTCTTCGTGGGCCCGTTCGCGCGGCCGGCCTCCGTGCTGGTCGACCGCACGCGCGCTGCGGTGCGCGTGCGCGACAACGGCAGCGGCTGGCGTGCGCTGCCGCAGATGCTCGGCCCCGGTCAAAGTGTGCTGCTCGATCTCGAAGATGCGACGGCGCTGCCCGACACTCTGCGCGTGCGGCACCGTATGGCGCAGTGGCGCTTCTACGATCACTTCCGCACCGACCCCGAGGCCCCCTCGCGCGCACCGCAGGTGGGTACGCGCACTCGGTGGCTCAGCGACGACGGCTCCGATCTCGCCGCTGTGTGGGCGACCGCGATCGAATCGGGGCAAGATCGCGACCTGAACGGTGCCGTCGCCGACGCATTCCCCGGCTCACGCGTCTCCATCGAGGTGTCGCACGGCGTCTTTCGTGTGCAGTTCGAGCAGCCGGGCCTGCTGCGCCCGATGACCACGGCTGAGCTTTCAGACGGCACGCTGCGCTACCTGCTGCTCTGCGCGGCGCTGCTGCCCACCGACCCGCCGCCCCTCATCGTCGTCAACGAGCCTGAAGCGTCCTTGCACGAAAGCCTGATTCCGGCCCTCGGCCAGCTCATCGCGATGGCCGCCCGGCGCACGCAGGTGATCGTCGTCACCCACTCGCGCGTGCTGCAGCGCTCGCTTGCCGAGGCAGGCATTGGTGCGGCATCCGCAGCCGGCGGTGAGGCACTGTCGATGATCGAACTGACCTCAGACGGCCTGGGCACTCAGGTCGCCGGCCAGGGGCTGCTCGATGTGCCCCGCTGGGAATGGCCGAAACGGTGACCGGCACCGACGCCCGCATCGCGTGGGCGCGCCTCACGATCGGCACGGCAGTCATCCTGGTTCTCGCGTACACGTATGCGCTCGGCACGGGTGGGGTCAACCCGTTCGACTTCTTCGGCTACTTCACCAACCTCACGAACCTGCTCACCGCCATACTGCTGATCACGACCGGACTCGTGACGCTGCGGCGCCCCGCCAAGCCCGCACCGCTCTGGTTGCGCACAGCTCGCGGTGTCGCCGTCGCGTGCATGCTCATCGTCGGCGTGATCTACAACGTAGTCGTGCCGGGCACCGGCTCGGCGCCGCCCTGGGTCAGCGTGACGCTGCACATCATCATGCCGGCGATCACGCTGCTCGACTGGGTGTGTGTCGGCGATCGCGGCGTGCTGCCGTGGCGGCACAGCTGGGCGGTGTTGCCGTACCCGCTGCTCTGGCTCGGCGTGGTGCTCGTGCGCGGCGCAACCGACGGCTGGGTGCCCTACGGCTTCCTGCTGCCCGCGCACGGAGCGGGTGCGCTGGCCGCCACGTGCGTCGGGCTGCTCGTCTCACTGGCGGTCAGCGGTGCCATCGTCTGGGGGCTGAGCCGATTCGGAGGGGTGATCTGCCGCGCTCCGCGCGATGCCTTGCAGTGAAACGCCAAATCAGTGGACGTCGATGCGTCAAGTCTCGTCGTCCAGATGCGAGTGGGGGTACATGCACCCCCACTCGCATCTCTCACCGCCGAGCTACTCCGACTTGTGATCGAACTCAGCCCGCTTACGACGGGATACGCTTCCCATCGCAATGACTGCTCCACCCACGACCAAACCCATGAGCGCACCCAGGAGGGAGCCTCCGACCATCGCGTCAGAAGCTTTGGGCCCAAGAACACACACATACGCCACCCAGCAGGCAACCGGAATAGTGGCAACAATTGCGCCGGATATCTTCGGGAGCAATCGAGATGTTGCTCCGCAGATCATTCCCAGTAGAAAACCGAACAGGATCATCGGGTGCCTTTCACACGAGTCATTCAAGCGGACTTAGCACTTCGGAAACGTCGGCCACCATCCACCAATTGCAGGGGGAACAGCAACGATATGAGCAGTCAAACATTTGCCTCCCGCAAGGTTTGCGGCGCTAATTGCAGCAAGTGTTCCGCAGCCAATCGAGAACGCCTTTCCTGCCGGGTGCTGTGACTTGCTCAGAAGTGTTGCGCAAGCTCCAATACAGATCGAATTCTCGACATTGAGTTTTCCTACCTGGCCGCCATTGGCCGTTGTTGATTGAATCAGGAACGCCAGACTAAAGCACAAGCACCCTAAAACATAAAAATATCAACAAGATTGCGTTTTTCATCCCGCCCACGGAATCGGGCCCCCGCTCGGCTCGCCGCCAAATCTTGGCGCGCATGGGCCGCGTCAATCGCCACCTTCACCCAGACCCCAGGGGAATAGTCGCAGCATCAAAACCCCTTGAAAGATACCCCCCATGGGTATATGGTGGCAGCGATGGAACACCTCCATCGTGCACCACAGCGAAGGGCGACACTCATGACCACCACCGAATTCACCGTCACCGGCATGACCTGCGGGCACTGTGAGCGCGCGGTGCGATCTGAAGTCTCCGAAATCACCGGGGTCACTGAGGTCACCGTCAGCGCATCCACCGGACACCTCGCCGTCACCACCACTGAAGGCCCCGTCGACGCAGCCGCAGTGCTCGCCGCCGTCGAAGAGGCCGGGTACACCGCGCAGGCGGCCTGATCATGCCGTCGACCACGCACCCCTACGAACTCGAGATCGGGGGCATGACCTGCGCCTCTTGCGCCATGCGCATCGAGAAGAAGCTGAACAAGCTCGACGGGGTCGAGGCGACGGTCAACTACGCCACCGAGAAGGCTCGCGTACAGGCGCCCGCGGACTTCGATCCCGCGCTGCTCATCGCCGAGGTCGAGAAGACCGGCTACACCGCAGCACTCCCGAAGCCGCCGGCTTCCGAGACCGCTGAGCAGCCCGCCGAGCGCTCAGACCCCGAACTCACGGCGCTGCGCCACCGACTCATCGGCGCGATTGTGCTGTCGGTCCCGGTGATCCTGCTCGCCATGATTCCTGCTCTGCAGTTCACCTACTGGCAGTGGGCATCGCTCGCGCTCGCCTCGCCCGTCATCGTCTGGGGTGCCTGGCCGTTCCACCGCGCCGCCTGGATCAACCTGCGCCACGGCGCCGCCACCATGGACACCCTGGTGTCGGTCGGCACGTCAGCCGCCTACCTGTGGTCGCTCTACGCGCTCTTCTTCGGCATGGCGGGCATGCCCGGCATGGTGCACGCGTTCGAGTTCACCGTGCAGCCGAGCGACGGGGCGAACAACATCTACCTCGAGGTCGCGGCCGGGGTCACCATGTTTCTGCTCGCGGGCCGCTACTTCGAGCAGCGCTCGAAGCGCCAAGCCGGCGCCGCGCTGCGGGCCCTGCTCGAGCTCGGCGCGAAAGACGTCGCCCTCCTGCGCGATGGCGTCGAGACCACCATCGGCATCGGCGACCTCGCCGTCGGCGACACCTTCGTGGTGCGCCCCGGCGAGAAGATCGCCACCGACGGCGTCATCGTTTCGGGTCACTCCGCGATCGACGCCTCCATGCTCACCGGCGAATCCGTACCCGTCGAGGCGGCCCCGGGCGACACCGTGACCGGCGCAACCGTGAACACGAGCGGTCGCCTCGTCGTGCGCGCCACGCGCGTCGGCTCGGACACGCAGCTCGCACAGATGGCCCGCCTGGTCGAAGACGCGCAGTCGGGCAAGGCCGAGGTGCAGCGTCTGGCCGATCGCATCTCGGGCGTCTTTGTGCCCATCGTGCTCGTCATCGCGATCGGCACGCTCGTGACCTGGTTCGCGCTCGGTTTCCCGGCGGCGAGCGCGTTCACGGCCGCCGTTGCGGTGCTCATCATCGCCTGCCCGTGCGCGCTGGGGCTCGCCACCCCGACGGCGCTGCTCGTCGGCACCGGGCGCGGGGCGCAGATCGGCGTGCTCATCACCGGCCCCGAGGTGCTCGAGTCGACCCGCCGCGTCGACACCGTCGTGCTCGACAAGACCGGCACGGTGACCACCGGGCGCATGTCGCTCGCCGACGTCATCCCCGGCGCGGGCACCGAGCGCGCCGAGCTGCTGCGCCTCGCCGGCGCGCTCGAAGATGCCTCAGAGCACCCGATCGCCCAGGCCATCGCGGCCGGTGCGACCTCCGAGCTCGGGGCAGTGCTCCCGCCCGTCGAGGGTTTCCAGAATATGGAGGGCCTCGGCGTCAGCGGCGTCGTCGACGGGCACGCAGTGCTCGTCGGTCGGCGCGCGCTCATGGAGAGCTGGGCAATCACCCCCGATGCGACACTCGTCGAGGCGATGGCGACTGCCGAGAGCGCCGGCCGCACCGCCGTGCTCGTGGCGTGGGACGGCGAGGTGCGCGGCGTGCTCTCCGTTGCCGACGCGGTGAAGCCGACCAGCGCCGAGGCGATCCGCCAGCTCACCGATCTCGGCCTCACGCCGATGCTGCTCACCGGCGACCACCGCACGGTCGCCGAACAGATCGCCGCCGAGGTGGGCATCACCGATGTGATCGCCGAGGTTCTGCCGCGCGACAAGGCCGACGTGATCTCGCGGCTGCAACGCGACGGCCGGGTTGTGGCGATGGTGGGCGACGGCGTCAACGACGCGGCTGCGCTCGCCCAGGCCGATCTCGGGCTCGCCATGGGCACGGGCACGGACGCCGCGATCGAGGCCTCAGACATCACACTCGTGCGCGGCGACCTGCGCAGCGCGGCCGACGCGATTCGGCTCTCGCGGCGCACGCTCTCCACGATCAAGGTCAACCTGTTCTGGGCCTTTGCCTACAACGTCGCCGCGATTCCACTCGCCGCACTCGGGCTGCTCAACCCGATGCTCGCCGGGGCCGCCATGGCGTTCTCGAGCGTCTTCGTGGTGGGCAACAGCCTGCGCCTGCGCTCGTTCCGCAGCCGAGCGGTGTAGTCGGCTCACACAAGCGGAATCGCGCCGTTCTCACACCGAGCCTGCGCCACCCTCCCAGGCCCGATCGCTACAGTTCCGGAAAGCACCGGGCGGCGGGCCCGTGCACGACCGCGCAGGAGACCCGATGCTTCCGATCGCCGACATCATCATGCTGGTGGTGCTGATCGCTGCCACGATCTCGGGCTTCCGCTCCGGCTTCTTCTCGGTGCTCGGCGCGCTCGCCGGGCTTGTCGTCGGGGCCGCACTGTCGCCCTGGCTGCTGCCCATCATTGCGCGCGAGATCCCCGAGAACGCGTGGCGCAGTGCGGCCGTAGTCGGCTCAGCAGTGCTGCTGCTCGCGGTCGGGGCCGGGCTCGGGTCGTTGGTCGGGTCATGGTTCAGGCGCGGTGCGGATCGCCTCAAGCTCCGCTTCGCCGAACGCCTGCTCGGCGGGGCGCTCGGCCTCGTCGCATCGGTCGTCGCGGTCTCGCTGATCGGCGCCGGCATCGCCTCGTCGGGGGTGCCCGTGGTGTCTTCGGCAGTCGCGTCTTCATCGGTGCTGCGCACACTGCAGCAGTGGACGCCGACTCCCCTGACTGACGCGGCCGCGCGCCTGCAGGCTGCGGTGCTCGACGACACGGTGATCCCGACCGTCGATGCCCTGCTCGACGGCGACCTCGGCGTCTCCCCCGACGTCGCCGCAATCGACACCGATGACCCCGCGCTCGCGCAGGCCGCGCAGTCTGTCGCGCGCATCTCAGGCGTCGCGTACGGCTGCTCGACGATGCCGACCGGCACGGGGTTCGTCGTCGCGGAGGATCGCGTGGTCACGAACGCGCACGTCGTCGCCGGCGTCGACACCCCGCTGGTCGAGCTGCCGGGTGAACCCGCCCGAGACGGGCAGGTCGTGTACTTCGATCCCATCGACGACCTCGCCGTCATCGCCGTCGACATCGATGCCGCGCCGCTGCCCATCGACGACACGTTGGTTCCCGGCAGCGCCGGCGCCGTCGAGGGCTACCCCTACGGCGGACCGTTCACGACCGTGGCGGCCGGCGTGCTGGCGACGCGCGACGCTCCGATCGCCGATATCTACAACTCGAGCACGTCGCCGCGTTCGATTCACGTGCTCTCGGCGAATGTGCGCCCCGGCAACTCGGGGGGTCCGCTGCTCACTGCCGAGGGCGGGGTCGCCGGCGTCGTCTTCGCGCGCGATACGCAGCGCGAGAACGTGGGATACGCGATGACCGTCGCCGAGCTGCTGCCGGTGCTCGCCACGCTCGACTCGGCCACCTCGCCCGTCTCGACCGGCGCCTGCATTCCGGGCTGACGCCGGGGAGCGGCCTGCTCCTTGCACGATCGCAGTTCAACCGATCGGTTGACGCACCCCGCTCCCGGGGTTTCTACCGTGGAATCATGCCTGCTCCCACCCGATTCCCCGCCCGCCTCACCTCCACGCTCGCCGCAGCCGCGATTGCCGCGATCGCCCTCTCGGGGTGCGCCCCCGAGCCCGAGGCGCCGGTTGATCCGACCCCCGCGAGCGAAACGAGCACCCCGCCCGCGACCTCGCCTGCTGCGCCCGAGCCCACCCCGGACCCGGCATCCGAGGTGCGCGCAGACCTGCAGGGCCTCAGCACCGCAGAACTGAACACCCGACTCATCGCAGCGGCGTGGGCCGACGACGTCGCGGAGGCGACCGACCTGATCACCGCCGGCGCCGATGTGAACGCGCAAGACGAGACCGTGCAGAGCGCCTACCTGATCGCGACGAGCGAGGGGTACGACGATCTGCTCGCACTGACGCTGGCGCACGGCGCCGACCTCGCGAGTCTCGATTCGTACCACGGCACCGGGCTCATCCGCGCGGCCGAGCGCGGCCACACCACCGTCGTCGGCACCCTCATTCAGCAGGGCATCAGCATCGACCACATCAACAACTACGGCTACGTCGCCCTCCACGAGGCACTCATTTACGCGAAGCCCGATCAGGTGCAGCAGTATCAGGACACGGCGCGCGTGCTCATCGCTGCAGGTGCCGACCTCAGCATCGCGACCGGCAACACCAGCCAGACCCCCTCGATGCTCGCCGAGCAGTACGGGCTCGGCCGGCAGGCGTCGCTCATCGCGCGCGCCATTCACTCCCCGATTCCGGGCGCAGATGCGCAGGCGACACTCTTCCGGGCGGCCTCGACCGGCGATCCCGATCTCACGGCACTCGCGTTGCGCGCCGGCGCTGCCATTTCGACACCCGACACCAACGGCCAGACTGCCCTCGCCCTCGCAACCGCGAACAACCATCCGGTCACCATCACGCTGCTCACCGCGCTCGGCGCGCAGTAGGCAGCACACCGGCCGGGTCGGCGTCCGCGGGCGCTACTCGACCGCGATGAAGTGCATCTGCTCGATGAGTCGCTGCGCGGCAACCGCGTCGCGCATGTCGATTGCATCGCTCAGCGCGGCAGCGGTGTCGCGCAGGCGCTCCCACTCGATGAGCTGCCCGGTGACGGTAACACTGAGGTGAAATCCCAGCGAGATGACCGACTCACCGACGATGCGCCGCAAGGTGGCGTTGGGGCAGAGCTCAACGAGCATCTCGTGCAGCCGCTGCAATGCCGCAATCGCTCGGTCCGCGTCTTCGGACGCCGCCGCTTGGCCGACCTCGCCGACTCGGCTCTGCAGGTGCGCTCGCGCCTCGCGATCGATCACGGGCACGACGAGACCGATGACTCCGGCCGACAGCGCCCCGACCGCCTGAATCTCCTCGATCGCACGATCCGGGTCGGGCAGCACGACCCGGGTGTGGCGCTGCGCCTCGGTTTCAATCAGCCCGTCGGCGGCGAGCAACGCGATCGCCTCGCGAATCGGGGTGCGTGAGATGCCGAGCCACTCCTGGAGCGCCGTGTCGTCCAGACGTTCCCCGGGCGTGAACGTGCCGTCGAGAATCGCCGCTTTCAAGGAGTCGTAGGCCACGTCACGCAGGGTGCGCCGTTTCTTCGTCGGCGTCAGGGGAACAGGAACCGGCATCGCATACCCTTCTCGAACCATGGCTCGGTGAAATTTGGATATGGCAATGGTAACGCCGGGCCACCACGAATCAGACGGGGAAATCCACGCGCACTTCGAGACCACCGCCCGGAAGAGCGCGTGCGGAGACGGTCGCGCGATGCGCTCGAGTGATCGATGCGACGATCGCCAGGCCGAGCCCCGCACCCTCTCCGGGGCGGTGCTGGCGCGGATGCAGTCGACGGAACGGCTCGAAGAGCCCCTCGACGAGCGCGGGGTCGATCTCGGCGCCCGTGTTCGACACCACGAGCGATGCACCGGCGGTCGTCGACCCGGCCGGCACCAGCGTCACCGACACCGATCCGTCGACCTCCCGGTTGTAGGCGATCGCGTTCTCGACAAGATTGCGTACGAGGTGCTTCAGCAGCACAGCGTCACCGACCACCTGCGTCGGGCCCGCAGGGGCGGATACCGTCAGCGCGATACCTCGGTCGGCGGCATCTCCGCATCGAGTCAGGCCCGACTGAACGACGAGCTCTCGGCGCTCGGCACGAATCTCTTGACCGCCGAGGCCGGCACCAATTTCGCCGGCAAGCAAGTGCCGCTACCGCACGACGCCGTGGGTCGGGTCGCCCGCATCGACGGCGTCGAGAGCGTCGGCAGCACCGCTCTGCTCGAGCAGAACGTGTATCGCAACCAGCTCGCCGACCCCGGCGCCACGGGCGGCATCGGTGTGCTGGCCGCGCACCTGTCGCTGCTCGATGTGGTCGGCGGCGACCTGCGTGCGGGCGCCTGGCTGAACGCGGCCACTGCCGAGTACCCCTCGGTGGTGCTCGGGGCGACCGCCGCCGAACGTCTCGGCATCAACTCCCCCGGTGCCCAGGTGTGGCTCGGTGGGCAATGGTTCACCGTCGTCGGCATTCTCGAACCGATCGCACTCGCACCCGAGCTCGACACCGCCGCGCTCATCGGCGAACCCGTCGCCGCCGAACTCTTCGGCTTCGACGGCAGCCCCACCACTCTCTACGAGCGCTCCGACGACGCGGCCGTCGGCCAGGTGCAGACGCAACTGGCTCCGACGCTGAACCCGCAGTCGCCCTCCGACGTCGAGGTCTCTCGTCCGTCAGATGCGCTTGCGGCGAAGCACGCCGCGGATCAAGCCTTCTCGGGGCTACTCGTGGGGCTCGGATCGATCGCACTGCTCGTCGGCGGCATCGGGGTGGCGAACACGATGATCATCTCGGTGCTCGAACGCAAGCGCGAGATCGGGCTGCGGCGCGCACTCGGCGCGACGCGGGCGCACATTCGACGCCAGTTCTTGGCCGAATCGTTGCTCCTGTCGCTGCTCGGCGGGCTGCTCGGGGCCGTCATCGGGGTTGCCGTCACCGCGGGCATGGCGCTCGCCAACGGTTGGCCCGTCGCGCTCTCGCCCGCGGTCATCGGCATCGGGGTGGGGTCGACCCTCGCCATTGGCGCCGTCGCCGGGCTCTACCCGGCGGTGCGCGCCGCGCGCACTCCGCCGACCGCGGCGCTCGCGGGCTGAGTCGCGCTCACGGGCTGAGCCAGGCTCACAGTGCGTGCCGAGGCCGCCCGAGCGCCGTGGTCGCCCGAGGTCATGAAGCGACATGCGCATTCGTCGCACGAGTAGCCTGGACGCAGGATCGCCACCCAAGGAGTCGCACCATGACCGCTGCCCGCCTCGGGCTCTTCACCCGCCTGCTCGAACCCGTCTCGGCCGCCGACCGCTACCGCTACGCACTCGAGCAGATCGATGCGGCCGAAGCCCACGGATTCGCCTCCGCTTGGGTGGCGCAGCACCACTTCGGGGAGCACGAGGGCGGCCTGCCCTCGCCGTTCGTGCTGCTCGCGGCAGCGGCCCGAGGCACGACGCGCATCGAGCTCGGCACCGGAGTCGTCACCCTGCCAATCGATGACCCGCTGCGCGTGGCCGAAGATGCCGCCGTGCTCGACGCCTTGAGCGGCGGGCGCGTGCAGCTCGGAATCGCCTCCGGCGGCACGCCCAGCTCGTTCGCACCGTTCGGTCACGACTTCGCGCGACGCCGCGAGATCTTTGACGAGCACCTCGCTGTGCTCGACGCCGCACTCGCGGGCGACGGGGTGCGCGGCACCGATGCACGTATCTACCCGGCCGCCGGCGACCTCGGGCGACGCATCTGGCAGGGCACCTTCTCGGCAGAGGGCGCCGCGCGTGCGGGGCGCCGAGGCGATGGACTCATGCTGTCGCGCACTCAGCCGCGCACGGCCGAGCGGCCGAATGCACCGCTGCACGAGATTCAGCAGCCCATCGTTGATGCGTACCGTGCGGCCCTTCCCGCAGACGCCCCTGAGCGCGTGCTCGCATCGCGCACCATCCTCGTTGTCGACGCCGCAGATCGGGATCGCGCGCTCGAGCTCGCCGACGCGGGCCTGCGCCGCCTCGCCCAGCAGATGCATGGCGCCGACGCGGATGCACTCTCGATCGAGGAGCTCGCACGCATCACAGACACGCACGTCGGCACTCCCGACGAAGTGATCGCCTCGCTGCGCGCCGACGAGATTCTCGGTCAGGCGACCGATGTCACCGCGCAGGTGCACTCGATCGATGCGACCCACGAACTCACGCTGCGCTCGATCGAGCTCCTCGCGACCGAGATCGCCCCCGCCCTCGGGTGGCAGGTGCACCCCGCCTGAGCGGTCACCCTGGCGCGGTCACCCTGGCGCGGTCACGCCCGACCCGCTCACGCCCTTCGCGATCGCGCCGCGGTGGCGGCGACGCCGAGCAGCACGAGCCCGCACGCCACGACGGTGATCCAGGCCGGCAGCGATGCCGCGACGAGGTGCGGCCCCGAGGCGTGCGCGACGAAACTCGCCGCGAGCGCGATACCGATGGCAGTGCCGACCTGTCGCGCGGTCGATGCGGTGCCGCTCGCGACGCCCGCGCGATCCGGCGCAAGCCCGTTCACTGCCGTGTTCGTGATCGGCGCGTTCGCGAACCCCACCCCGATGCCCACCGCGAGGTAGGCCGGAGCCCACCACACCGGACCGACTCCCCAGACAACGCCAAGAAAGAGCGCCCCTCCCAATGTCAGGGTGATCGCGGCGATCATCAGGGGCAGACGTGCCCCCGAGCGCCCAACGAGGTACCCGGCGACCGGAGCGCACACCGTCGACGCGATCGCCATCGGCAGCGAGGCGGCCCCGGCCGCGAGCGGGGTCCAGCCGAACGACTCCTGCAGCAAGAGCGTCGTCGTCAGCAGGGTGACGCTGAAGCCCACGAACACCGCGATCGCCCCGACGACTGCTCCGACGAAGCTCGGCACCCGAAACAGTGCGAGGTCGATCAGCGGTTGTGCCGTGCGGTGCTCGACCCACACGAAAGCCACCAGCATCACAACGAACGCGAGCGCGCCGCCGAGCACACCGGGGTGCCCCCACCCCACGCGCGGCCCCTCGATGAGCAATGCGACGCCGGTGCCGATCACCAGCATGAGCAGCACCTGACCCGGCACGTCGAGTCTGCGGGCGTGCTGCCCGCGCGACTCCGGCACGAAGAGAGCGACGAGAATCATCGCAACGGCGATTACCGGGGCGTTGATCCAGAACACTGCGCGCCAGTCGAATGCGGCGATCAGCGCGCCGCCGACGAGCGGCCCGGCAGCCATGCTCACGCCGAATACCGAGCCCCAGACCCCGATCGCCCGTGCGCGCTCGGTCGGGTCAGTCATCACCTGCACAACGATCGACAGCGCCACCGGGGTGAGCATCGACGCTCCCACCCCCTGCAGCACGCGCGCGGCGATGAGGGCCGCGGGATCCGACACGCACGCACAGACGATCGATGCCGCCCCGAAGACCAGCAACCCAATCTGGAACACGCGCCTGCGGCCGAACCGATCGGCCAACGCCCCGGCCGTCATGAGCAGGCTCGCGAACGGCACCGTGTAGGCGTCGACCACCCAGGCGAGGCTGCCGCTGCCGACCCCGAGCCCGGTGCCGATCGCGGGCAGCCCGACCGTCACGATCGTCGTGTCGAGACCGACCAGGAAGAGCGCAGACGCGCAGATCGCAAGGATCGTCCAGCGTTGACGGGCGGTGGTGGCAGTGGCTGTGGTGGTCGCTGCTGCGGAAGCGGGCGGTGGGGTGCGGGTCGCGGTCATCGACGGTACCGGTCTTTCTGGCTCGACGGCACACGATCGCGTGCCGAACAGCAGTCAGTGTCTCCCGGAGACCGCCGTCACGCCGAGGCTTTTTGCAGAATCTGCAAAAATATCGATATGGATTGCGATGTCGACGACACCATTGCCGCAATCGGCCCCCGAGTGCGCGAGCTGCGCCGCGCGCGGCTCTGGACGCTCGCCGAGCTCGCCGACCGCACGGGCCTCTCGATCAGCGCGCTCTCACGACTCGAGACCGGCCGCCGCCAGCCGACGCTCGATCTGCTGCTGCCGCTCGCCGCTGCATTCGCCATCGCCCTCGATCACCTGGTCTCGGCGCCGGCGACCGGCGATGCGCGCGTGCACCTCTCGCCGCGGCGGTCGCAGAGCGGTGGCGTCATCGTGCCGCTCACCGAGTCACCGGGCAACGTCAGAGTCTTCAAGCAGGTACTCGGACCACGCAAGGTACAGCTGCGATCGCACGCGGGGCATGCGTGGCTCTATGTGCTCGCCGGCACGCTGCGACTCATCTTGGACGACGTCGAGCATCTCGTTGCGCCCGGAGAAACCGCCGAATTCTCATCGCTGACGCCGCACTGGTTCGGCCCGGCCGATGATCACGCCGTCGAGATCTTGCACCTCTACGGGCCGCGCGGTGAGCGCGCGGTGCCGCGCATCGCCGCCGGATAGATCGACTTTGGGGGCGGAGTGCCGCTTGCCGCTCTCTGTTCGCTCGTTCGCGGTTACTGAGCGGGGCGCAGCAACCGCTGCACGAGTGGCAGCGCGCGCTCGATGCGTGCGGGCAAGGAAGCCCACCGGTCGGCCATGCCCGACATCATCTGCGCACCGATGTAGATCTCGGTGATGATCTCGGCGAGCAGCTCGGGAGCCTCGGTCGTCGTGATCGACCCGTCGGCGACGCCCTGCTCGATCAGCTCGAGCGTGGCCTGCTGCCAGCGGGTGTACGAATTGTGCCCGTGCTCCTTGAGCTCTTCGGGCAGCGAGTCGACCAGCTGCAGACCGGCCTGCACGAGCGTGTCGCCCGCCATGAGCTCGGCGAGGCGCGGCAGCATCACCAGGATGGTGTCGTAGGCCGCGCGGCCTACTTTGACCTCTTCTTCGAGCAGTGCGCTCATACGATCCTGCTGCACGGTGAGCACCGCTTCAGCAATGTCGTACTTGTTGCCGAAGTGGAAGTAGATCGAGCCCTGGCTCGCGCCGGCCTCGTCAGAAATGTCTTTCAACTTCGCCTGGTCATAGGTGAGTCGCGAAAACACGCGACCCGATGCCTCGAGCAGCGCCAGTCGGGTCTCGATTCCGCGCTGCTGCTTCGTGCCAGCGCCCTCAATATGTGGTGCCATCGGCGACTCCTCGGAACGTCTCGTCCCATCCGGTTCTGGTGGGCATAGGTCAAAGATAACGGCCCAGTTTTGGTTTTCGCCGCACATTGGCGCAATGGCGCACAATCCGTTCGAATTTATCGCATTTTGTGCACATGTGCTCACACGTTCCCAATCCCCTGTGAAACGTATGTCGCATTTTGCGCCAGCCTTGAGTGAGCTTGGCTCAATTTTTCTCGCGACAATGCCCACCATTACTGTCACCCATCGCCCCATCACGGCAGCCTTCTGCCGCGCAGGAGAAATTGCGCTGTGCGGCACCACGCCGGCAATTTCTCCCGCGTGACGCAATTTCTCCGATGCGACGGGAGTGATTGCGCGCACCAAACCCTGCCCCAGCCCATCAGGCAGCGATTGGCAGACGGCGGGGCGCCCGCCAAGCTGTGAGCGCGACGGTCAGGCGACCGGCGCAACCCCCGCGTGCGATTCCTGCAGCGCCCGCACGACGGGTGCGAGCTCGGGCTGCTCAGACGCTTCGGCGAGCGCCCGCTCGAGTGTCGCGTCGTGCAGCGGGTGCGCCCGATCGTAGAGCTGATGGCCGGCCGCGGTGAGCTCGGTATAGATGCCACGGCGGTCGTCGGCGCAGAGAATGCGCGTGAGCAGGCCGCGGTCTTCAAGACGCGTGACGAGGCGGGTGGTGGCGCTGGCACTGAGGGCCGTAGCCCGGGCAAGCTGCTGCATGCGCATGTGCCACCCGTCTTGACGATTGAGCGCGTCGAGCACGGTGTACTCGACTACCGAGAGCTCGACCGCTGCGGCGAGCGCGCGCTCCAGCTCCGCCTCGATCAGCGTGTGCAGCGCGGCGAGCGTGCGCCACCCGTGCGCGCGAATTTCGACGGCGTCGTCGGCAATGCCCATGATGTCTCCCGGTGCTCGGCGCGCAGGCGATCCGGCACACACTGCTGCGTGCACGGAGCGCGAGCGCATTCGTTGCTTGCGCCGATTAATTGCGTGTGCAATCATTATCTGCGCTGACGCAATATCCCGCGTCTGCAACTAGTTTACTCGGAAAGCTCAGGAACACCACATGCCATTGGGACTCATCGCCCTCGCACTCGGAGCCTTCGGAATCGGGCTCACCGAATTCGTCATCATGGGCCTGCTCCCCGAGGTCGCCACCGACTTCGGCGTCTCGGAAGCGGCCGCCGGGTGGCTCATCTCGGGCTACGCGCTGTCCGTCGTCGTCGGCGCGCTCGGCCTGACCGCCGCCACCACACGGCTGCCCCGCAAGCCCGTGCTGCTCGGCCTCATCGTGCTCTTCATCATCGGCAACGCGGTCACAGCCCTCGCGAGCGGATACGAGGTCGCCATGATCGGCCGCATCATCGCCGCGCTGAGCCACGGCGCCTTCTTCGGCATCGGCTCGGTCGTCGCGGCCTCCCTCGTCGCGCCCGGCAAGCAGGCCCGGGCGATCGCGATCATGTTTACCGGCCTCACCGCCGCGAACGTGTTCGGGGTTCCATTCGGCACGTTCATCGGCCAGCAGTTCGGCTGGCGATCCACGTTCTGGATCATCTCGGCCATCGGGATCGTCGCCTTCGCGGGGATCGCGATCCTCGTCCGAGCACCGCGCGACCATTCACCGACCGTCAGCCTCCGCACCGAGCTCGGGGCATTCCGGTCGGGCCAGGTTTGGCTCTCGCTCGCCGTCACCGTGCTCGGCTACGGCGGCATGTTCGGCGCATTCACCTACATCGCCTACACACTCACCGAGGTGACCGGCTTCGCCAGCTCGACCGTGCCCTGGCTGCTCGTGCTCTTCGGGCTCGGGCTCGTCGTCGGCAACTGGGCCGGCGGTCGCCTCGCCGATCGGTCGATCGACGGCAGCCTCATCGGCTTCATCGCCGCACTGACCGTGGTGCTCGTACTCTTCGGCCTGCTCGCGTCATCGCCGACCGCAACCATTGCGATTCTCGTGCTGATGGGCGGCTTCGGATTCGGCACGGTACCCGGCCTGCAAAGCCGTGTCATGCAGTACGCGGGCGGGGCACCGACGCTCGCATCGGGCGCCAACATCGGCGCGTTCAACGTCGGCAACGCGCTCGGCGCCTGGGCGGGCGGCGTCGGCATCACCCTGGGCTTCGGCTACACCTCCCCGATCTGGATCGGCGCCGCCCTCACCGCTATCGCGCTCGTCGTGATCATCGCGGCGGCAGCTGCCGCGAGGCGCAGCGCCGGCGCGAGTCGACCCGCCGCCAACCACCTCGCCGCGCAGCACTCAGCGGAAGATCTGCACTCAGCGGACTCCCTGCAGCCCGAACCCATCCGCTGAACGCAGATCTTCTGCTGAGCGCAGCTCGCCCGCTTCACCACCCACCGTTTCGACAGGAGACCCCATGACCATCCCCACCATCACCCTCAACTCGGGCATCGAGATGCCGCAGCTCGGCTTCGGCGTCTTCCAGGTTCCTGACGACGAGACGACCGCCGCCGTCACCGCGGCCCTCGAGACCGGGTACCGCAGCATCGACACCGCCGCGATCTACGGCAACGAAGTCGGCGTCGGCCGAGCCCTCGCCGCATCGGGCATCGCCCGCGACGAACTGTTCGTCACCTCGAAGGTCTGGATCGACGACCACGGCACCGACGCCGCCCTGCGCGCCTACGACGCGACGCTCGAGCGACTCGGCCTCGACGCGCTCGACCTCTACCTCATTCACTGGCCGACGCCGGCGCGCGGCACCTACGCAGATACCTGGCGCGCGCTCGAGCGGCTGCTCGCCGAAGGTCGCGTGCGGGCCATCGGCGTCTCCAATTTCGAGCCGGATCATCTCGACCACATCGCGAGCGCGCACGGCATCGTACCCGCCGTGAACCAGGTCGAACTGCACCCGGCGCTGCAAAATCGCGCGGTCGTCGCCGCGAACGCGGCGCGCGGGATCGCGACCGAGGCCTGGAGCCCGCTCGCCCAGGGCGCGGTGCTCGGTGAGCCGGCGATTCTCGACATCGCCGCCAGGCACGGCAAGACGCCCGCCCAGGTCGTGCTGCGCTGGCACCTGCAGCAGGGCCGCGTGGTGATTCCGAAGTCGACGACGCCCGCGCGCATCGCCGAGAACTTCGACGTGTTCGGGTTCGCGCTGACGGGCGAAGAGCTCGCGGCGATCGACGGCTTGGAGCGCGACGGTCGCACCGGGCCGCACCCGGCTCAGTTCAACGGCTGAGTCGGGCTTGCCGGGTTGGGGTCAGATCGGGCCTTCCGTGCGCACGGAGATCTTCAATCGCCGGCCATTCAGCACCACGCTAAAATTGCAGTTCAGATTCCAAGGGACTTGCGGTGTGAAGTCGCCCATTCAACTCAAGAAATCACTCACCGAGTATTGTCAGTCGCCCACCGTGAATCGTTCGACCCTCAAGCGGCTGCGTTGGGCGGTCATTTCCAGAGTGCAATGATGCGAGATCGTCAAGCTGCTCTTGTGAGATGGTGATCGGGGTAGAGAACACGGCCCATTTCACGTCTTCGGTACAGGGAGGCGTTGTCAAACTACCGTCATAGCCATAGAAGTTGAGACTCGAAGGCATCAGAGCCGCGATATCGATTGACAAGGGCGTTTCATTACCCTGCTCAAAAGCCTGAGCTGCATTCTCCCAGGCTTCTGATGCAGGGCCGACGTTAGCAAAGACGCTGACGACGAGGTGTTCCTTATCTTGTGACTGAAAAACAAAGTGAAATTCCGCGGCGGAATGAAGACCAGCAACTGTATGCTCCGACGGCATATGAGAATGCATTTGAACGAAGCCAAAGCTCTTGTTATCAAATACTGTCGTTGTTGTGCTGATCTCTGCAGTGAACTGCATCGCATGCCCTGAATCGGTCACGGTGCCGCTTGTGGCGCTATCGATTTCAAGGGCGACTTCCTCAGTGGATGTCGGAACTGCTTCTGGGAGATCGATGGGTGACTCCTGCTTCCCTGCCGAACAAGCTGAAAAGTCGTTGGAAAGGCTCGACCACTTGTCAGGCCCATCAGTTTTGCCATAGTCCCAATGTGGTTCTCGGGCTATCGTCGACTCTGGTTGAGTGTGGGGCAGAGAGCAACCACCCACCCCTATAAGGGCAATGAGCGTCGCGGCAGTAAGCGAAGCACGACGTCGTCTGAAGTTCATATTTTTAGCAGTGTCCACAAATCATGTTTTTGGCCATCGTATTGGCGAAACCATCTATACGTGGCGACATGGATCAGTTACTCGCCAGAAAGAAAAACAAGGATTTCGCGGGGGAAGCAGAGCGCGGACTCCATAGTCCGAGCCCGCGCTCTGCTTTTACAACCGGTCTAGTTGTTGAATGGCGTTTCTTCGACGTCTCGCTTACGGCGACGCGCCGTGAAGGCCAGGAGCCCCCCAAATGCAGCGAGTACAGTCGCGGCGAGAGCGGCAGTGATACTCATCGCACCATTGGCACCTGTCACTGCCAATCCCTTCGCACCGTTCCCCTTATGTCCGCCGGTGCTTGAGGCGCTGCCCTCAGCCGAAGCGCTCGCCTGCGCCGCTGTGTTTGCATCCGAAGACGAATCAGCC
>NZ_JHBX01000079.1:0-216457 GCF_001273855.1 Leucobacter japonicus | reverse complement strand
AAGTTACCCCGATCCGGGGCGGGGCGGGCTGCGGCGCGGCGGCACGGAGATGAGCTAGGCGGAGGCGCACCCACAGGCGTACCCTGAAACCATGAGCATGCACGGCGAGTACAAGGTCCCTGGCGGCAAGCTGGTGGTCGTCGACTTCGACGTCATCGACGACCGCATCCGCGACTTCCGCCTCTCGGGCGACTTCTTCCTGGAGCCCGACGACGCGCTCGGCTGCATCAACGAGGCGATCGAGGGGCTGCACCCGAACGGCACCATCGAGGAGTTCTCGACTGCGATCTCGGCGAAGCTGCCGAGCGAGGTGCACCTGCTCGGATTCACTCCCGACTCGGTCGGGGTGGCGATCCGCCGCGCCGTCACCGGGGCCGCGCACTGGCGCGACTACGACTGGCAGATCATTCACGAACCGCCCATCGCTCCCGTACTCAACGCCGCGCTCGACGAGGTGCTGACCGCCGCCGTCGGCGAAGGGCTGCGCGGGCCGACCCTGCGCATCTGGGAGTGGAACGAGCCCGCCGTATTCATCGGCAGCTTCCAGTCGGTGAAGAACGAGGTCGACGAAGAACAGGCGGCCGCGCGACACGCACGCATCGTGCGCCGCATCTCGGGTGGCGGGGCCATGTATATGGAGCCGGAGGCGTGCATCACGTACGCACTGTACGTTCCGGGCGAGCTCGTGCGCGGCATGAGCTTCGCCGACTCGTACGCCTACCTCGACGAGTGGGTGCTCGAGGCGCTCAAGTCGCTCGGCATCGACGCCGTGTACAAGCCGCTCAACGACATCACGAGCCCGCACGGCAAGATCGGCGGGGCCGCGCAGAAGCGCCTCGGTTCGGGCGCCGTGTTGCACCACGTCACGATGGCCTACGACATGGATCCCGAAGCCATGACCCAGGTGCTGCGCATCGGGCGCGAAAAGCTCTCGGACAAGGGCACCGCCAGCGCGCAGAAGCGGGTTGACCCGCTGCGCAGCCAGACCGGACTGCCGCGCGAAGAGATCATCGAGAAGATGATCGAAGTGTTCAAGCGTCGCCACGGCGGCACCGAGGGCGAAGTCACCGAGGGCGAATGGGATGCCGCCGAGCGCCTCGTCGAGCAGAAGTTCACCACCGAAGCCTGGATTCGGCGGGTGCCGTAGGGAGGCCGGTGCTCGCGGGCCGCGCGGCTGTCCCCATCACCGAGTTCCCCCTGTGACGCCGAAACACCGTCCACGTTCGAGATATCAGCGGTGTCTCAGCACAGCAGCGGTGACTCGGCTCGACGGCAGCGGACCACAGCCCTACGGCTCGAGAATCACCTTGCCGGTCGTCGCACGCGACTCGAGCTGGGCATGCGCGTACCCGGCCTCCGACAGCGGAAAGCGCGCGCCGATGCGGAAATCGAGCGCACCCGCGGCAATCGCATCGAAGAGCTCGCGGTAGCGCCAAGCGCGCTCCTCGGGAGTGAGCAAGAAGTGACCCATTGACGGGCGCGTCACGGTGAGGGATCCCCCAGCGTTCAGTCGCTGCAGGTCGAACGGAGGCACTGGGCCGCTGGCACCGCCGAAGAGCACGAGCGTGCCGCGCACGCGAAGCGCCGACAAGGAGTCGTCGAACGTGCGCGCGCCGACCCCGTCGTAGACCACGGCGACGCCCTCGCCGCCGGTGAGTTCGCGCGCCCGCGCTGCGAAATCGTCGTAGTCGAACACCTCGCTAGCGCCCGCAGCCAAGCTGAGCTCGCGCTTCTCGGGCGTCGAAACGGTGGTGAACACGCGCACGCCGCGCGCGACGAGCAACTGCGTGAGCAGCAACCCGACGCCACCCGCACCGGCGTGCACGATCACCGTGTCACCGGTCTGCGGCTGAGCGGCCGAGGTCGCGAGATAGTGCGCGGTCAGTCCCTGGAGCGGGATCGCCGCGGCCACATCGGCTGCGATCCCCTCGGGCACGTGCACCGCTTTCTCGGCGGCGACGACGAACCGCTCCGCATACGTGCGCGACGCCTCCGCTGTGGTGACCAGGTCTCCGACCGCATAGCCCTCAACGCCCTCGCCGATCTCGAGCACGACGCCCGCGCCCTCGCCACCCGGCGTGAAGGGATACTCGACCGGGTAGAGCCCCGACCGCTGGTAGGTCTCGATGAAGTTCACGCCCACGGCGCGCGTCTGCACCAGCAGTTCGCCGGGCCCGGCAACGGGGCTCTCGATCTCGGTGAATTCGAGCAGCTCGGAGCCGCCGGCGTGGGGAACGGTGATGGCGCGAATCGTGGTCATGCGGCCGAGCCTACGCGCCGAACCCCATGCGCCGCATGCGATTGCAATGAAAGTCAGCGGCGAATTCGCTCCGCGCGAAATGCCGCGGCCGGTCCGCGTCGCTGTGCCGCCCAGCCGTCGAATCTGCCGCCGCTGATGTCTCTGCGATCGGGGTAACTTTGAGCCAGTGCGGGCGCGGATTTGAACCGCCGCACTGGTCCGAAGTTACCCCGATCGCATTGGGGGCTGAGCGCGCACGCAGCGGCAGCGGCAGTCGCGGCGACGGCGCAGCAGCCGCGCTACCGCTGCACCGGATCACCTCCGCCGGCGCCGCTCAGTCGCCGCAGGTCGTCGCGCGTCGGCAGGCCCTCCCAGTCGCCGGGCGCGAGGCACGCTGAGGCGCCGGCGGCGACTGCGGTGCGCAGACGTGCTTCGGGCGAGAGGCCACGCACCCGCTCGGCGAGGTACCCCGCGACGAATGCGTCGCCGGCTCCGACGGTGTCGACCACGTCGACCGGTACGGCGGCGACCTCGAACCGTGCACCGTCCACGAGTGCCACGCACCCGTCGGCACCCAGCTTGATCACGGCCTCGGTCGGCCCGAGCACACCCAACCGCGCAGCGAGCTCAGCCGTAGAGCCGCCGCCCACCACCAACTCGGCCTCGTCGTCGCCCGCGAACACGACGTCGGCGAGGGCGACGAGTTCGCGCAGCCGAGCACCCGCCTGCTCCGGCGACCACAGGGCCGAACGGTAATTGAGGTCGATCGACACCGGCACTCCTGCGGCTCGCGCGCGACGCATCGCCGCCTCGACCGCTGCGTCGGCGGATGGCGAGAGCGCCGGCGTGATGCCGGTGACGTGCAGCAGTGCGGCGCCCTCGACGAGCCCGTCGGGGAGGTCGTCTGGGGCGAGTCGTGATCCCGCACTCGCCCGCCGGTAGTAGACGACGCGGGTGCTTCCCGCGGCCGGGTGCTCTTTGAGCATGAGGCCGGTGGGTGATTCGGGATCGCGAATCACGTCGGCACGCACGCCTTCCGCGCGCAGTTCCCGCTCGATCAGATCACCGAGGCTGTCGGCTCCGAGGCGCCCGCACCAGACAGCATCAATGCCGAGACGTCGCACTCCGATCGCCACGTTCGATTCCGCGCCGCCGAACCCGAGCTCGACCGCTCGCTGGGTGGCGAGTCGCCCGACTCCGGCCTGCCGCACCAGTCCCATCGATTCTCCGAGGGTGAGCACGTACGGTTGCTCGGCCACTGCGGCGGTCACGATCCGCTCCGCACGTCGCGGGCGCGAGTGACGAGCTCCTGCGCACGCCGGGTCAGTGCGGCAGGATCGCCACCCCTGAAGGCATCTTGCAGCAGCGGACCGCCCACGCTCACCGCGCAGGCTCCGGCCGCGAGCCACGCCAGGGCGCTCTCGGCGTCGACGCCGCCCGAAGGAATCGCCTCGATCTCGGGGAACGGTCCGCGGAGGTCGCCGAGGTATCCCGGGCCCCAGTGCGATGCCGGAAAGACCTTGACCGCCGTGGCACCGCGCGACCATCCGGCGTGGAGCTCGGTCGGCGTGCAGCCGCCGGGAAACACGGGGAGCCCCGCGCTGACGGCGGCGTCGATCACTTCGGGCACCGTCGTCGGCGTGACGAGATAGCGGGCACCCGCCCCCATGGCCTCGAGCGCCTCGTCGACCCGGGTGACCGTGCCGACGCCGATCTGCGCGTCGTCGCCGAAGCGCTCGCGCAGCGCCGGAAGCTCGGCGAGGGTGCCGGGAGTGCTCAGCGTGATCTCGATGTGCGTGACGCCGCCCTGCAGCAGCGCGTCGATGACCGGCGCATAGTCTGCCGGGGTCGGCGCGCGCAGCACCGCGATGACGGGTGACGCCCGTAACTCCGCGGGCACGAGCAGTCGCGCAGCGTTCATGCGAGTCGTCCCGTTCGCTCCGGTCGCACCGTTCATTCCACTCCCCCCGCTCATCGCGCGAGCCATCCGCCGTCGACCGGCAGTACTGTGCCGTGGATGTACGCGGCGTAGGGCGTGCACAGGTAGACGACCGCGTTGGCGATGTCATCGGGCTCGGCCCAGCGCCCTGCGGGGATGCGCTCGCTGAGCTGCCGAAAGCGTTCGGGGTCGGCGAGGAGCGCCTCGTTCATGTCGGTCTGCACGTATCCGGGAGCAACGGCGTTGACGTTGACGCCGTGCGCCGCCCACTCGTTGCTGAGCGCTTTCACGAGCTGCGCCACAGCACCTTTCGACGCGGCGTAGGCCGGCACCCGAAGCCCGCCCTGAAACGAGAGCAGCGATGCCAGGGTCACAATCGACCCGCTGCCGCGCTCGACCATCCCAGCTCCGAACCCCTGGCTCAGCTGGAAGACGGAGTTGAGGTTCACGGCGAGCACCCGCTCGAAGTCGGCCAGCGGAAAATCGACCGAGTCGTGGCGAATCTGCGTGCCCGCGTTGTTCACGAGAATGTCGACGGCGTCGGCCTCGGCGGTGACCGACTCGATGGCCGCCGCGATCGAGTCGGCGTCTCCGAAATCGACCGTGCGATGCGACAGCGTGCGCCCCGTCTCGACGGCGATCGCGCTGAGCCGATCGGAGTGCGCGCTGCGCTGCAGCGTGATCACGTCGGCGCCGCTGCGCAGCAAGCCGGCAGCGACAGCTTCCCCGATGCCGCGCGACGCTCCGGTGACGACGGCCGTGCGGCCGGTCAGAATCTGGTCGAACATCTCAGGCCTCCTGCCCGGCGTCGACTGCATCGTCTTGGGCCGCGAGCCCCGACGCGTTGACGACATTCGCGCTGGTGCCCGCGGTGCAGACATCGAGAATATTTTCCATCGCTCGCCGCTTGAGCTCGACGAAGGATTCTTCGCTGTACCAGGCGGCGTGCGGGGTGAGCAGCACCTGTTCGAAGCGATGCAGCGGGTGCTCGACGGGCAGCGGCTCCTCCTCGAACACGTCGAGACCGGCTGCGGCGACCCGCCCGGATTCGAGCGCGCGCACGAGCGCCGCGGTGTCCATCACGCCGCCGCGGCACGTGTTGACGAGCTTCACGCCGTCGCGCATCTGCGTGAAAGCATCGTCATCGATGAGGTGCTGGGTCTGCGCGATCAGCGGCAGGTGCAGCGACAGCAGCTCGGCCTGCGCGAGCAGCTCGGCGGGCGATACCACCTCGGTGCCCGACGGGCTCACGCTGCCGGGCGCGAAACGCGGGTCGGTGCCGATGACGCGAAAACCGAGCGCGCGGGCCTTCCGCGCGGTGGCCTCACCGATGAGCCCGAGCCCGTACACCGCGAACGTGGTCGCTGTGAATCGGTGGAGCGGCCGCACCGGGCCGAGATCGGCCTCGCCGCGCGCGAGCCCCGCGTGGAGCGCGGGGAGTCCGCGCAGCACGGCAAGGGCGTGCGCGATCGCGTGGTCGCTCACGTCTTCGGTGCCGTAGTCGGGCACGTTGCACACGGCGACACCGCGACGAGTGGCCGCATCGACATCGACGGTGTCGACGCCCACGCCGTAGCGCCCGACGGCCGCGAGGTCGGGAAGCGCGGTCAGCACCTCGTCGGTGACTGGAGCATATTGGGTCAGGATCGCGTCGGCTCCCGCCGACGCCGCGATCACATCGGCGCTCGTGGTGCACGCGGCGAGCACGAGTTCGTACCCGTACCGCTGCGCCACCTCCCGCTCGATTTCGACACTGCCGTGATCACAGTCGGTGATCACTACGCGACGACTCTGCTGCTGCACTGAAGCCTCCATCGGTGAATGAAATTTGAAACATCATTTCATAAACCGCGAGCTTCGCCAAGCCGTCATTCTGCAGAAACGGTCGCGAAACCCACCTCGACCACGCTGGTCGGGTGTCGAATCGTCAGCGCTCAGGCCTCCGGGGCGCCGAGCACTTGCGAGACGCGCCGCGCCGCGCGGGTCACCAGCTCGCCGAAGCGCTGCTCGTCTTCCTCGGCGACGACCCGTGCCGTCGGGCCTGCAAGGCTGAGCCCTGCGCAGACATTGCCGGAGAAGTCGAAGATAGGTGCCGCGAACCCGCGAATCCCATCGCGATTCTCGCCGTTGTCGATGGCGTAGCCGCGCTCCCGGGTGTGCGCGAGATCGCGATAGAGGGCCTCGAACGTCGTGAGGGTGTTCGGCGTGCGCCCCACGAGCGTGTCGGGCAGGTGATGCTGCCGCACGTCACCGGGCAGCTGCGCGAGGATCGACTTGCCGATGGCGGTGGCGTAGGCCGGCACCGAGTCGCCCACCTTGCTGAAGATGCGAATCGGCTGCGGGCTGTCGACGAGCTCGATATACACGACGTCCTTGCCCGAAAGCACCCCCAGGTGGGCGGTCTCGCCCGTCTCGGTCACGATGTCGCGCAGCACGGGAAGCGCGGCCTTGCGCGTATCGAGCCGACTCAGGTACTCCGATCCGAGCTTCGCCGTGAGCATGCCGAGCGAGTAGACCCCGAGCTCCGCGTCGAAGTGCAGCAGATTGCGTCGGGTGAGCGTGAGCAGCATGCGCTGGGTCGTCGCCTTGCTGTACCCGAGAATGCCCGTGCACTCGGCAAGGGTCACGCCGGGCCGTGGCGCCGACGCGATGTACTCGAGGATGTCGACGGCCTTCTCGAGACTCTGCGTGCCGGTCACGCGCTCGGAAGAGGTGAGTCCGCCTGTCGAAATCACGCGTTCAGTCATTGGATCTCCATCCTCGTTCGTCGGGGTCGGCGCGTCTTCGCGCTGCACCCGCGGTGCTTATCTTACGAACCTGCATCAATCGACACATTCCGCCTTGACATCATTTCACCACTTATGAGACAGTGTTTCAAATTTAAAGCATCAGTCGGCGCATCGCAGCGTCGGCGGCGAAAGGGCTGATACCTCATGACCGCTTTCCTCTTCGATCCGGTCACCCACCAGGGCCTCTCCACGGCCGTGCTCGGCGAGAGCGCCGATCCGAGCCGCGTCATCAGCGGCGAACCGCACGCCTCCGAGCAGATCCTGCACGAAGACGCAGCGATCGAAATCGGCGTCTGGGAGATCACGCCCGGCAGCTTCCACTCGAGCAAGGTCGGGGTCTCCGAGGTCATGTACTTCCTCTCGGGCTCCGGCACGATCACGCGCGAGTCGGGCGAGGTCATCGCCTTCGGTCCCGACACCTACGTCGCACTGCCCGACGGCTCGCACGTCATCTGGGACGTGCACGAGACCGCGCGCAAGATCTACATCATCACGCAGACGCCGGCGTAGCCAGGCCCGCACCCCGAGGATCACCGATGACCCTGAGCACGACCGGGATACCGACCGTTCGCCCACCGCGGCGTTCGCTCTTCGATCCCGCCCGCCTCCCGAAGATCGCCCTCGCCCTCGCGGCGTCGGGCTTCTTCGTGATCTTCTTCTTCTGGCCCCTGCTCGACGTGGTGCTGCGCAGCATCAGCGTCGACGGGGTCATGAGCTGGAGCTCCCCCGACTTCACGTTCGCGCACTACCTGACGATCTTGCAAGACGACTACCTGCACCTCGTCGAGTGGCGCACGATCAAGCTGGCCGTCAACTCCACGGTGCTGGCGCTGCTGCTCGGCTTCCCCACCGCGTACTTCATCTCGCGGCTCCCCGCGCGCTCGGCCGGCGTCGTGCTGCTCCTGATCCTCATCCCGTTCCAGGTCTCGATCGTCGTGCGCCTGTTCGCGGTGACCTCGATCCTGAGCCCGAACGGTCTCCTCAGTCAGGCGAGCCAAGCTCTCGGCGGCGAGCGCTTCTCGCTGCTGTACACGCAGGGCGGCACGCTCGTCGGTACCGTGATGTACCTGCTCCCCTACATGATCCTGATTCTCTACTCGGGCATGACGGGCATCGACCACAACGTGATTCTCGCGGCGAAGACGATGGGGGCTTCGGGCTTCCAGATCTTCGTGAAGGTCTTCCTGCCGCTCGTGCGCACGTCGATCTTGAGCGGTGCGCTGCTCTGCTTCATCCTCGCGCTCAGCTTCTTCATCGTGCCCGCGATTCTCGGCGGGCCGCAGGAGCAGACGGTGGCGGTCTACATTCAGCAACAGATCGACCTGTTCCAGTGGGGTGTGGCTTCGGCGCTCGGCGTCGTGCTGCTCGCGGCCACACTGATCCTGTACGTCGCAGTAATCAGGATCGGCGGAGGGTTCACCGCCCCCGGCATTGGTGGCCAGGCAAAGGGCGTGAGCCAAGAGCAGCGCTTCCGCTGGACCGGCGGCACCATCACGACCGGCATCATCACGCTCGGTTCGCTGCTCGTGCTGCTCGTGCCCGTGCTCATCGTCTTCCCGCTCTCGGTGGGCGAGACGCAGACAGTGGTGTTCCCGCCGCGCGGCTTCACGCTGGAGTGGTACGGCGAAGCGGTCACCACGCGCACCTGGATCAACCCGATCGTGCGCAGTCTGCTCGTCGCGACGCTCACCGGCCTCGCGTCGACGGCGCTCGCGCTCTATCTGGCGCGCGTCGTGCAGACCGCGAAGTCCGAGCGTACGAAGCTGCTCGTCTCGGGTCTTGCGTTCGCGCCGATCATCACCCCGGCGATCCTGCTCGCGATCGGCATCTACGCCGTCGAATTGCGGCTCGACCTCGCCGGCACCATTCCCGGTCTCGTCCTCGCGCACACGCTCGTCTCGTTCCCGCTCGCCTTCGCGATCCTGAACACCACGCTCGCGTCGCGCGGCCTCGACCTCGAGACCGCGGCGTGGACGATGGGGGCGTCGCGCATCTCGGCGTTCTGGACGGTGACGGTGCGCGGCATGATCCCGGTACTGCTCTCTGCGTTCGGGCTCGCCTTCGTCACCTCATGGGATGAGGTCGTGCTGGCGCTCTTCCTGCAGACCGGTCCGGTGAAGACGCTGCCCGTCACCATCTACCAGTACCTGGAGAGCGGCATCGTGCCGACTGTCCCGGCGATCGCGGCACTGCTGACGCTGCTCGTCGTCGCCATCATCGTCTCCCAGCGCATCATCCAGTCACGACGGGCCGCACGCGCCGCCGTCGCGGCCGACCAGAAATGAGGACCGGCATGTCTGCCACCCACGCACCCGCGCAGCCCGGCGGCAAGCGCGGCGAGGTCATCGTCGACCAGATCACCTGCGATTTCAGCGGTACTCGCGTGCTCCACGCCACCGATCTGACGGTCGAGGCCGGTGAGTTCTTCACGCTGCTCGGGCCCTCGGGGTCGGGCAAGACCACACTGCTGCGCATCATCGCGGGCCTCATCGATTTCACGTCGGGACGCATCGCGATCGATGGCAGCGACGTGACGCAGTTGCCGACGCAGCAGCGCGACCTCGGATTCGTCTTCCAGAACTACGCGCTCTTCCCGCACCTCACGGTCGCGCAGAACATCGCGTTCGGCCTCAAGATTCGCAAGATCCGGGGCGCTGCGCTCGCGAAGCGCGTCGACGAGATGCTCGAGCTCACCGAGCTGGGGGCGTTGCGGGATCGCCATCCTGCACAGCTCTCCGGCGGCCAGCAGCAGCGCGTCGCCCTGGGCCGCGCGCTGGCGCAGCGTCCGCGCGTGTTGCTGCTCGACGAGCCGCTCGGCGCGCTCGATCGACGGCTGCGGCAAGATCTCGGTTCGGAGATCCGCCGCATTCAGCAGGAGTCGGAGACCACGGCGATCTACGTCACGCACGACCAGGAGGAGGCGTACATCCTGTCGGATCGCATGGGCGTCATGGAGGCCGGCCATATTCGGCAGGTCGGCGCTCCGCGCGAGGTCTACAGCGCCCCCAACAGCGACTTCGTCGCGAACTTCCTCGGCGAGACCAACACGTTCCGCGCCGAGGTGCTCGAGCAGGGCTCACGGGGCACGATCGTGCGCAGCGGCGACTTCGTGCTGACCGCGTCCGCGAGCCCCGAGCTCGCCGCGGGCACCGCCTGCACGCTGAGCGCCCGACCCGAACAGATTCGTCTGAGCGCTGAGGCCGACGTACCAACTGGCTACGAAGCCGTGGCCCGCGTCACCGTGACCGATGCCCGCTTCTTCGGGCAGACCATCCGTGTGCGTCTGGCTGACGACCACGGCACCTATCTCGTGGACCTCGACAGTGCCGAGGCGATCCCCGAGGTCGGCACCCCCACCGTCATGAGTGTGCGCGCCGGTGGCGCCGTACTCCTGCCGGCCGCCTAACTCCATCCCCCACCCCGCACCACACATGCATCCAAGGAAGGACCTGCATATGCGTTCCACACTCACCCGCACCGCCTCGCTCGGTGCACTGACCCTCGCCGGCGCACTCGCGCTGACGAGCTGCGCCGGCGCCGATTCCGGCTCCGATTCGGGCTCGGGCTCCGCTGACGGCGCCGATCTCTCGGGCGAGATCCTCTTCTACGACACCAGCGGCGGCGACGTCTGGGAGGGCCTCAACGACACGCTCTTCGCCGACTTCACGGAGCAGACCGGTGTCACCGTCGTCGACGACTACAACGAGGCCTCGACCAAGTTCTTCGCCGGTGCGCAGAACGGCGCCGTCGACTGGAGCCTCGTCTTCCTCCCCTCGCTGAGTGACGCACAGCAGGCCGCCGACGAGGGCTACCTCGCCGACATCGACACGAGCATCGTGCCCGTCGATCAGCTCGTCGAGGGCACCTACTCGAAGACGGGCATCGAGGTCGGCACGTTCGGCATGGTGCTCGCCTGGAACACCGATACGTGGCCGCTCGACGGCGATCACCCCGAGAACTGGGAAGATCTCTATGACACGGCGAAGTTCCCCGGCCAGCGCTGCCTCTTCAACAACCCGCAGTACGGGTGGACCCTCGAGTCGGCGCTGCTCGCCGATGGCGTCGCACCCGACGACCTGTACCCGCTCGACACCGATCGCGCGCTCGACAAGCTGGGCACGATCAAAGACAGCGTCACGTGGTGGTCGAGCGGCGCGCAGTCGATCGAGAGCTTCGAGAACGGCTCGTGCGATCTCGGCATCGTGTGGGCGAACCGCGCGTTCACCGCGAGCCAGAACGGCTTCCCGATCTCGGTCAGCTGGGATCAGGCCGGCTACGCGAACAGCGTGTGGGCGATTCCTGCGGATGCCCCGAACCCCGAGGCGGCGCAGCACCTGCTGAAGAGCGTCATCGAGAACACCGAGGGCCAGATCGCCTTCGCGTCGAAGGTGCCCACGCCGATCCCCGCATCGAGCACCGGGGTCGCCGTGAGCGACTTCCCCGAAGACATCCAGCCGTTCCTGCCGGTTGGCGACAACACGAAGACGGCGATCACGCTCGACGCCGATTACTACAAGGAGAACAACGCAGCGTTGACCGACCAGTTCAACCGCTGGGTCGCACAGTGATCCTGTTGCTCGACAACTCAGTCGCGCAGTAATGAGCCGCGGGGCTCCGGGCCGACCCGCCCAGCGGCCCGGAACCCCGCACCACCCCCCACCCCGAACGAAAGGGAACCCCGTGAGAATCGTCTGCATCGACGGAGAATCGCAGTACGCCGACATCGTGCGCCGCGATGTCATCGCTCCGCTCGCCGAAGCCGGCCACCAGCTCGACTGGTTCGAGGAGCACTTCGCCGACGCCGAGGCGACCATCGCCCGCGCGCAGGGCTACGACGCCGTCTACATCATCGGCGATCAGGGCCCCCTGCCCGCCGGCTTCCTCGCCGGGGTGCCCGGGCTGCAGCTGGTGAGCTTCGTCGGCACCGGTGCGCACCGCTTCGTCGATGTGGCCGAGGCCGAGCGCCTCGGCATCACTGTGACGAACGTGCCCGACTTCGCCAGCCGCAGCGTGGCCGAGCACGCGATCGCACTGCTCTTCGCAGTCGCCAGGCGCGTGCCTGAGGGCGACCGCATCGTGCGCGCCGGCGAGTGGGCGAAGCACCAGGGGCTGAAGCTCGCCGGCCGCACGCTCGGCGTCGTCGGCACCGGGGCGATCGGCCGCGAGGTCATTCGCATCGGGGCGGCGCTCGGCATGGATGTCGTGTTCTGGAACCGCACCGAGCGGCCCGAGATCGAGGCTGAACTGCCCGGCCGCCGGGTAACGCTTGACGAGCTCTTCCGCAGCAGCGACGCTGTCTCGCTGCACCTGACGCACACCCCCGAAACCGAGGGCATCGTCTCGGCCGAGCTGCTCGCGCTGCTCCCCGAGCGCGCGATCGTCATCAACACCGCTCGTGATGAGGTGTTGGATCGCGATGCGCTCTTCGCCCTACTCCGCGAGGGGCGGCTCTTCGGTGCCGGGCTCGACGTCTTCGAATCGGAACCGCCGCAGCTCGATTCCTTGCCCATCGACCTGCCGAACCTCGTGCTCACCCCCCACATCGGCTTCCACACCGACGAGGCAGACGACGTCTTCGCCATCGCCGGTCGCAACATCGTCGCGTTCGCCGACGGCGCTCCGCGCAACATCGTGCGCAGCGCGCACGTCTGACCCGCCTCGCTTCCGCCTCCCCCAGCCCGCGCACCAGCGCTACGAGAAAGTTCACCCCATGGAAATCCGTCACGCCACCCATCCCGACGAACTCAGCGGCATGAGCGACGAGCAGATCCGCGCCCGCTTCGTGATCAGCGACCTCTTCGTCCCCGGCCGGCTCAAGGCCGTCTACAGTCATGAAGATCGCATGGTGCTCGGCGGGGTCAGCCCGATCCCGGGCACCGCCGTCGCCCTCGAGAACTTCGCCGATCTGCGCGCGGAGTACTTCTGCCAGCGACGCGAACTCGCCATCACGGCACTGAGTGGATCGGGGCACGCCGTCGTCGACGGCACCCGCTACCCGCTGGCACGCATGGATGTGCTGTACGTGGGTCGCGGCGCCCGCGACATCTCGTTCGAGGCCGACGTTGTCGACACCCGCTTCTTCCTCTCGTCAGCGGTATCGCACAGCGCCTACCCGACGACGCTGATTCCCGCGGCCGAAGCCCTCACCACGGAGACCGGCGAGCAGGAGCACGCCAACCGGCGCATCGTGCGCAAGCACATCCACGAAGACGGGGTGCGCAGCAGCCAGCTCGTGCTCGGCATCACCGCGCCCGAACCCGGCAACGTGTGGAACAGCATGCCGCCGCACACCCACGACCGCCGCACCGAGGTCTACGTCTACTTCGATCTCGACGAGGGCGAGCGCCTGTTCCACTTCATGGGTGTGCCCGGGCAGACGCGTCACGTCGTGCTGCGCAACGGCGACGCCGTCATCTCGCCGGCCTGGTCGATGCACTTCGGCGCGGGTACGACGAACTACTCGTTCCTGTGGGTGATGGCGGGCGAGAACCAGGCCTTCGCCGACATGGATCAGATCTCGGTGCCGCAGTTGGCGGGCGCCGCGGCCTGACGTCGCCGCCGCGGCCATCGCGGCGCGTCTGCGAGGCGGCGGCACGCCGCCTCGTGGCAGCGGGGTCACTGTTGGAGTGTGTCGGCGTAGCCGCACTGTCCAAAAGTGACCCCGCTGCCATTGCGTTTGGAGCAGAGGAGCGGCGCAGCGGCAGCAGCCTACGGGCGCACCGCCACGCGCACCTCGCGCTGCTCCGCCGCACGAGCGACCGCGGCGTCGAGGTCGGTCAGCGCGAACTCGGCGCCGACCAACTCGGCGAACGGGTAGTCGCGCCAGTGTTCGGTCACGAACGCGACTGCCCCGACGAGGTCGGCGGGCGCGTAGTTGTGCACGCCCGAGATCGTGACGAGCCCGCGCACGACGCGCTCGGGCACGACCGGCACGGGGTCGGTCGGAAACACGCTGCCCACCCACACCGCTGCGCCTCCAACGGAGACCGCGTCGAGCCCCGCGGCAACTGCGGCCGGAGCCCCCGACGCGTCGATGACGACGTCGAACGACCCGGGTTCGAGCGCATCGCGCGCGGGCGCGCAGACCTCGGCTACTCCGAAGCGTCGCGCCCAGGCGCGTCGGCCGGGGTCGGGGTCCGAGACGGTCACCGAGGCACCTCGCTCGGTCGCCATCGCCGCGAGTGCGAGCCCGATCAACCCGCCGCCCGTCACGAGCACCGACGCCGGCGGCACGCCGATGTCGCCCGCGATCGGCACGGTGCGCGCCGCAGCGGCGAGTGCCGCCCACGCGGTGGCGATCCCGCAACTCACCGGGGCGAGCACCTCGGCCGGCACGTCGTCGGCGACCCGCACCAGCCCGGTGCCCGAGAGCACGTGCACGTGGGTCGCGAACCCGCCGCTCAGTTCCCACCGCGTGCCGAGCGCCCCGGCCGCACCGAATCGCGCGTGCCCGTACTTGCGCAGCGTGCGGCATTTCTGTGTGAGCCCGCGCAGGCAGCGGTCGCACTCGCCGCAGTGCACCGCGATCTCCCAGACGATGCGGTCGCCGACTGACACCTCTGAGCCGTCGAGGTACTGCGCTGTTCCGCCGATCCGCTCCACCCAGCCGACGGCTTCGTGGCCGAGCACGAGGGGCACGGGTTCTTGGCGGTGCCCGTGGGTGGTGTGCACGTCCGATCCGCAGACCGTCGCGAGCTCCACTCGCACGAGCACGTCGCCGGCACCGAGCGAGACCCGCGTGACGTCGCGGAGCTCGTGCGCGCGACCCGGGGCATGGAAGAGCATGGCCGAGGCGGCAGGGGTACCGGGAATCTCGGGATCCGCGGACACCTCAGCAGCAGTGCCGCCCCCAGCGGCAGCAGCCCCAGCAGCACCAGCCGATGTCGCAGCCGCAGAACCGGCGATGCGGGCGGCACGCCCTGCCGAGCGCGCCTTCCCGGTGCCGGATCGCGCGGCCGCGATGCTGGTCATCGTGCCAGGGCCGCCGCAGCGTGACCGAATACGCGGGTCTCGCGCAGTCCGGTGAGGTCGGCGAGCACGGCGTCGGGGCCGGCGGCTTCGAGTGTCGCGCGGTCGTGGGCTCCGCTGAGCACGCCGGCGACGAACCCGGCACCCGCCCGGCGGCCCGAGGCGATGTCGCTCGCGGTGTCACCGATCACGGCGACCCGGTCGACCGAGTGGGTGTCGGTGCGCATGAGGGCGGCGAGCACGAGGTCGGGGGCGGGGCGGCCGCGGCGGGCGTCGATCGGCGAGAGGGCGACGTCGACGAGGTAGTCCCATCCGAGTCCGTCGAGGATCGCATCGCGGGTCGCCGGGGCGAACCCGGTGGTGAGCGCCACTTTGAGCCCGGCGTCGCGCAGTGCGGCGATCGTGTCGGCGGCGCCCGGAATCTCTTCGACCCCCTCCGCCTCGACGAGTTCGCCGTAGGCCGCTTCGAAGGCGGCGTTCGCTTCGGCGGCGAGTTCGGCGTCACCGCCGGCGAGGTGCGTGAAGACGTCGATCTTCGACTGGCCCATGGTGTGCCGCACGTAGTCGAGCGCCTCCTCCCACGGCATGCGCGAGGCGACGCCGGTGCGCTCGTTCGCACGGGTGAAGGCGCGTTCGACGACGCCGTCGTCGCGCACCGTCGTGCCGGCCATGTCGAGCACCACGAGTTCGATCGGAGCGACGACGAGGCCGGCGCTCGCGTCAGTGGGTACGCCGGAGGTGTCGAGTGCAGTCATGAGTGTTCCTGTTCTACGGGGGTGAAGGCGCCGGTATCCGGGGAGTCGAGCGCGGGAAATGGCTGGTCGGTCGCGGCGGCGACCGCGTGCTCGGCGAACCCGAGCCCGCAGGTCATGCCGATGCCGGTGGTGACGGCGATGACGTGCACCCCGGGCTCGACCTCGCGACGCAAGAAGTCGTTCGGGGCGCTCGCGTAGACGCCCTGCCAGCGTTCGATGACGCGGGGAGCCGGCACGCCGAACAGCGCTTGTGCCTCGTCAAGGATCGCCTGCTGCGCGTCTTCCGACTGGAACGGCGAGGCCACTGTGTCGCGCACGTGCGTGTCGCCGAGCAGCAGGCTGCCGTCGGGCAGCTGCGTATACATCTGGTTCAGGTCGATGGCGGCGAGGTCGGGGCGTTCACGGTGCAGACGCTCGCGCACGGGCGCGGCGGCGTCGAGCCCGGCGAACCGACCGTATCGCACGAGCGACCAGCCGGTGAGCAGCGGGGCGTCGAGCGGCCGGGCGAGCTCGGCCTGCACCCGCATCATGTCGAGTGCGCACCGCTCGACCTCGGCCGATTCGGCGAGTTCGGGCAGCAACTGGTCGATGTCGTGGCCGACGGCGACGATCACGGTGCCCGCCGAGATCGTGCCGCGGGTGGTCTCGACGCGGCCGGTCGCGACCGCGGTCACCGCGGTGCGCATGCGGAATTCGACGCCGAGACCCGCGAGGTGCGCGGCGATGCGGTCGGCCGCGATGCGCGGGTTCGTCTGCAGGTCGGTCTCGATGACACCGCCGCCTACGGCGACGCCGGGAGCGATGGGGGCGGCCGCCGCGATCTCGGCGGCATCGAGCAGCCGGATCCCTCCGCCGGTGCCGGCCGCAGCTTCGATGAGCGCGAGCTCGTCGGCGTGCCGCGCCGCAATGAGCGTGCCCGATTCGCGCAACCAGAAGTCGGCATCGCGCGACAGTCGCAGCCACAGCTCGCGCGCCGCGTCGGCGCACCCGCGCGCCTCACCGGTCTGCGCGCCGATGCACAGGTGCCCGAAGTTGCGAATCGTCGCGCCGGTGATGCGTGAGCCGCGGTCGATCACGACCACGCTCAGGCCGCGGCGCACGGCCGCATAGGCCGCACCGAGGCCGACGATCCCCGAACCGACCACGGCGACATCGAAGCCGCCGCGAGGCACCGATCCGGCAGCGCCCGATCTCACCGCAGCGCCTTCCGCATCCACATCGCGAGACCCTCGACGACGAGCACGACCACGAGAATCATGAGCACGATCGACCCGACGAGCTGGTAGTTCGACCCCTGACCCGCGTTCAGCAGGTAGTAGCCGACGCCGCCGCCGCCGACGATGCCGAGCAGCGTCGCGGCGCGAATGTTCGTGTCGAGCAGGTAGAAAGTGTGCCCGATCAGCGCCTGCGCACCCTGCGGCACTGTCGCCCCAAAGTACATCTGCGTGCGCGTCGCACCGCCCGCGATGAGCGCCCGCTCGGGCCCGCGCGGCACCTCCTCGAGCGAGTCGGCGATGAGCTTGCCGAGCAACCCGATGCCGCCGAACGCGAGGGCGATGGTGCCCGCCTGCGCGCCGAGGCCGGTGATGACGATGAGCACGATCGCGAGAATCAACTCGGGGATGCCGCGGATACCGACGAGCAGCAAGCGGAAGCCGGATCGCGTCGCCGCATTCGGCGCGACGTTGCGGGCGGCGAGCGAGCCGATCACGATCGACGCGATGCAGGTCAGCAGCGTGGCGGCGAGCGCGATCTCGACGGTCTCGATCATGGCGCCGAAGATCGTCGCGAAGCCGTAGTTGCCGAAGTTCGGCGGCCAGAACGACGCCGCGACTGGCGGCACCTTGGCCCAGAACGTGACGAAGTCGCCCCAGTTGATGTTGCTGACGACCACGCCGGCGACGACGACCGCGACCGCGATCCACGCGGCGGCGGTGTTGCGGATGCGGGTGCCCGTCCAGGGGCGGCGCATCGCCGCGTCGACGGAGATGAAGCGGCGGCTCGGCGCCGAGATGCGGAGGGCGCGGCCCGATCCGGCGTTGCCTGCACCCGCGGGCCCCGAACCGGCACGACGCAGCAGCTTCACGAAGACGCCGCGACCGGCCTGCTCGCCGAGCATGCTCACGCGCACCGCGCTCGAGATGATCTCCATGACAACGCACAGGATGAAGATGACGAGGGCGATGCCGAGGCCGAGGCCGTAGTTCAACGACTTGAACGCGTACGACATCTGCAGGCCGAGGCCCGCGACGCCGACGTAGCCGAGCACCACCGAGCCGCGCAGGTTGATGTCGTTGCGGTGCAGCACGGTGGCGACCCACGAGGGCATCACCTGGGGGAGGATGCCGACCGTGAACTCCTGCATCTTCGACCCGCCGGCGGCGCGCACGGCGCGGCGCGGGCCCTCGTCGATCTGCTCGATCGCGTCGGCGAACATCTTCGAGATCATGCCGATCGAGTGGATGCCGATCGCCAGGATGCCGGGCAGAGCGCCCAGCGAGAACAGCAGCACGAACACCATCGCGAGCACCACGTCGGGCATCGCGCGGGTGAAGACGCCGACGAAGCGGGCGAACGCGCGCCAGCCGGGCCCGGGGGTCGTGTTCTCGGCGGCCAGGTAGGCGATCGGCACCGAGAGCACCGCGGCGAGCACGGTGCCGGTGAGCACGAGGCCGACCGTGAGCACGGTGAGCTGCAACAGCTCCATCGGTTCCGGGAACTTGAGGGAGCCGACACGCTCGAAGAAGCGCTCGGCGTTCGACGCGCTCTCGAGCATCCCAGGGATGGAGATGTTGACGCGCGTCAGGGCGAAGATGGCGAGCACGAGCAGGATCACCAGGGCGATGCCCGCGGCCGTGCGCTGCGGGTCGCGCTTGCGTTCAGGAGCCCGACCCAGCAGGTCGGCGCTCTTCGGCGAAAGCGTGAGCGTCATCGCACGAGCTCCGGCTCGCCGGCGGACTCGGTGCGCTTCGCGGCCACGGCTTCAGCGCTACTCGCCTCGTGCAACTCGCGCGAGACGGCCTCGAGCTCGGCGGTGGAGGTGGCCACGCGGCCGTAGATCTCCATGACCTCGGCGCGGGTCAGACCCTCTGCGGGGAGATCGAGCACTCGGGCGCCGTGGCGCAGACCGACGATGCGATCCGCCCACGAAATCGCGAGATCGACCTGGTGCAGGCTGCACACCACGGTGAGCCCGTCGGCGGCGGCGATCTCGCGAATGAGCGCCATCACCTGATCGCTCGACTCGGGATCGAGTGAGGCGACCGGCTCGTCGGCGAGCAGCACCTCGGGGTTCTGCATCAGCGCACGGGCGATCGCCACGCGCTGCTGCTGGCCGCCCGACAGGGTGTCGGCCCGCTGATACGCGCGGTCGAGCAGGCCCACGCGGTCGAGGTGACCGAGCGCGCGGTGCTTGAGCTCGCGCGGGTAGCTGAAAAGCCCGAGGCGCGGGCCGCGCAAGGTGCCGAGCGCGCCACTGAGCACGTTCTCGAGCACCGTGAGCGAACCGACCAGTTCGAACTGCTGGAAGATGAAGCCGACCCGGCTGCGCAACTCGCGCAGGCGGCGGCCGCGCAACTGCGGCACCGGCTCGCCGAGCACCTCGACGGTGCCGGCGGTGGGCGTCTCGAGCCCGTTGATGTGTCGCAGCAGCGTCGACTTCCCCGACCCCGAGAGGCCGAGCAGCACGACGATCTCCCCGCGATCGACCCGCAGGTCGACCGCATCGAGCGCGGTGGTCTCGTCATAGCGCTTCGTGAGTCCGGTCAAGCGGAGCACGGGTGCGGTGGGGTTCTCGGTCATGTTGCTGGCCTCTCGGATCCGGGTACGGGGTCAGACGCTGCGGTCAGGCGCGATTACGCCTGGCACTGATCCGCGTTGGTCTCCTTGCAGATGTCGCGGATCGTGTCGTAGTAGGCGTCATCGACCGGCTCGGTCGAGAAGAACGCCGCACGGAACGCGTCGCTGTCGGCGCTGGTGATGCCCGACTCGATGATCTGGTCGATGCTCACCTCGCCCAGGATCTCGGTGAGCTGCGTCTGCAGGTCGGCAGGCAGGGTGCTCGACATGACGATCGGGGCGCCCGGCACCATCGTCTCGCCGATGACCTTCACCTTGTCCGACTTCTCGACCTCGCTGTCTTCGGCGAAGCCCGCCTCGCACTCGACGCCCTCGCCGACCTTCTGCACGCTGACGTCGTGCTTGCCCGCGAAGACCGGGGTAATGTCGGTCTTCGGGTCGATGCCCGCCTTGAGCAGGTTGTAGCTCGGGAAGAGGTAGCCCGAGGTCGACGACGGGTCGACGAAGCAGACCTTCTTGCCCTTGAAGCCGTCGATCGAGGTGATGTCGCTGCCCGCGGGAACGATGGTCTGCGAGTAGTAGCCGGGCTCCTGGCCCTCCTCGGTGACGATCGACGAGATCGGGGTGAGCTTCGCGCCGTTGTTGGTCGCGGTCACGTAGGTGAAGCCCGAGAACGAGGCGACGTCGATCTTGCCGGCGATCGCGCCCTCGATGAGCGCCGCGTAATCGGTCGACTCGTGGTACTCGACGGTCTTGCCGGTCTCTTGCGCGATGTAGTCCATGAGCGGCTGGTAGTTGGTCTCGGTGTCGACCGAGTCGGGCACGACGCCGAAGACGAGCGTGTCGGAGTCGACCGCGAAGGTGCCCTCCGCGCTCGCGCTGCTGTCGTCGCTGCCGGCGGCGTCTGCCGAGCTGGCGCAGGAGACGAGGCCGAGGCCGAGGAATGCGACGGCCGCGAGAGCAGCGGTCGACTTGAGGGCACGAAGCTTCATGATTGCCTTTCACAGGGGTGGAAACGAGCCGCGACTACCCTCGCACCCATGCGCACCGGAAATGTACCTATCTCGCGATGATTCAGCCCCTGTTCACCGTTCACCCGGCGCAATTGAACAGCCGGTGGCCGGTTGTTTACCCGCATCCGCGAGATCGATGCCGAGGTAGACTGCCTATGTGAGCCAAGTTGTCTACATGAGCATCGCCGAGTCGTTACGCGAGCGCATCGCATCGGGGCAGCTCGCCCCGGGCGCCGACGTGCCGACCGAGGCCGAACTCGCCGAGATCTGGGGCACATCGCGCGGCCCCGTGCGCAACGCACTCGCCGCGCTCAAAGCCGAGGGCCTCATCGACACGGGGCGCGGCCGCCCGGCACGCGTCGCCGCCTTCGCCTCGACACAAACGCTCGACGTGAAAGTGCCGTTCACACGGTGGGCCGAGGAGTCGGGCGCCCAGCCCGGAGCCGTCACGCACGAGATCTCGCGCAAGCGAGCCACCGCCCGCACGGCTGCGCAATTCGGCATCGCCGAGGGCGACCCCGTCATCGAGGTGCTGCGGCTCCGCCTGCTCGACGGCAAGCCCACCATGCTCGAGCGACTGGTCTACATCGACGACGTCGGGCCCATGCTCTTCGCGCACGACCTCGACCGCGTCTCCATCACCGAGCTGCTCGCCGCCCATGGCTTTCTGCAGGGCGGTGTCGAGCACGAGATCGACGCGATCGCGGCCGACGCGGTCGACAGCGAACTGCTCGGGGTCGTCGAGGGCTCGCCGATCCTGCGCCTGCATCGCGTTTCACGTGACGCCACGGGGCGCATCACCGAGGTCTCTGACGATCTCTACCGCAGCGACATCGTGCGCTTCACGTTCGCGGCCCCGGGCGCAGTCGGCGCAGCGACCAGGTCGACGAACGGCGGCCAGTACCTCCGCGCCCTGCAGAGCTGACGCGGCGCGGCGGCGGCCCGCCGCACCGCCACCCGCTTCTCTCCGCGAGCGGGGTCACTTTCGGAGGGTGTTGCGGCCTCACAACCCTCCAAAAGTGACCCCGCTCGCACGGATGGTCGGGCGCTACGGCGCCGTCGGGGCGGGTGCCGGATCGCGATCCGGCACCGCAGCCCGCGTCGCCCGCCCGCCCGCGGCCGGGGCGCAGAGCACCGCCAGCAGCACCAGCACCATCGGGGCGAGCAGCGCCCCGCGCAGCGAGACCGCCTCACCGAGCAGCCCGAGCGCGGGCGGCCCGACGAGGAAGGCGATGTAGCCGACGGTCGCCGCGATCGAGACGCGCTTCGCCGCTTCGGGGCCGGAGTCGCCCGCCGCCGAGAGCGCGACGGGGAAGCCCAGGGAGGCTCCGAGGCCCCAGAAGATCACCGCGATGAGCGCGACGAGCCAGTTGTCGACGAGCGACACGGTGAGCAGGCCGATCGCCGCGAAGAGCGCGCTGGCTCCGAGCACCGGACCGCGCCCGAAGCGAGTCACAAAAGCGCCGCCAAAGAAGCGGCCGATGGTCATCGCCGCGGCGAAGATCGCGAACATCGCGGAGCCCCAGGCGGGGTCGAGCCCGTGACCGTCGACCATGATGAGCGGCAGCCAGTCGTTCGCGGTGCCCTCGGCCAGCGCCATGGCGAGCACGATGGCGCCGATCAGCAGCAGGCGACGATCTTTCCAGACGGGCGCGGCAGTCGGCGCACCGTCGCCAGACGCAACCTTGGCAGCGCCGCGTGCGCGCTCGGTCTTGCCGGTCGCCCGCGGCAGGCGCCCGATCGCGCCGATGAACCCGATGAGCGCGATGATGCCGACGATGAGCAGGTGCCAGATCACCGGGAAGCTCACCGCGGTGGCCACGATGCCGGCGGATGCGCCGATCACGGTGCCGAGGCTGAAGAACCCGTGCATCGCCGGCAGGAAGGTGCGGCCGAGTACCCGCTCGACCTCCGCGCCCTCGACGTTCATCGCGATTTCGCTGCCACCCATGCCGAAGCCGAAGAGAAACAGGCCCAGCGCGATGACGATCGGCGACCCGACGACGGTGCCGATGCCGAGCACGGGCATGCAGAGCACGATGCCGGCCATGCCCGCGGCGATCAGCGGGCGGGCGCCGAGCCGCAGCACGAGCGGGCCGCCGGCGAGGATGCCGATCATCGATCCGGCTGACAGCCCGAACAGCACGAAGCCCATCTCGGCTGTCGACGCCCCGATCGCGTCGCGGATCGCGGGCGTGCGCGTCACCCACGAGGCGATGCCCAGCCCGGGAATGAGAAACATGATCGAGAGGGCGATCTGCCGTGCGCGCACTGGCGTGCTCCGTTCTTGCGGTGATACGTGGCGTGATGTGGGTGCGGGATCACCCACCGTGAAACTTGTACGTTCGTACACATGTGGTGAGATGTACGATCGTACACATGACTGATCCCGCGCCGCAACCGCGCACCGCCCGCGGCGAAGATCGCCGGTCGAGCATCATCGCGGCCGCGCTCGACACCATCGTCGAGCGCGGCGTGCACGGCACGAGCCACCGCGTCGTCGCCGAGCGCGCGGGAGTGCCGCTCGGCTCCATGACCTACTACTTCGACGGCGTCACCGAACTGCTCGAAGAGGCCTTCTCGCTGCTGCAGCGGCGCATCGCCGACGAGCACCGAGACGTGCTGGGCTCCGCGCAATCCCGCGATGACGCCATCGACGCCATCGTCGAGCTCATCTCGGGCGACCGCGGCCCGACCCCCGACCAGATGCGCGGTCTCGCCGAGATGTACGCGTTCGCGAACCGCAACGCGCACGTCGCGACCCTCAGCCGCGACTGGCTGTGCGTGACCGCCGACACGCTCGCGCCCCACTTCTCGCGCGACACCGCGGCCGCGCTCGACGCCCTCATGGAGGGGTGGAACCTGCACCGCGCGTTCGTCGGCGCTCCACCCGAGCGCGCGATCGTCGAGCGCGCGGTGCGCGGAGTCGTCGGGGCCGGGTGATCCGGCGGCTACGATGCAAGGAGTACCGCCCGTCGAAAAGGAGACCGCGTGACCGAAGTGCTCTCCGAGCTCGACCGACGCATCGTCGGCGCCCTGCAAGTCGACGGTCGCGCCGCCTGGAGCAGCATTGCGCGCGCACTCGATGAGCCGCTGCGCACGGTCACGCGGCGCGGCAAGGAGCTGCTCGAAAGCGGCATCGTCACCGTTGTCGGGTTGCGCAACCTCGGCCCCACCTGCGTCATCGAGATCGCGTGCACCCCGGCACGCCTGTCGACGCTCGCCGATGAGCTGTCGCAGCACCCCGGCGTGGTCTACGTCTTCACGCTCGCGAATCCCTCACGACTCATCATCGAGGTGCACGAGCAGGCCTTCGACCTCGCCACGATGACGCTCACCGTGATTCCCCAGCACGCGGGAGTCACCGAGGTGTCAGCGACACCGGTGCTGCGCTATTTCAAGACCAATGCGGACTGGCGCCCGGCGATCCTCAGCGATGCCGAAACCGCGCACCTCGGTGCGCCTCGCCGCTCCGAGGAATCGACCGCGAGCCCGCAACCGCTCGACGGCCCCGACGACGCCATTGTCAGTGCACTCGAGCGCGACGGCCGCACGGGCATCGCCGAACTCGCAGATCTCGCCGCGGTGACCGAACCCACCGCGCGCAAGCGGTTGACCGACCTGCAGGAGCGCGGCGCGTTCGCGACTCGCGTCATCATCGACCCCGCCCGCCTCGGCTTCGACGTGGAGACGTGTCTGCGCGTCACCTGCGCCCCGCAGCACGTCGGCCGGGTCGGCGAGGCACTCGCGGCGCTGCCCGAGAGCCGATACGTCGCGCAGTTGCTCGGGGAGCAAGCGCTCATCGCCCACCTCGATGCGCGGGATCTGCCCCACGTGCGCGAACTGCTCGACGGCGACTGGACGCACGACGTGCTCGCGATCAACCCGTCGCTGGTCACACGGGTCACCAAACGCAGTGGTCGCCTTGCCGGTCACCTGGAGGCCAAAAACTAAAGCTTAATATTCCCACTTGGCAAATATCCAAAGTCGTGATTGACTTGCTGACCGTAACAGCAAGTCAACGACGATTGGACGTCTGCCATGGGATCCCTGGCCGAACTCACCGCGACCGAACTCCGCGCCGCCCTCGCCGCGCGCACGGTGAGCGCACGCGACGCGGTCGAGGCGCACCTCGCCCAGATCACTGCGGCACCGGCGGTCAACGCCGTCGTCACCCTGGATGCCGAAGCGGCGCTCCGCCGGGCTGACGAGCTCGACGCGCAGGGACCGAGCGACGACCTCCCGCTCTTCGGGTTGCCTGTCGGCATCAAAGACACGCACGACACCGCCGGGCTGCGCACGACCTACGGATCGATCCGCCACGCCGACCACGTGCCCCAGCGTGACGCCCTCCACGTGCGCCGCATGCGCGAGGCCGGCGCAATCGTGATCGGCAAGACCAACGTGCCCGAGTGGGCCGCCGGGTCGCACTCGGTGAACCGGGTCTTCGGCGCGACCCGCAACCCGTACGCCCTCGACCGTTCGGCGGGCGGCAGCAGCGGTGGCGCAGCAGCCGCGCTCGCCGCTCGTCAGGTCTCGCTCGCCGATGGCAGCGACATGGGCGGATCGCTGCGCAACCCCGCCTCGTTCTGCAACGTCGTCGGTCTGCGTCCGTCGCCGGGCGTCGTACCCGAGGCCGAGTCCGGCAACCTGCTCACCCCGCTCACAACGGCGGGGCCGATGGGACGCACGGTCGATGACGTCGCCCTGCTGCTCTCGGTCATCGGGCGGCCGGATCCCCTCACGCCACGGGCGGCACCGTGGATCGGGGGATGGAATGCCGCGCACGACAGCGACCCCTCGGCGACGCTGCGCGGTCTGCGCGTCGCGTGGGCGCCGACGCTCGGCGGCAGCATTCCGGTCGAGCCCGAGGTGCTCGAGGTGCTCGCCGCCGCGGCGCGCGTCTTCGCCGACCACGGCGCGCACGTCGAGGAGGCGTGCCCAGACCTCACCGGAGCAGCAGACGCGTTCGTGCAGCTGCGCGCCGCGGAGTTCGATGCGGAGTGGGGCGATGCGCTCGACGCCGACCCCGAGGGCTTCAACGACCGCATGACGTGGAACATCCAGCTCGGGCGCACCCTCACGGGCCGCGACCTGATGCGCGCCCAAGAGCGCCAGACCACGCTCATGCGCACCGCCGCCCGCTTCTTCGGCGAGTTCGACGTGCTGCTCGCGCCCGCCGTCACCGTGGCACCGTTCCCCGTCGAGTGGGACTACCCCGAGACCGTCGCCGGCGAACCCCAGCGGCACTACCTCGACTGGATGCGCGCTGCAACCGAGATCACCATGCTCGGCGTCCCCGCGCTGTCGGTGCCCGCCGGATTCACCCCCGACGGGCTGCCCGTCGGCCTGCAGATGGTCAGCGCGTTCGGTGCCGACCTCTCCCTCCTCCGCGCCGCCCGCGCATTCGAGTCGCTGACCGGCCACACGCGCCGGGCCCCGCGTCTGCCCTGACACCCGTTTCATCGCAAAGGAGCACCACCCATGAAACCCCGCCTGTTCACCCCGGGACGGCTGGCGATCGTCGCCGTCCCCGCACTCGGGTTCTTCGCGATCCCGTTCCTGCCGTTCGCGCAGCGCCCCGAACTGTGGTTCGGCCTCCCCGCCGTGCTCGTCTGGAGCGCCCTGATGGTGCTGCTCTCGGTCGTCGCCCTGCAGATCGTCGAGGTGCTCTACCTCCGAGCCGGCGGCCGCGAGGCCGACCAGCAGGAGGCCGAACGCTTCGCGACTCAGCAGATCGAGCAGATCCGCGAGGCTCGCCTCGCCGCTGAGGCAAGCGAGGGCGTGCGATGACCCTCTCGATCATGATCATCGTGGGCATCGTGCTGATCGGCGCCCTCGGCCTTGCCAATCGCCGACGCCAAGCGAGCATGAGCAGCTGGACCGTCGGCGAGCGCAGCAACCCGAAATGGACCTCCTGGTTCTTGCAGGCCGGCGAATCGCTGACGACCTTCAGCTTCCTCGGTCTGGCGGGCATCGCGTTCGGCGGTGGCGTCAGCGCCACCTTCGCGGTCGCCTACCTCACGATCTCGTGGCTCGGTCTCTACTTCGTCGCGCCGCGCATCCGCGAGTTCGGGCAGCGTCGCGGCTACCTCACGCTCGGCGACTTCTTCGAGGATCGCTTCCGCAGCCGCTGGCTCGGTCGCGTCGTGTCGCTCATCGGGGCGCTCGCACTGATTCCCTACCTGCAGCTGCAGATCACCGGCCTCGGCCTCATCGTCGAACTCGCGACCGGCAGCGAACGCGCACGCGGGCTGAGCATGGTCGTCGCGAGCATCCTGGTCGCGATCTTCGTGGCCTGGTCGGGGCTCAAGGGCATCGCACGCGTGGCGATCCTGAAAGACATCATGATGGTGGTCGCGATGATCGTCATCGCCGCCGGCCTCGTCATCTCGTTCGGTGGCATCCCCGAGATCTTCGGGCAGATCGCCCGCGAAGCTCCGGTGCTGCTGACGATGCAGGTCGACGGGTACGACCCCGTCTTCTTCATCACCGCCACGCTCGTCACAGTCATCGGCTCGAGCTTCAACACGCTGCCGCACCTGTGGCCCCCGGTGCTCGCGGCGAAGAGCGGCGAGGTGCTGCGCAGCAACGCGAAGTGGCTGCCCATTTACCAGCTCGTGCTGTTCCTCCCCATCACCGTGGGGCTCGCCGCCGTACTCGTGCTGCCCGGCGACACCACCGGCAACACGGTGCTGCTCACGATGTCTGGCGTCATTTTGCCCGATTGGCTCGTCGGTATCGTCGCGATCGCCGGAGCCTCAGCGGCCATGGTGCCCGCCTCGGCGATCGTCATGGGCATCTCGACGCTCGTCACCCGCAACGTGATCGGCGGTCTCGGCGCCGCGCGCCAGATGACCGTCAACTATGTGGTCATCGTCGTCGCGATCGGGCTGGCGCTCGCGTTCGGGCTCGTGCGCTCCGACATCGGCGCGCTGCTGCTGCTCACCTACGGCTGCACCACGCAGTTCGCCCCGGCGATCGCGATCGCACTCGCCGACCGGGTGCGCGTCGGCGCCTGGCCGGTCGGGCTCAGCATCATCGTCGGGTCACTCACCGTCGCCATCATCACCTTCGCGAACATCCCGATCGGCAGCTGGGATTCGGGGCTCATCGCCCTCGCGCCCAACCTGATCGTGCTGGTCGTCGCCGAGGCGATCCGCCGGGCGCGCGGTGGGCGCGACGTCGAACAGGTCGCGATGGAAGCACCCGATCAGTTGGTCGCGGCGCGCTGAGCCGCGCCGCCGCTCCGTCCACCGTCGCTCGCCCCCATTGCGATTGGGGTAACTTCGGACCGGTGCGATAGCCCGAAACCGCCGCAACACTGGTCCGAAGTTACCCCAATCGCAAAGAGTTGGTGCGGGCCGGGGGGGGCGCCGCCCCTCACCCCGGCAGCGCGAGCAGCATGATGCCGCCGACGACCACCACCGAGGCCGCAACCCGCGCCACGGGTCGGCGCTCGCGGAAGACAAGCGCCCCGAACAGACTCACCAACACCACGCTCACCTCGCGCACGGGAGCGACGAGTGCGACCGGCGCGATCGTGATCGCCGTGAGCACCAAAATGTACGACAGCGGCGACAGCACCCCGAACGCGACGAGCCGCCCCCACTGCGCGCGCAGCGTCGGCAGCAGCTCGGCCCGACGCCGCCACACGGCGAGCGTGAACAGCGGAATCTCGAGCGCCGTGCACCCCACCATGAAGGCCACCGGCGACAGGTTCCACTCGCGCAGCGCGTGCGCGTCCCACACCGTGTAGGCCGCGATTGCGACCCCGGTCGCGAGACCCGCGGCGATGCCGGGGTCGAGACGGAATCGGCGAGGCGACGCTCCGCTGCCAGACGCAGGTCCCGGCACAGTGCGCGGTGCCGGATCCGGCCGCCCGATCACCCCGATCGCGACGATGCCGCACACCACGACGAGCACCCCGACGAGCGCGAGAGGGGCCGGCCGCTCGCCGAGCAGCGTGACCGCGACGATCACGGTGATGAGCGGACCGGTGCCGCGGGCCGTCGCGTACACGGTCGAGAGGTCGCCGACCGCGTAGCCGCGCTGCAGCACGAACATGTATCCCACGTGCAGCAGGGCGGAGACGGCGGCGCCGAGCAGGAATCCACCCCAGGGGGCGGCGCCGGACGCGCCGGGTGATCCGACGCCGATGCCCCCGGTGAAGGGAATCGCGCCCGCCCACAGCACCGTGCCGAACACCGAGCCCCACCAGAGAAACGGGATGCCCGTGCGACTGACGCCGTGGGCGATGATGTTCCACGCGGCGTGGGCGCATGCGGCGGCAAGAACGAGGGCGAAAGCGGTGGCAGACATCGGAACCTTCTGCTCGCCGATTTCGGGCAGGCGAGCGCGGTTCCTCCGGGCTTTTGTCCTGTCAGATGACGCCCGGTCGTGGAACCGAGCGTGGCGCCGCTCGGACCAGTCGGGCCGCACCTCCGCGCGACCCCGGAACCCTAGGCGCTATCGCTCTCCACCCTACGCCGCGTGGTGCCGCGGTTCGGCGCACCGACGCCAGCGTTCACAAAGGGTTCACGCGCCCGGCTCAGCAATCGGGGCCGGTTGTGGTGGGTGCCCGCTGTCGAACCGGCAGCCGCACTGGTCCGAAGTGGCCCCGATCATGGCAGCGGGGTCACTTTCGGAGGGTGTCGTGACCTCACAACCCTCCGAAAGTGACCCCGGTGCGCAAGTGCGCGAGCGCGACGCCGCCCCGCTACCGCGCGCGACGAGCCCGCATCACGGCGAACGCCGTGAACACGAGGCCGAGCGCCCCCCACAGGGTCAGGATCACCGCGGCCCCGCCGGCCGAGCCGCCGCCCGTCGCGATCGACTGGAATCCCGAGAGCGCCGACCCGAGCGGGCTGAAGTCGCCCACTGCGGCGAGCGCGCCCGGCACCGTCGACACAATGCCCACGGCGAAGGCGACGACGAGCAGCGCGAACGCGATGAAGCGGCCGACCCCGCCGAGCAGCGCCGAGAGTCCCTGCACCATGAGTGCGAACGCGATGCCGGCGAGCAGCGCGAACCCGAAGAACCGGGCGCCTTGACCGAGGTCGTAGCCGAGTGCGATCGGCAGCACGATGCCTGCGAGCGCGCCCTGCACCGCGCCGAGCGCGAGCGCCGGCAGTGCGCTGCGCAGCGTGATGTATCCGACTCCGCGGGCGGCGTCGCGGGTGCGGCGCCACAGCGGCGCAAGCACGAGGAATGCCGCGAGCGCGCCCGCCCAGAGCGCGATACCGGCGAACAGCGGCACCCCTGATGCGTTGAAGAGTTCGTCGCTGCCGCCCTCGGCGGTCACCGGGGTCGCCGCCGTCTTCGCGAGCTGCTCGCGCTCGGCGTCGGTCGTGGTCGGCACCTGGTCGGCGGCCGTGTCGAGTCCGCTCGCGAGGTCGCCGGCACCGTCGGCGAGTTTTGCGCTGCCGTCGGCAAGCTCGGAGGTGCCCTCGGCGAGCTGGCTCGCGCCGTCGGCGAGCTGCGGCGCGTTGGCCGCGAGCTCGGACGTTCCGGCGCTCAGCTGAGACGCACCGTCGGCGAGCTGGGCGGCGCCCGAAGTGAGCTGGCCGCCCTGCGCGGCGAGCTGACTGATGCCGGTGCCGAACTGGTCAAGCCCGGCGGTGAGCTGGTCGAGCTGGGCGCTCGCGTCTGCCGCGGAAGCCCCGCCCATCTGGTCGGAAGCACCCTGCAGCACCGTCGACAGGCCTGTGGCCCCGTCCCCCGCCGTCGTCACGCCCGCACCAATGGCCTCGGCGTGACCCTGCAACTGTTGACCAAGCCCCTGACAGTAGACGAGATTGCCGGTTTCAGTGATGCACTGCGTCACGATGGGCTCGATATCGCCGACCAACGATTGCACACCTGCCACGGTAGATCCGAGCCCCGCTTCCAGCTGCGCGCTCGGTTCCTGGGTTGCGGCCTGCATCTGCCCAAGTCCGGCGATGACTCCCTGCAGCTGTTGCACGGCAGTGGTCGCCCCGGCCTGCAGCTGCGGGTACGCGTCGGCCAGCTGCTGCGCCCCGGCGACGTACTGCCCGACGCCCGACGACAGCTCGCCGGCGCCCGACGACAGCGTGCCCGCTCCGGTGGCCAGCTGCTGCGTACCGTCGGAGAGCTGCTGCGTACCGTCGGCCAGTTGCGCGGCCCCGTCGTCGAGCTGCTTCGCGCCGTCGGTGAGCGAGGTGCTGCCGGTGGCGAGCTGGGCGGCGCCGTCTGCGGCGTCGGTAATGCCGTCGCCAAGGGTGTTGAAGCCGACGTACACGCCGTCGATGAACTGCTCGCCGAGCTGCTCGTTCAGCACTCGCGTCGCGGTCTGGGTCACGATGTTCGAGAGCGCCGTGTCGATGAGGCGGCCGCGGTGACTCTCGGTCACATCGATGCGCGCCTGCGTCGCGTCGGCCGGGTCGCCCGAGAGCGAGGTCGCGTCGGCCGAGAAGCTCTTCGGAATGGTGACGACCGTCGCGTACCGCCCGTCGGCGACCCCGGCTTCGGCGTCATCGGCATCGGTGAGCACCCACGTGAAGTTGGTGCCGTCGGCATCGGAGTCGGAGCCGGCAGAACTGTCGGAGCCCGAACCCGCCTCGCCGATCAGCTCGCCAGCGAGCACGCGCCCGAGCGGCACGGTCTGCCCGTCGAGTTCGACCGCCTGATCGAGGTTCACGACGGCGGCGGTGACATTCTCGAGGCGCTCGGTCGGGTTCCACAGCCCCCAGAGCAGCACGCCGGCAACGGTGAGCGGCACGAGCAGAATGCCGAGCAGCGTCGTCCAGCGCACCGGGCGGTCGGTCTTCAACCGGGTGAGTGCGGCGGTCATCGTGCGGTCCCTTCGGTGGTGGTGCTGAGCGCGGCGGGGGCGGTGCTGTGAAGCGCACGCGCAGGCGGCGCGGGATCACCCGGCCGCACCAGCTCCACGCCGGCGGGTAGCACGCGCTCGGCCAACGCGGCCTCGCCGACGACCACCACGGTGACCTCGGGCACGATTCCTCGTGCAGCCGACGCCGACTGCGCGGCGAGTGCCGAGCGCATTCCGTCGACGATCGGCAACGGCACGACGGCTTCACCCGCCTCTCGCAGGTCGAGCACGAGTACGGCCGGGCGATCCTGCAGCGCAGTGCGCAGCGTGGTGGGGGTCGCCCACGCCGATCGCGCCCGCAGCGATGCGGCCCGCTCGGGCAGCAGGAGCCCGGCGACCTTCACGGTGCCCGCGATGATCGCACCGCGCCCGGTGAGGGCTTCGGCGAGCGGCAGCGCGCGGGCCGCGGCGCCTGGAGTGCGCGTATCGCGCGGGTCGAGCAGCAGCGCCTGACCGCCGGCGACGCGCAAGTCGGGCACGGCGATGCTGCCGGGCAGCAGCAGGCCGTCGGCCGCGACGCGGGCCTGCGGCAGGTCAGCGGGCCACTCGGCGTGTGCGATCTCGCGGGCGAGCCCCTCGCCCTCGACATCGAACGACGGCAGCACGCGGCTGAGCCAGCGCGGCATGCGCCACGCGCGATCGCCGAGCAGCGCGAGCACGGCGGGCACCAGAGTCATTCGCACGATGAACGCGTCGACGGCGACGCCGACCGCGAGACCGAGCGCGATGACCTTGATGCTCGGGTCGCCCTCGGGCACGAAGGCCGCGAACACGGCGAACATGATGAGGGCCGCGGCCGTCACCACCTTCGCGCTGCCCACGAACCCGCGCCGAATCGCGGTCTGCGCGTCGGCCCCGTGCACGTATTCTTCGCGGATGCGCGACACCAGGAACACCTCGTAGTCCATCGCGAGCCCGAACAGCACGCCCATCAGAATGATCGGCATGAAGCTCAGCACCGGCCCCGTCGCGTGCACGTTGAGCGCGTCGCCGAGCCAGCCCCACTGGAACACTGCGACGACCGCGCCGAACGCGACACCCACCGAGAGCAGGTACCCGAGCGTCGCCTTGATCGGCACCCACACGGAGCGGAAGACCATGGCGAGCAGGATCAGCGAGAGCCCCACCACCAGCACGCCGAAGGGCAGCAGCGCCTCGCCCAGCAGGTTCGACACGTCGATGCCGACCGCCGTGAAGCCGGTCACCGCAAGACTGACGCCGTACTTCTCGAGCCACTCGTCATGGTGCGCGCGCAGCTCGGCGACGAGCGCCGATGTGCTCTCGGCTTGCGGCCCCTCCTCGGGAGTGACCTGGATGATGCCGGTGTCAGCGTTCTGGTTCGGGGTCGCGAGCGGCACATCGGCGACGCCCGGGATCGCGCGAACCTCGTCGGCGAGGTCGTCCATGAGCCCGAGCGGGTCGTCGCTGGTGATGATCGAGCCGGTGAGGATCAGGGGGCCGTTGGCCCCCTCCCCGAAGTGCTCACCGGTGAGTTCGTAGGTGATACGCGCCGGGTCGGTCTCTTCGAGCGTCTCGGCGCCCGGCAGGGCGAGGCGCAGCTGCGTCATCGGAATCGCCGCGACGCCGAGCACCACCAGCACGGCGAGGATGGTCGCGACCGGCTTCGCCGTGACGCCGCGCACCCACCCGCTGAAGAAGCGGTCTGCGCGGGTCGGCTGGTGAGCAGCGCGCACCGGCTTCTCGATCGTCTCGCCCGCCGCGAGCGCAGCGCGCTGCTTCTTCGGCAGAATGCGCATGCCCGCCATCGCGAGAATCGCCGGGGTGAGCGTGACCCCGATGAGCACGGCAACGGCCACACCGGCGGCGGCCGCGACGCCGAGCGCGGTGAGGAACGGAATGCCCGCGACCGAGAGGCCGAGCAGGGCGATGATCACGGTCAGGCCGGCGAACACCACGGCTGAGCCGCTGGTCGCGGTCGCGCGCGCAATCGATTCGGTGACGCCGAGGCCCGAGCGCAACTGCTCCTGATGCCGGCTCACGATAAAGAGGGTGTAGTCGATGCCGACCGCGAGGCCGAGCATGAGCGCGAGCATCGGCGTGGTCGAGGTCATCTCGGCGAAGGCCGTCGTGATGAAGAGGCCCGCGATGGTGACGCCGACGCCCAGGATCGCGATGATCAGTGGCATGCCGGCCGCGACGAGGGAACCCAGCGTGAAGAGCAGCACGATGAAGGCAACGACGACGCCGATCGCCTCGGTCGCCGTGAAGCCGGGAATCGAGACGGAGAAGACGTCGCCACCGTACGAGACCTCGGTGCCGGCGGGCAGGTGATCCTGCAATTCGCTCGTCGCGTGCTCAATGCCCGTCTTCGTGGCATCGGGCACGTCGCTCTGCGCGTCGGCGATCTGAATCGTGAGCAGCGCGGCTCGACCGTCGTCGCTGAGGCCGGCCGCCGCCTGCTCGGCGAACGGGAACGACACGGCGTTGACGTGCGGCAGGCCTTCGAGCTCGTCGGCGGCGTCAGTGATCGCCTGCTCGTAGGGCGCCGTGTCGACGCGGTCGCCGTCGGGCGCGACCACGATGATCGTCGCGCTGGTGCCGCTCACCTCGGGGAAGGTGCGCGAAAGCGTGTCGATCGCCTCTTGCGACTCGGTGCCGGGGATAGTGATGGGGGCGTTGGCGCCCTGCGAGAAGAGGCCTGCACCGACGCCGAGCACGGCGAGCACGGCGATCCAGAGCGCGAGAACGAGCCACTTGGCGCGGGTGGCCCAGAGGCCGATCGCGTGCAGCAGAGTGGACATGCGGGTGAGTGCCTTTCGTCGCGGCGGCGCCCGAGACGCACGACGGCTGCACGAGCAAGCCGCCGTGCCCCCTCGCGCGGTCTCGATACAGTGACGCATCGAGCTTTCGATACACGAGTGTATCCGATTCGATACACTGGTGTATGCAGTTCTCTCTCAGGCTATGCTCGGCATGCTGATGGCACTCGACGGAAGGAGGGCGACGCGATGAGCACCACCCCGCAGGAACCCCCGACCGCCCGGCGCCGCGAGACGCGCTCCCGCCTGCTCGACGCCGCCGCCGAGGTCTTCGCCGAGGCGGGCGTGCAAGCCGCCTCCGTCGAGCAGGTCTGCGCGCGCGCCGGCTTCTCGCGCGGCGCCTTCTACTCGAACTTCTCGTCGAAGGAGCAACTCTTCCTCGCACTCCTCGAGCGCGAATTCGACCGCCGCGTCGTCGAGGTCGAGGCCACGATCGCCGAACTCACGCCCGCGCTCGAGCAGCTGCAGGGCAAGATCGATCCCGAGCAGGCCGCCGAGTACATCACCCGTTTCATCGCGCCCGAGCAGAACGCGCCGCAGTGGTTCATCCTCGAGAACGAGTTCGCCCTGATGGCCATGCGCGATCCCGAGATCGCGCCCGGCTACATCGCACTGCTCGACCGGGCCACCGAAAGCTTCGCCGCACTCGTCGAGGTCGCGATCGCTGCCGCTGGGCGCCGCTTCATCTTCCCGGCAGACCGCACCACCGAGATCATCGACGGCATGTGCGACCGCGCGATTCGCATCACCGTACTCGAGGGCGAGGATCACCCGCGCGGCATCGCGGCGCTCCCCCACCAGATCGGTGAGCTGCTCTTCGCGGTGACCGAGCCGATCGGCTGAGCGCGCTGCGGCGCGGGCTCAGCTGCGCTACCTGCGACCGGGGTCACTTTGGGAGCGTGTTGCAGCCTCCGCACCCTCCGAAAGTGACCCCGATGCGAGAGTGACGGACGGCGGTGCGGCGGCGCGGGCGCTAGCCCGCTGCGACCGAACTGCCCAGCGCGGACGCCTCATCACGGGCGCGCGCGAAGTCGGCGGCGGCCCACTCGGGGCCGAGCTCGGGGATCATCTCGGCCAACGTGCGGCTCGTGCCGACGACGTGCACCTCCATGCCGAACGCCGTTCCGAAGAGGTGGGCGAGCGGCTTCGTCACAAACTCCTCGACCCCCGGCTCGAGCGGCCCGCCCTGCGCGGTCGCGATGACCACCGGGCGGCCGGCGAGCGGCAGCGCCGAGTCGGCCCACGACGAAGTCACACCGGGAACGTGCACGAGATCGATCCACGCTTTCAGCGTCGACGGCATCGCGTAGTTGTACATCGGCGCACCGACCACCACCGCATCGGCGGCGAGGAGTTCGGCGATGAGGTGATCCTGCACCGACTGCGTCGCAGTCGCCAGCGCGGCACCGCCCCGCAACGACTCGGGCCAGTGCTGCGCGCGCTGCGCGAGGTGCGGCGGCGGATCGAGGTGCAGATCGCGGTGCACCACCGTGAAGTCGTCACCCCGCGCCGTCCACGCATCGGCAACGGCCCGGGTGAGTACGCGGGTGCGCGAGGCCTCGTCGGCGATGGCTCCGTCGAGCTGCAGCAGTGTCGGCATTGCGGCCCCTTTCGTGGGTTACGAGACGAGAATACTCATCGGCTGCTCGATGCGTCGCTGGAACGCGGCGAGCCACTCTGCGGCGAGCGCCCCGTCGAGCACCCGGTGATCCGCCGAGAGCGTGACCGTCATCACCGTGGCGACGCCGAGCGATCCGTCGGCTTCGACGACCGGGCGGCGCGTGGCCGCTCCGACCGCGAGAATGCCCGACTGCGGCGGGTTCAGGATCGCCGAGAACTGCGTCGTGCCGTACATTCCGAGGTTCGACACCGAGAACGACCCGCCTTCGAGCTCGTGCTGCTTCAACTTGCCGTCACGAGCGCGGCCCGCAAGATCTTTGATGGCAGCGCTGAGCGCGCCGAGCGACAGCGCCTCGGTGCCGCGCACGACCGGGGTCAACAGCCCACCGGGTACCGAGACCGCAACCGAGATGTCGACGCCGTCGAAACGGCGGGTCGCATCGTCGGTCCAGATCGCATTCGCGCCCGGCACATCGCGCAGGGCCCCCGCGACCGCTTTCACGACGAAGTCGTTGACCGAGACTTTCGTGCCCTCGAGCTCATTGATCTGGGCGCGCAGCGCGAGCAGCGCGTCGACACGGCAATCGGCGACGAGGTAGAAGTGCGGCACCGTGCTCTTGCTCTCGGTGAGCCGCCGCGCGATCGCTCGGCGCATTCCGGTGTGCGGCTCGTCGGTGTACGACGCGCCGCCGGGCCCTGCCGCCTGAGTCGGCGCTGGCGCCGGTGCAGGCTTGGCGGGCGGGGCTGCCGCGGGTGCCGTCGCCGTCGCCGGGGTGGTCGTGGCCTCGCTGGGGGCCGCGTCGGGGGCCACCGCCGCGAGCCCCTCGAGGTCGCGGCGCACGATGCGACCGTGCGGCCCAGTGCCCCGCACGTTCGACAGGTCGAGGCCGCGCTCCCGCGCCAGCTTGCGCACGAGCGGGCTCGCGAACCGACGCTCACCCGCCTGCACCTCGAGCGCTGCATCCGCTTCGATCACGTCGATCGCACCGCCCGCGGGTTCAGGTGCCGTGGCGGGCCGGGGCTCACCCGCTGCGGTGGGCTCGGGTGCCGGATCAGCCGGCGCCGATCCCGCACTCGCCGAGGCGGGGCCACCGGCCTCCGCGAGCGCGCTCTCGATCGACTGCCCGCCGGTAGCGAGCACCGCGATAGGTGCGCCGACGTTCGCCGCGGCGCCGGCGTCGAGCAGCGTGCCGGCGAAAACGCCGCCGTCTTCGACCTCGTACTCGACGGTCGCCTTCTCGGTCTCGATCTCGACGATCGCCTGACCCGCCTGAATCTCATCGCCGGGGGCGACAAGCCATCCGGCAATCGCGGCCTCGGCGGAGCCGGTCGCGATCTCGGGCATGCGCACGATGATGGCCATTACTTTCCTCCCCAGGCGGCGCGCATGTGCTCCAGGCCCGCGACCACTTCCTCGGTGCCGGCGATCGCCGCCCGCTCCAACACTTTCGAGATGCTCGGGCTGGCCTCGCCGCCGGTGACGCGCTCGATGGGCTGGTCGAGCCAGTCGAAGAAGCGGCGCTGAATCTCGTCGGCGAGCCACGCTCCGTACGACGAACCGCGCGCCCCCTGCTCGACGATCAGCACGGCGTTGGTCTTGCGCACGCTCTCGCCGATCGTGTCCCAGTCGATCGACGCGCGATCGAGCCAGCGCAGATCGACGACTTCCGCGTCGATGCCGGTCTGCTCGACGGCTTCGAGCGCGTGATCGACCATCGACAGATAGGTGAGCACGGTGACGTCCGATCCTGCGCGACGTACCGCCGCGTTGCCCGGCGGAATAACGTAGTCGAGGTCGCCCGCGGGCACCCGATCGGACTTGCCGTAGAGATCGACGTGCTCGATCACGAGCACCGGATCCTCGAGGGCGAGCGCCGCGTTCATGAGTCCGACGTAGTCGGCGGCGTTCGACGCCGCGACGATGCGCCACCCGGCCTGCGTCGCGAAGATGCCCGCGGGGTCCATGAGGTGCTGCGATCCGTAGCCGACCCCCATCGCCACCTTCGTGCGCAGCACCAGCGGCACGTCGTCGTTGTCCCCGAACATGTGACGCGCCTTGCCCGCCTGATTGAACACCTGATCGGCGGCCACCCACATGAAGTCGGGGTACATGAATTCGACGATGGGCCGAATGCGCCCGTCGAGCGCCGCGCCCGTCGCGAACCCGAAGAACGCGTTCTCGCTGATCGGGGTGCCGACGACGCGCTGCGGACCGTACTTCTGGGCCAGGCCCTTCGTCGCCCCGTTGGTGCCGCCGCCGAGCTTGTGCACGTCTTCGCCGAGTACCACGATGCGGTCGTCGAGTTCCATGCGTCGGTCAATGGTCTGCGCGATCGCATCGACCAGTTTCACGTCGCGCCATTCGCCACCGATGTCGGTCGGCTCGCTCGCGGTGAGTTCGGCGAGTTCGTCGGCATCGCTCCGGATCCCCGTGTCCACGACAGCCGGGTCCGGCCAGAGGGCGGGCACGATGCGACGCTTGCCCTCGCGCTCCGGGTCGTCTTCGATCAGAGCGCGCACGATGTCGGCCATCGCCTGCTTCGCCTGCTCGCGCACCGCAGCGACCTCGGCCTCGCTCGCGTGCCCGAGCTGTTGCAGCTGTGCGGCGACGAGCGCGATGGGGTCACGATCTTTCCACGAGCGCTCCTCATCCTTGCTGCGGTACCCGAAGGCGCTGCCCGGAAACGGCCCGTTCTGGTGGAAGAAGCGGTAGACCTCGGCCTCGATGATCGCAGGCCCGTCTCCGCCGCGCATGCGCTCGAGCGCCTCCTGCGTGGCAAGGTGCACGGCGAGTGGATCCATTCCGTCGACGCGCCACGACGGAACCGCGAATCCCTGGCCGCGCACCGAGAACCGGGGGTCGGCGGTGGCTTCACTGGCGTGGGTCGACACCGCGTAGAGGTTGTTCTCGATGAAGAACATCACCGGCGTCTTCCACGTCGCGGCGAGGTTCATCGATTCGAGCACCGAGCCGATCTGGCTCGACCCGTCGCCGAAGTAGTTGATGCTGACGTCATCGGTACCGGCGTAGTGCTGCGCCCAGGCGTTGCCCGCGGCGAGCGGCGCCCCGCCGCCGACGATCGCATTGGTGCCGAGCGCACCGGCCTCCAGCCACTGCAGATGCATGGAGCCGCCACGACCGCCCGAGAACCCCTGCGCGAGACCGAGGATCTCTGCGAGCGTGCGTTGCAGCATCGCCTGCATGTCGCCGTCGACGAGCGCGCCGAGATCGAGCCGACCGCCCGAGAGATGGGTGATGGCCTTTGCGAGGAACTGATGATGCCCGCGGTGCGAACCGTTGACCCCGTCCGATGACCGCAGGGTGACGATCGAGCCGACCGCGCCGCCTTCCTGCCCGATACTCGAGTGCGCCGGGCCGTGCACGAGCCCGGCGCCGGCCAGGTCGAGCACGGTCTCCTCGAACGTGCGGATGAGCTGCATCTCGCCGAGCATCGTCGCGAGCAGCTGCGGATCGGCCCGCTTCCAGTCGGCAGCGGTCGTAGAAAGCTCGATCCAGGGAACCCCGGTCTCGAGTTGGCGGCGTCGCGGCATGTGCATCTCCGTTGATTCGTTCGTCGATCGTCGTGACGAACATATGCTGAATTGGATACAAATGCAATCCATTGCGGCGCATTTTTCTCACCTACTGGCACATTTGGCGCATGTTTGGATACAATTGGACGAACGATTCAAGGAGGACTCATGCCGATTCCCGGCCTGCGCGGCACCGATCACATCGGCTTCACCGTGCCCGACCTCTCAGAGGCGCACCGATTCTTGGTCGACATCCTCGGCTGCGAGCAGATCTACACGCTCGGCGCGAAACAGGCGGATGACGATTGGATGCACTCGCACATCGGCGTGCACCCGCGCACCGTGATCTCCGAGATCAGGTTCTACCGGCTCGGCCACGGCACGAATTTCGAGGTCTTCCTCTACGAATCCGCCGATGGCCAGCTCCCCGAGCCGCGCAACAGCGATATCGGGGGGCATCACCTGGCGTTCTACGTCGACGACCTTGAGACGGCGGTGGCGTACCTGCGCGCCGAGGGCGTCGAGGTGATGGGATCGCCGACGGCGAGCAAGCAGTCCGCCGAGGGGCAGCACTGGATCTACTTCCGCTCGCCATGGGGCATGCAGTTCGAACTGGTGAGCTTTCCGCAGGGCAAGGCGTACGAGCGTGACGCCGATGCCGTGCTCTGGCATCCCGCACACCCCGAACGCTGAACCCGGCACCCGGAACCGTGAACTACGGTGAACGAATGAGCAGCACTCACGAGCACCTGGCCACCGAACAGGGACCAGCGCGCGGCGGCGACGCGGGTGAGCGGATCGCCCGGCGCATCCGCGACGACATCCTCGGCGGCGACCTGCAACCCGGCGCACGCATTCGCCAAGAGGAACTCGCCGAGCGCTTCGGCGCGAGCCGAGTGCCGGTGCGCGAGGCGATCCGCATTCTCGTGCACGAGGGCCTGGTGACGACGCGACCCAATGCAGGCTCGTGGGTGTCTCGCCTCACCCCGGCCGAGTGCGAAGAGGTGTACCTCATGCGCGAACGACTCGAGCCACTGCTGCTGCGCTTCAGCGCCCCCCACCTCACTCCCGACGATCTCACCGAGCTCGAGCGCCTGGCTGCCGAGGTCGCCGACGCATCGGCCGACGGCGACGTCGACGGATTCTTGCGCGCCGACCGCGCGTTCCACCTCGCCAGTTACGCGCACGCCGACACGCAGCAGCTCGGCGAACTCATCACCAAGCTCTGGAACACGACCGCCCCCTACCGGCGCGCATACGTGGCGACGTGGACCCCGCGCCTGCGCCGGCTCGCGGACGACGAACACCGCCTGCTCATCGAGATGCTGCGCGACGGCGACCTCGACGAGGCCGAACGCGTGCTCGCCGGACACATTCGGCGCACGCGCCGACAGCTCGCCCAGCACCCCGAGATCTTCGCAGCGCCGGGCGATCCCGCCGCTTCCGCATGACCCGCTGAACGCAAAGGAGCACCATCCATGGCCATCGCCACCATCAATCCCGCTACCGGCGAACTCGTCGCCGAGTTCACTGCGCACACCGACGCCGAAGTCGATGCACGCATCGCAGAAGCACACGCCGCCTACCTCGCGATGCGCACCACCGACTTCGCCACTCGTTCGGCATGGATGCACCGGGCTGCCGACCTGCTCGAGGCCGACCTCGACGCTGCCGCCAAGATGCTCGTGCTCGAAATGGGCAAGACCATCACACAGGCCCGCGGCGAGGTGCTCAAGTGCGCGAAGGGGATGCGCTTCTACGCGGACCGGGCTGAAGAGTTCCTCAGCCCCCGCGCCGTCGACGACCCCGACACCATCGGCGCCAGCTCGGCCGAATCGCGATACCAGCCACTCGGCGTCGTGCTCGCCGTGATGCCCTGGAACTACCCGCTGTGGCAGGTGATCCGCTTCGCCGCACCCGCGCTGATGGCGGGCAATGCCGGGGTGCTGAAGCACGCCTCGAACGTGCCGCAGGCCGCCATCTACCTCGACACACTGTTCGATCGGGCCGGATTTCCGAGCGGCAGTTTCCGCTCGCTGCTGATTCCGGCATCGCGCGTCGAGGGGGTGCTTCGCGACCGACGAGTCGTCGCCGCAACGCTTACCGGCTCGGAACCCGCGGGGCGCTCGGTCGCGAGCATCGCCGGCTCCGAGGTCAAACATGCGGTGCTCGAACTTGGCGGGTCCGATCCATTCATCGTAATGCCCTCTGCCGATCTCGACGCCGCAGTGCAGACAGCCGTAGCCTCGCGCACGACGAACAATGGTCAAGCGTGCATCAACGCGAAGCGCGTGATCGTTCACGCCGACATCTACGAAGCGTTCCTCGAGCGATTCACCGCGGCTATGGACGCGCTCGTGATCGGCGACCCGATGGACGAGGCAACCGAGCTCGGGCCGCTCGCCACGGAGGCCGGCCTGCACGACCTCGATGAACTCGTCGTCGACGCGCGTGAACACGGAGCCCTCATCACGACGGGGGGAGAGCGCCTCGATCGACCGGGCTGGTTCTACCCAGCGACCGTGATCACCGGCGTGACCCGCGACATGCGCCTCTACGCCGAAGAGGCTTTCGGGCCGGCGGCGAGCGTTTTCCGCGTCGCCGATCGCGAGGAGGCGCTGAGCCTCGCCAACGACACGACATTCGGACTGAGCTCCGCGGTGTGGACGCGCGACGCCGAGGAAGAGGAGTACTTCGTGAACGGGCTCGACGCCGGCGCAGTGTTCGTCAACGGCATGTCAATTTCATACCCCGAACTGCCATTAGGCGGGGTCAAGGATTCGGGCATCGGTCGCGAGCTCTCGGCCGAGGGCATTCGTGAGTTCTGCAACCTGAAGTCGGTGTGGCGCGGCTAGTCGCAGCGCCTGCGGCACGGCGTCTCGCGCCACATTGCCTGCCCCGGCCCCGCTCGTCGGGTCCGGGGCAGGTGTTGTTTTCGCTACCTCCATGTTCAGTCAGGCTGGCAAAACACGACTCTCCAACAAGGATCGTTATTCAATCGTTTGCATGACTGTGATAAGGGAGAGTTTCACGATCATTGCACGATGTTTGCAAACGTTCGCATTGCCTGTTAGTGTTCACTCTTAGCACTCAACAGCGCGGCTCATGCAGCCCAGCTGAACTCTCGACGAAGCGAGGTCAGAATCATGGCGGATACGAACCGGGCACCCAGTCGCCTCCTGACCCCCGGAATCATGGGCGTCGACTACGAGACTCGCGTCGACTTCGACCGTCTGCGCGACTACCGGCTCACGCGCGCCCAGGCCGCCCTCGAGGCGAGCGAGTGCGGCGCCTTTCTCCTCTTCGATTTCTATAACATCCGCTACACCACGCAATCTTGGGTCGGCGGTGCGCTCGGCGACAAGATGATCCGTTACGCCTTGCTCACTCGCGGCGGCGAACCGCATCTCTGGGATTTCGGCTCGGCGGTGAAGCACCATCAGCTCTACTCACCCTGGCTGCAGCACGACCACAATCACCCCGGGTTCCTCGGCTTCCGCGGCGCCGTTGCACCCACCGCCGGTCTCATGGTCGACGCCGTCACGCAGATCAAGGGCATTCTCACCGACCTCGGCCTGCAAAACTCACCGGTCGGCATCGACATCGTCGAGCCCCCGTTCCTCTTCGAGATGCAGCGGCAGGGGTTCACCGTCGTCGATGCCCAGCAGCACATGCTTGACGCCCGCGAGATCAAGAGCACGGACGAGATCATGCTCATGAACCAGGCCGCTGCCATGGTCGACGGCGTGTACACCGACATTGTCGAAGCGTTGAAGCCTGGCGTGCGCGAGAGCGATATCGTCGCCCTCGCAGCCAAGAAGCTCTACGAGTACGGCTCCGACCAGGTCGAGGCCATCAATGCGATCTCGGGCGAGCGGTGCAACCCGCACCCGCACAACTTCACCGACCGCATCATCCGGCCAGGCGACCAGGCGTTCTTCGACATCATCCACTCGTTCAACGGCTACCGCACGTGCTATTACCGCACGTTCAACGTGGGCAGCGCGACCGGCGCGCAACGCTCCGCATACAGTCAGGCTCGCGAGTGGATGGACAATGCCATCTCCGCGATCAAACCAGGCGTCGGCTCCGACGAGATCGCTTCGCTCTTCCCGACCGCCGAGTCACTCGGATTCGACGATGAGCTCTCGGCATTCGGCCTCCAGTTCTGCCACGGCCTCGGCCTCGGCCTCCATGAGCGACCGATCATCTCGCGCTTGAACAGCTACCGCGAGCCGGTCGAAATCAAAGCCGGCATGGTGTTCGCCGTCGAGACCTACTGCCCCGCCACAGATGGATTCTCTGCGGCGCGCATCGAGGAAGAGCTCGTCATCACGGACGACGGCCCCGTCGTGATCACCAAGTATCCGGCGACCGACCTCATCGTCGCGAACGCGTTCTGATCCGTGCACGCGCACGGCAGGCTGGGAAGATGCCATAGTAGAGGCCTGAGTACCGAGACTCCCGGGTCGCGCAATGCCGCGCAGCGCGTTCCCGGCGCGACTGACGAAAGACCCGAGGAGCAGTGATGGCGCCCGCTGAACGAGTAGCGACTTTGCGCGATGTGGCGGAGCACGCAGGCGTGCATGTGGCCACTGCTTCGCGGGCGCTGAACGAGCGTCAATCCCACTTGGTCAACGAGTCGACTCGCACGCGGGTGCTCGAGGCCGCCGCATTGCTCGGGTATCGCGCGAATGCACTGGCGCGATCGCTGCGCCGCGGCAGTACCGGCACTCTGGGAATCGTCGTCGCAGACTTCGCGAATCCGTTCATCGTCACGCTCCTGCGCGGCATCGAAGAAGAGGTGCGCGCGCACGATCTGCTGCCGCTCGTCACGGAAACCCGCGATGATCCTCGTGCACTGCGCAACACCGTGAAACGACTCCTCGACAATCGCGTCGACGCCATCATTCTCACCGCTGCACATCTTTCGGACGAGGCGTATGTGGCAGAGATCTCGCAGCAGGTGCCCGTCGTCTTGGCGGTGCGCGGATTCGACATCGGTGCCGGCGATGCGCTGGCGTCGGTGCCGCTGCAGGTGATGCAGAACGACTTTCTCGGGGCCCGCGCGGCGGTGCGCACGCTGATCGATCTCGGGCACCGCCGAATCGCGCAACTGCCCGGGGCCGAAAACATCTCCTCGTTCGTCAATCGCGGTCGGGGGTTCACCGACGCGATCGACTCCGAACCACTGGCGCGTGATGTCTCATCGGGAGCCCGAGCCGCTGCCAGCACGGTCGAGGAGGGTCGTCGTCTGGCTCGGTTGCTCTTCGCCGCCCCACCAGCGGATCGTCCCACTGCGGTCTTCGCGCACAACGATTTGATGGCTGTCGGCGCCCTCGACGCAGCGCGCGAGGCCGGTCTCGAGTGCCCGCGAGATGTCTCGATCGTGGGGTACAACGACGCACCGCTCGTCGACCATCTCGATCCGGCGCTCTCCACCGTGCGACTTCCCGCCCACGAGATCGGCCGCCAGAGCGCGCACCTCGTGCTCGGCGCCATCGCAGGCACCGCAGTGTTGCCCGAGCTTCGCATGCTCGCCCCCGAGTACATCGAGCGCAACTCGACCGGCCCGGCACGCGAAGTGTTCTGATCACCGGTATCGTCCCGTTCGCGCGATTCCGCGGCGGGGCGACACCGTCGCTGCAGCGATCATCGCGCACAGCAACGGGCCGCGGGAGGCACCTCCCACGGCCCGTTCGTCTTTCCCTCGACGCGGTATCAGCGCATCTGCACGCCCCCGTTGACGTCGATCGTCGCCCCCGTGACGTACGAAGACTGGTCGGATGCGAGCCAGAATGCCGCATCGACGATGGCGCTCGGTGGGCCGGCGACCTTCAGCGGGATCTTCGCCCACTCGATCGCCTTCATTTCGTCGAAGCTCACACCGCGTTCTTCTGCCTCGCCCCGGAGCGCCTCGCGGTGCATCGGCGTATCGATGTTGCCCGGCGCCACCGAATTGACGCGAATACCGCTGTCGGCGAGCTCCGCCGCAAGGCTCTGCGTCAGACTGATCACGCCGGCCTTCGACGTGCAGTAGGCCGAGTAGAACGGGTGCGCAGACTGACCCCACCACGACGAGATGGTCACGATCGAGCCGCCGGCTTGCGTGGGAATGAGCGGAGCGAGCTCGCGGCACGCGAAGAATACGCCCCGCAGGTTCACCCCGTGCACCCGGTCCCACTCCGCGGTACTCATGGAGAGCAGCGGAATGCCGTCACGCTGCACGACGCCGGCGAAGAGCAGCAGCGCGTCGATTTTGCCCGACCACTCGCGCACGGCGGCAGCGGCCGCGACGAGCGATTCCTCCGACCCCTGGTCGACGGCCAACGCGAGCACGTCAGCTCCCTCGTACCGTGATACCACTTCGTCGCGCACACCGGCGACGGCATCGATCGACAGGTCGGCCGCGACGACACGATACCCCTCGCTGACGAACTTCTCCACGGCGACCTTTCCCTGGCCCCCGCTCGCGCCGGTGATGAACGCGACCTTGCGCTCTGCAGTAGCTGTCATGGTGCTGTCCTTTTCCGAATCTTCGCCGATTAGACGAGGATCATTCCGCCGTCGATCATGATGACCTGACCGGTCATGTAGTCGGAGTCCGCCGACGCGAGGTACATCGCCGTTCCGGTGATGTCGTCCGCCTGAGCCACGCGACCGCGCAGGATGTTGCTCGCGAAGTTCTCCATGGCCTCACCCGGTGCGGAAGCCTCGCCGATCTCCATCAGGTCTTCGTCCAGCTGCACCCACAGCGGGGTTGCAACGACGCCGGGCGCGAAGGCGTTGACCGTGATGTCCTGATCGGCCAGAGCGATGGCAGCCGACTGCGTGAGTGAAATCACTGCCGACTTCGACGCGCAGTAGGGCGCCGTGTTGGCGTCGCCCTTACGTCCCGAGATCGACGCCGTGTTGATGACCTTGCCCGGCGTGCCTTGCGCGATGAACTGCTTCGCCGCTTCTTGCGTACCGATGAGCACACCCTTGGCATTGACATCCATGATTGCCGCCCAGTTCTCCTCGGTGACGTCGAGGAAGTGCAGCGGCTTGTTGAACCCAGCGTTGTTGAACCAGATATCGATTCCGCCGAATGCGCTCACCGCAACCTGAATCGCCGCTGCGATCTGCGCGCGATCCGTCACGTTCGCTTGCGCGAACTCCGCGGCGCCCCCGGCCGCGACGATACTCTTCGCCGCCTTCTCGGCCGCTGCCGGATCAAGATCGACGATGAGCACGTTCGCGCCCTCGGCTGCGAAGCGATGGGCGAACGCGAGCCCCATTCCGCTTGCGGCACCCGTGATGCCGACCGTCTTCCCTGCGAGCCGTCCCGCCATGATGTATCTCCTCTATCAATGTGTCCGCGGCAGTGCCGTCGCGGAGTTGAAATCGGACGCCCGAAGGCGCCCACGTCATATTGCGGTGTACCCGCCATCGACCGGCAGCAGCACACCGGTGATCCAGTCCGCCTCAGGGCCGGCGAGGAACGCGACCGCGTTCGCCACGTCGCTTGCCTCTCCCACTCGACCCAGCGGATGCTGACGATTCACCAGCTCCGCCCGTTCAGGATCGGAGAGGTAATGCTCCGTCATCGCCGTGCGCACGAAGCCCGGGCAGACGGCGTTCACGCAAATGCCATGGCCTGCCATTTGAAATGCAAGTGCACGGGTGAGTTGATTCACCGCACCCTTGCTCATGCAGTAATGCGCACCGGAGTCTGAGCCGACGAGCCCGGCGATCGACGAGGTGAAGACGATCTTGCCGCCTTCTCCCTGCTCACGGAGAATCCGGGAACCTTCACGAGCCGTCCACCAGGCGCCCTCTTGATTGACCCGGGTCACCCGCTGGAAGATCTCGAACTGTTCCTCAGGCAGGTGCTCGGGCGGCTGCGGCGAGATACCCGCATTCGCGATCACGATGTCGAGGCGGCCGAAGCGTTCGAGCGTCGCCGCGTAGGCCGCGGTGACCGGGGCGCCATCAGTCACATCGCATTCGACGAACATCGCTTGACCGCCGGCCGCCGTGATGAGCGCGTCGGTCGGATCGGCGCCATCGAATGCCGGGGACTGCGTATCTCGTCGCAGGTCCGCGCAGACAATCGCCGCCCCGTCTTCTGCGAGCCGCTTCGCGATCGCTCGACCGTTGCCTGATGCGGCTCCGGTGATGAAGGCGACCTTTCCAGCGAACTGCTGGCCCGGTCGGCGCGTGAACTCGGTAGTCATGTCGTCTCCTTCTCTACGCGCGTTCGGCGCGCAGTCGTGCAATGCGGTTGCGGGCAGAGATCCGCAGGATGATGAACTCCACGACGATCACGATGAGCAGCAGCGCTCCGGTCAACAGCTCCGTGATGAACGATTGCACCCCCATGGACGACAATCCCGCGGCGAGTACCGCGATGATGAGCACACCGAGCACGATGTTGAGCACGTTGCCCCGGCCGCCGTAGAGGCTGACACCACCGATCAGCGCCGCGGCGACACAGGTCAGCATCACGGATCCGAAGCTATCGGGGGTGACCGAGCCGCCCTTCATCGCCGACAACGAGCCCGCGAGAGCGCTCGCGAAGCCAGAGATACCGAAGGCCAGCACCATCGATCGCTTGGTCGACACCCCGGCGGCCGTCGCCTCGTGCCGCGCACCGCCGATCGCATAGATCTCGCGACCCCAACGCGTCCAGGTCAGGAAGACGCCGATGAGTACCATCACGATGATCGCGGTGATTGAGATCGGCGAGAAGACCCAGTACTTCACCAGAAGCGGGTCGGTGGCCAGGTAGTTCTTGAGCATCACGGGGCCTCCACCGGCGAGAATCCATGCGGCACCCTGGAGCACCGTGAGCATGCCGACGGTGAACACCAGTGAGTTGATGCCGAGCTTCGCGATGAGCCAGCCCTGCAGGGCGCCGACTGCGGCACCGGCGATGCTCGCAATCGCGATGCTCGGGAACAGGCCGAGGTCGCCGAGCTGCACGGCGATGACGCCGGCGAACACCGCCATGCCGGCAACCGACAAGTCGAGTTCTGCGGCGATCATCGTCACGGCGAGACCGGCCGTGATGATGCCGAGCAGTACGAGTCGCTCGAGAATCGCGTACACCGCCGATTCTCCGCCGAAGTCGGGTGCGAGGAATGAGAGCGCGACGATCAGCAGCGCGAAGATGCCGAGTTGCAGGCCGTAGCGGCGTGCGATGAGTCGAAGCTTGTCGTTCATCGTGCGGTCGCCTTTCGAAGTACGTGGAGCACGGACACGACGATGACGACGAGCAGGCCGACACCGAGCAGGCGCACACCGGTGGGCAGCCCGAGCAGCAGCATGATGTTCGACAGCACGACGATCAGCAGCGCGCCGAGCGCCGAGCGGAGGGGCGAGCCCTCACCGCCGGCGATCGCCGAGCCACCGACGAGCACCGCCGCGATCACGTCCATCGTGAGTGTGGAGAGGTCGTTCGACTGGATCTGGCGCAGCTGCGCTGCGGAGAGAATGCCGGCGATCGCGATCCCCACCGACATGAACAGATACGCCCACGTGGTGGTGCGTCGCACCGAGATTCCGCTGTTGAGCGCCGTCTGGCGATTCGATCCCATCAGCAGGATGCGCCTGCCGACGACGGTGTACTCGATGACCAGCCAGTTGATGATGAGGTAGGCCACGAAGATGTAGACGGGCAACGGGAGCCCCAAGAAGTTCGTGAGCGCGAGCCAGCTGATGCTGATCCCCTCGGGAACGATGACCTGACCGCCGGTAAAGAGCGTCACCAGGCCGAAGATCACAGTCCCCACCGCCAACGTGGTGATGATGGGGTTCAGACCCGCAGCGACGACCATGCCCTGAGCAACCCCGACGACGCAGAGCACGGCGACGGCCGCGAGCATGCCGAGCAGCACTGATCCGGTCACGTTGCCGACGCTCAGGAAGAGCACGGCGGCGAGCACCGTCGATTGGGTCGCGCCCAGCGAGAAGAAGTTGCCGGAGAGCGTCACGGGCGTCATGCCCACGGCGACGATACCGACGATCGACGTGTTGATGAGGATCGCACGGATGTTGTCGAAGCTGAGGAAGCGGGGCGTGGTCAGCGCCGCGATCACGACAATCACGAGAAGCAGAATCGGCAACGCCCAGGTCGACACGAAATGCAGTGTCGACCGGCGCGGAATCACCTGCACCGCGGTGGTGCGGGCTTCGGGGGCGGTGGTCGTCATGCGACGCTCTCCTTCCGCTGCATGACCTCGCGCACGAGATCGGGTTCGGTCCATTCGCTCCACGGCCGAATGTTCGTCTGCTCACCCTTGAAGAAGGTGGCAATGGTGTCGCACAGCCCGAAGACCTCGTTCGTGTCGGAGGAGCTCACGATGATGGCGACACCCGCATCGCTGAGTTCGCGCAGCTGCCGATAGATCTCGGCGCGCGCACCGACATCGACGCCGCGGGTCGGCTCCTCGACGAGCAGCAGCTCCGGCGCGATGCCCAACCATTTACCGACCGCGACCTTCTGCTGGTTACCACCCGACAGCGTCCCGACGGAGGATTGCATGCGCTTCACGTCGATGGCGAACTGCTCGGCATTCGACCGCGCCTGCTGCGCTTCGATACGCGGATTCACGAAGCCGAATCGCGATACCCGGCTCAGCCAGGGTGACGACAGATTGCGAAGAATGGAGATTCCGCCGAATATGCCGTTTCGTTTGCGGTCGGCGGAGCAGTAAGCGATGCCCGAGGCGATGCCTCGTTTGCGGCTGCGCAGATCGACACGTCGACCGTGCAGTGTCGCGCTGCCGCCGAGCACGCTCTCGACACCGGCGAGGCTCTGCATGAACGACTGCGTGCCCGAGCCGAGCTGACCGGTGAGCCCGACGATCTCGCCGCGGCGCACCTGAAGGTCGATCGCACTCTTCAGGCCTGGGGCCTGGAGGCCGGTGACCTGCAGCACCGGTTCGCCGATACCTGCCGAACGCGGCGGGTACATATGACCGAGTTGGCGACCGATCATCATGGCGATCACCTGGTCGACGTCGAGACCGGCGATCTCGCACGGTGCTTCGCTGCGGCCATTACGGAACACCGTCACTCGATCGGCGATCTGGAAGACCTCGCCGAGGCGGTGCGTCACATAGATGATGCTGCGGCCCTCTGCGGCGAGCGCCTTGACCACATCGAGCACGCGCACGATCTCGGCATCGGAAAGTGCTGCTGTCGGTTCGTCGAAGATGACGATCTTCGCGTCACGCGCCAACACGCGCGCAATCTCGATGAGCTGCATCTCCGCAACCGAGAGCTCCTCGATGAGCGTATCGGGATCGAGAGTTTCGAGACCGACGCGCTGCAGCAGCGACGTCGCGTGCGCCCGCAATTTGGCGCGGCCCCACCACAGTGGAGCGTTCATCTGCCCGAGCACGAGGTTCTCGGCGATCGACATCGTTCCAACCGTGCTGTATTCCTGTTGCACGACAGCGATGCCTGCGGACTGCGAGAGCGCGCTCGTCGAGATGTCTGCCGGCGATCCGTCGATCGTGATGTCGGCTCCGGCATCGGGTTTCACCAGCCCGGAGATGACTTTGACGATCGTGCTCTTCCCGGCGCCGTTCTCTCCGAGCAGCGCCATTACCTCGCCGGGTTTGAGCTCGAAACGCACGTCGCTCAGTGCCCGCACGGCTCCGTACGTCTTGGAGACGTTCTCGGCCAGCAGCCGGAACGGCTGTGGATCCTGCATCACACTCACTCCTTCGTGGTGGTGGTCTGGAAGGGCCGGCGCTGACGAAATCGTGCAGCGCCGGCCCGAGGCGTATACCTCGTACTACTTGACCAGATCGTCGACCGTCATGCCCCAGATCTTGAACGAATCGTAGGTGTCGGCCGTGATCGGCGGATTCATCATGAATGTCGTCTTGTTCGGCGGCGTCATCTCGAGTTCCGGCTTCTCCTCATCGGAGGGCAGCGTTGCCGTGCCATCGACGACCTCGCCGGTAGCGAGGTACTGCGCTGCGGTGCGCACGACGAGCATGCCCTCGAGCACCGGAGACTGAATCACGGCGGAGGCAATCTTGCCCTCGCGCAGCGGAGCCTTGTCGCCCGAGTAGTCGCCCGCCACAACGATGACGTCCTCGCCCGGGGTCAGGCCGTTCTGCTCGAGCGCTTGCACCACGCCCGCGGCAGAGTTGTTGTTCTGCGCGTAGATGTAGTCGATGCCATCGCTCTTGAACTTCGGAATGATCTGGCTGGCAGCCTCGTAACCGGACTGCGCGTCGGTCGCCTTCAGCGGCTCCACGACGAGCTCGTTGAACGCCCCGTCGGTTGCCTTGACAAACGCCTCGTGGCGGTCGTCGCCGGCAACGTAGCCGGTGGGGAAGCGGAACTCGATGATGTTCGGCTTCCCGTCTGGGCCGCTGAACTTGACGCCTTCGGCCTTGCGCGCTTCCAGTGACTCGAGCGCGCTCTTGCCTGCCTGCTCACCGATGCCGAGGTCGCTCACACCGGCGTAGGCGGTCACGAACTCTTCTGCGTCGGGCTGCACACCCTGATTGAACTGGAACACCGGAGCCTTCTGCGACAGCAGTCGGATCGAGTTCGTCGCGGCCTCTCCCGCGCTGGGCCAGAACAGAATCGCAGCGGCATCCTCGCCAGTGGCGATCCATTCCTGCACCTGCTGGTCCTGCTCGGTCTGATCGAAATTGTTCTCGAATGCCTTGACCGTGAAGTTCAGTTCTTTGGCCTCGCTCTTGATCGCGGCGAGGTCGGCGGCCATGTAGACATTCGACGTGGTGGGCATGAACACGATGAGGTTCTGGCCGTCCCCGTCGAGAGTGCCGCTGCCCTCGGTCGTCGTCCCGCCTTCGGCGCCGCCGGCAGCTGATCCGCCGCCGCTTCCGCACGCAGCCAGGCTGGCGGCGAGGCCCAGGGAGGCGATGGCGATTCCCACCTTTCGCCAGGTGGTGAATCGTGAACCGATTGATTTCATCTCGATGCTCCTTTGCAACACGGTTTTCGCGAGGCCCGAGTACCGCACCAGCTCCGGTGCTCTCCCTGATCCGCTTGATGTACCAACGTGAAACTGGCCGGAAATGTCTACGATGCAGATGGCAGACGAGCCCGGCGAAAAGTACTCTTCCATAGATCGTGACTGAACACAACTGGTAATGCTAACGTTTGCATAACCGGTATTCCCCAGTTGCTAACGATTGCACCTTCGCATATGTTTGCTTTGGGTTAACATTTTGTCACGCTGAATGTTGCTCAGAAACACTCCGTTCTCTGATCTGCACAGCACCCGCGACCCCGAGGAAGGCGACCCCAATGACGCAGCGCATCCCCCGCTTGCTCCCGACGAGTTGGACCACAGCCGGCAACGCGACTCCGCAGAGCGCCGATGAACGCAGCCCACTCACGCTCCCTGATCGAATCGCGGCGGTTGCCGCTGGCGGTTGGCAGGGATTCGGCCTCGTGCATGATGACTTGGTCGAGTTTCTGCGAACGGGCAGCCTTGATGACCTCTCAGCACTGCTGGGCGACCACGGAATCACCCACCTCGAACTCGAGTTCCTCGGAGACTGGTGGACCACAGGTGATCGACGCGACGCTTCCGACCGCATGCGGCGGGAACTGTTCGCCGCTGCTGAGCGCCTCGGTGCTCGCACGGTAAAAGTCGCGCCGGCGACGCTCGAGGAGCCGATCGACCGCGATCGATTCTTCGAGGAGTTCAATCGCCTGGCTACGGAGGCCGCCGCCCATGGCACCCGGGTCGCGCTCGAGACACTCCCATTCTCGACCAGCACTCCGCGGCTCGAGGACGGCATTGAGCTGGTCACCGAAGTCGGCAATCCAGCCGGCGGGCTGTGCGTCGATATCTGGCACGTGCATCGCGGAAACACGGACTACTCAGTAATCCGCGATCGGCTGCCGGTCGAACATCTCTTCGTCGTCGAACTCGATGATGCGGCGGCGGAGGCCGAAGGCACGCTCTGGGAAGACACCGTGCATCGACGTCTGCTTCCCGGCGCAGGAGCGTTCGACGTGCCAGAGTTCATCAATGCGATCCGCGCCACTGGCTACGACGACATCTGGGGCGTCGAGATTATCTCTCGGACGCATCGATCGCTTCCTCTCGAAGACGCGTTGTCGCGCACGCGCGCCGCGACGCTCGAGTGCTTCGCCGAGGCCGATCGACGACTGACGGCCGGGGCATAGCGCACCATGGAGTATCGCGCGCTCGGCAGCACCGGCATGACTGTCTCCCAGGTCGCCTACGGCACCTCACCCTTCGGCCAGCTCTTCGGCCCCGTTCCATTCGAACAGGCGCGCGCTGCCCTGCTGCGGGCGCTCGAGCTCGGGGTGACCTTCATCGACACGTCGCCCTACTACGGCGACGCAGAGGAGCGACTCGGCCGACTCTCGAACAGCATTCCCGACGATGTAATTGTCGGGACCAAAGCCGGCCGCTACGGTTTCGACGAGTTCGACTTCACACCCGAGCGTATCCGGAGCAGCGTTGACGAGAGTCTGCGCCGACTTCGGCGCGATCACGTCGACATCTTGCAGTTGCACGATATCGATTTCGGCGACCTCGACCGCATTCTCACCGACTCCTACGATGAACTGGTGCGCTTGCGCGATGCCGGAAAGTGCCGGGCGATCGGAATGACCTGCTACTCGGTCGCGGCGACACGTCGGGTGCTGCTCGAGACCGACGTCGATGTCGTGCTGAACTTCGCGCACGGCACCCTGCTCGATGATTCGCTCGACACCGCTCTCGCACCGCTTGCACGCGATCGCGGGGTCGGCGTGATGAATGCCGCCGCCGTGGCACTGGGGCTCCTCACTCCACGCGTGCTCGAGTCCTCCGACCTGGTTCCCATGGCGACGCCCGGATCTCGTGCGGCAGCACGCTCTATGGCCGCGTGCGCCCGCGATCAGGGCGCCAGCATCTCCATGCTGGCAAACCAGTATGCGATGCAGCAGATCGATTGCGACACCACACTGATCGGTACCACGAAGCTGTCGCATCTCGAGGAGGCCGTCGCGGCAGCCGAGACACCGATCGACGCCGCCCTGGCGCGCGAATTGGTCGGCTTGCGGGCACCGATCCGCGAGAACCAATGGAATCCGGGTAGGCCCGAGTAACGCTGGCGTCAGGCCGCGACCTCGCGCACATTTCGTCGCATGCGCAGCAGTTGAGCGCACACCCCGCAGCCGAGGAGCACGAGGGCGAACACCGCGACTCCCTGAGGCCCTCGAGAGCTGAGCACGATCCCCCCGATTGTCGCGCCGAGAAAGCTCCCCAGGTTCGAGGTTCCCGAGACGAGCGATGCGGCAAACTTCGGCCAGGCGCGCGCCGACTGCACGAAGAGCAACTGCGCCGCCGGCGAGTAGGTGCCGACGCCGACACCGACGAGCAACATGCCGATCGCGGTCGCGCCCGCCCCCACTGACGCTCCGTGTAGCCAGGGGCCGGCGGCCGCGCTGACGAGCGCAGCACCCAGCGCACCGCTGATGGCGCTCACCAGCAGCCCGAGGTCGGCGGAACGGTCGGCAAGCCAGCCTCCGCCGAAGTTGCCGATGGTCATGCCGATCCCGAAGAGGAGCATGCTGAGCGCGACCGGGATCACCGGCACTCGATCGGTCGTGCTGCTCGCCGCGGTAAGCGGCGCGACGAAGGTGACGAGCGTGAACCCGCCGATCGCGATGACGGTACCGGTAGCGATAAGCCTGGCGAGCGGTCCGATCGCTGCGCCCGATGCGGCTCCGGCCACTGCCGGAGCGCGTGTCTCCATACTGCCGCCCGGTGGGCGCACGAGCACCACGGCGGGGACAAGGAAGAGGATCGCGCAGCACGCCAGCACGGGCCGCCAGCCTCCGAACGCCCCGAGTTGCGTGCCGAGCGGCACACCGAGCAGATTCGCAATCGCGAATCCGCCCATGACCAGAGCAGCCCCGCGACCTGGGAACGCGGGGCCGAGCATGCGTCCGACGAGAATCGCGGCGATGCCGACGTAGGAGGCGTGCGTCAGCGATGACATGAATCTCAGCGCGACGACGAGTTCGAGCGTGGGGGCGAGTGCCGTCGCCAGCGTCCAAATGGACATCGCAAGCGTGCAGATGAGCGCAGTCGTAGGCAGGGAAAGGCTCCGGAGGAGTAGGGGCGTCACCACCATTCCCGCTACGACGCCGAGGGCGTAGAACGATACGACGGCCCCCGTCACTGCAATCGCGCCATCCGGATCGGCGGCGAATCGTTCCGGGATCAGGTCAGCGGCGATGCGCGGCAGGAGGCCCATCACGACGAACTCGCTGACTCCGATCCCGAACGAACCGCAAACGAGCGCGGCAATGCTCCACGCTCGAGATCTACGCCTCCCCACGACCCCATGCGGTGTTCAGATGCGACTGCGAGGCACGCATCGTCGGCAGGTCGAAGCCGACCGCGTGATACTTCGGGCCGGCAACCAGCAGCTCTTCGGCGGGGAACTTCGTGATGACCTCGCACCCGTCGGCGGTCACGACGAGCTCCTCCTCGATGCGCGCCGCGCCGATGCCGTCGGCCGACGGCCAGTAGGTCTCGAGCGCGAACACCATGCCTTCCTTGAGCTCCTCGGGGTGGTCGAACGAGACGAGGCGCGAGAAGATCGGCTTCTCCCAGATCGAGAGCCCGACACCGTGCCCGTACTGCAGCGCGAACGCGGCCTCCTCGTTCGGAAAGCCGAACTCTTCGGCCTTCGGCCAGACGGCCACGATGTCGGCGGTGGTCGCTCCGGGGCGCACGAGCGCGATCGCGCGGTCCATGTACTCGCGCGCGCGCTTGTAGGCGTCGACCTGCGCTCGGCTCGCGGAGCCGACGGCGAAGGTGCGGTAGTAACAGGTGCGATAGCCCTGATGACTGTGCAAGATGTCGAAGAATGCCGGATCACCCGGCCTGATCAAGCGATCGGAGAAGACGTGGGGGTGCGGTGAGCAGCGCTCGCCCGAGATCGCGTTGACGCCCTCGACGTACTCGGAGCCGAGGTCGTACAGCACCTTCGAGACCAGCCCGACGGTTTCGTTCTCGCGCACGCCCGGCTTCAAGAATCGGTAGAGCTCGTCGTACGCCGCGTCGACCATGGAGGCGGCCTGCGTGAGGAGCTGGATCTCCTCTTTCATCTTCACCGAGCGCGCATTGAGGAACACTTGCTGCCCGTCGACCACCGAGACGCCCGCACGCTGCAGCGCGATCAAGATCGGCATCTCGACGATGTCGACGCCGAGTGGTTCGCCCATCAGGCCGAACTTCTCGAGCTCGCGCTGCACCTTGCGCGCAACCTCCTCGGCGATGCCCGCGTCGGGGTGGAAGGCGCCGCGCAGCGTCGAGATACCGGCGCGTGCACCGGATTCGGCACGCGGCTTCACCGCACCGTGGTGGGGCTGGTGCGGGTCGGCGTCCATCTCCGTCGTGGTCGTGTGCAACCACGGGTTGAACAGGTCGTGGTGCTTCGCGGCGGAGCCGAAATCCCAGACGATCGGGTCGCTGTGACGGGTGATGAGCGAGAAGCGAATCGCTTTGTCCATCGCCCAGGTGCCGATGTGCGTCGCCGACATGTAGCGGATGTTCGAAAAGTCGAACGCGAGCAGCGCCCCCAGATCCGAGCGCTCGAGTTCTTCGCGCAATCGGGCGACCCGCCCGTCACGCAGCGCATCACGATCGATGCGCGTCTCCCAATCCACATCGTTCATACCAAAGGTTGGAATAGCCATGCGTCGTTGCACCTTCCAGGTCGTTCACTCTGTGTGATGATTGAATGTGCCTATCTGCACGATTTGTGTAGCTAGACTAAACGTGTACCGAAGTATCTGGCAAGCGCGGGAGAAACCTCATGACTGATCGCATCGGATTTATCGGGCTCGGCACGATGGGTGCGGCACTGGCGCTCCGACTCGCCCGCGCCGGGTACGCGCCCGTCCTCTGGAACCGCAGCCCAGGCAGGGATGAGGCGATCATCGCCGCCGGCGGCCGCCGTGCCACTACCGCAGCGCAGGTGCTCGCCGAATCAGACATCGTGTGCTCGATGCTCGCAAACGACACCGCGGTACTGAACACCTTCGACGACGACGCTCTCGCATGCAGCACGGCGAAACTGCATATCAATCTCGCCACCGTCAGCCTCGATGCGGCACGAGAATTGGCGGCGCGGCACCGCCACCACGGTCTCGACTATGTCGCCGCCCCGGTCCTCGGCCGACCGGATGTGGCGGCTGCGGGTGCGCTCAACATCATCGCGGGCGGCGCAGCGGCCTCGATCGATCGCGCGGAACCGCTGCTCAGTCACCTCGGCAAACGAGTGTGGCGGGTCGGCGATGATCCTACGCACGCGAGTCTCGTCAAGATCGGCGTCAACTACACGCTCATTCATGCGCTCCAGGCCCTCGGTGAATCGCTGTCGCTCGTCGAGCACGGCGGCGTGGATGCTTCGACGTTCGTCGACATCCTCACCGACACCTCGTTCACCGGCTCGGCATACGTCGGCTACGGCGGGCTGATCGCCCGCCGCCAGTACACGCCAGCCGCGTTCTCAGTGGAACTCGGGCTCAAGGATCTCGGCCTTGCCGAGTCTGCCGCCACTGAACTCGGCGCCGCACTGCCGACCGCACCGGTCATGCGAGACGTCTTCACCGAGACCCTTGCCGATGAGGCGCTCGCTGCCAGCGACTGGTCGGCAATCGCCGAGGTGATCCGCCGCCGACCGCCCCTCGACGGTTAGGCTCGGCCCGCCCCGGCGATCCGACCGCAGTCAATGATCACCGTGGTGACGCATTGATCGCGCCGGCCGGTCCGCCGAAGCCGGCACGAGCACCGGCTCGCGCAAGGCTCGCTGCATGAGCGCCACGTTCGCAATGCCCGGAACGAGCTCGCCGCGCTCGATGCTCACGCCGAGCTCGAGCACTGCCCGGTTCATGGGAACGGGGACGCCGTGCCGCTCCGCCAACCGCATCACCTCGCCGTGGAGCTCCGCCACTTCGCTGCGCCGGCCTTTCATCCAGTCCTGCAGCACCGTCGCGCGCGAGCCGGGAAGCACGTAGTGGGCGACCAAGGTGTCAAGCACCTCAGCGACGTAGGTTTCCGGCGCCGCCGCCGCACTCCCCTCCATGCCGAAGATCGGACGCACTTCGTATCCATGCGCCTGGGCCACCGCGATTGCCTCGTTGCCGGCAGCGAGCATCACCTCGCGCATTCCCGGGTGACGTGCGCATTCGGCAATCGACACGTCCAGAACGGCTGACGTGACGAGTTCGGCCACGTTGAGCACAAGCTTCATCCATTTCGCCGAGCGGATGTCATCCGTCTCCTCGACGATGCCGACGGCACGCAGCAACTCTGCCACCACGGGCACGTGATGGTGCGCCGCAGCATCGAGCGCGCCGACGGCGAACCAGCAACGCTCCGGAGCCGAGTGCCGTTCGACAAGCCCCGGCTCGTACATGGCCGAGGTCACCTCGATGACGGCGCCCAACGTACGCTCCGGGCCGACGATCTCAGCGATCGCGTCCGCAGTCATTCCGTTCTGCACCCCAACGACGACCGACTGCTCATGCAAGAGCGGCTCGATAAGCTGCACGCTCCACCGAGTGTCATACGCCTTGGTGACGACCAACACGATGTCGAACGGGTCACGCATCTCCGCGACCTCGCAGAGGTGGAAGACGGGCACGCGGGTCGTCCGCGTTGTTTCTCCGAGCTGCACACGAACACCGTGCTCACGGATCGCCTCGACGTTCGCGGGCCACTGGTCGATCAGCGTCACATCGTATCCGGCTTCACTGAGGTCCGAACCGATAATCGAGCCGTTCGCGCCTGCACCCAATACCGCGACCCGAGGCGCGGGGCGCCCCTGTTCTCCTGCCATGTCATTCCACCTTGAACAGTCATAGTGTATGGTCATGTTTATTCTAGCTGCACAATTTCACTGATGAAAGGGTGACCATGGATCGTCAACGCATCGCCATACTGGGCGCGGGGGCCAACGGGGCCTCGATCGGAGCCGACCTGATTCGCGCGGGTCTCGATGTCACCCTGATCGACCAGTGGCCCGCGCACGTCGAGGCCATGCGCACCAACGGCTTGACCGTCGAGATGCCCGACCGCACCGAAGTGACGCAGGTCACCGCGCATCATCTGTGCGAGGTGGCAGAGATACGTGACCCGTTCGACATCGTGTTCCTCTCGACAAAGACCTACGACACTCGGTGGAGCGTGCAGCTCATCGAGCCGCTCTTGCACGAGCAGTCGGTGGTAGTCGGGCTGCAGAACGGCATGACCATGGACACGGTCGCCGACATCGTGGGGCAAGAACGAAGCATCGGCGCCGTGCTGGGCATCGCGGCGAACCTCTTCGAGCCCGGCCAGGTCGTACGCCAGGTTCCCCCGTCGGGTACCTGGTTCACGGTCGGCACGCACGACGGCACGCACACATCTCAACTCGCGGCGGTGGCCGACGCGCTCGGCCATGCGGGTGCGATCGAAATCTCCCCCGACATCCGATCTTCGAAATGGATGAAGTTGATCGCCAACATTCCAGAGATGCTGCCCTCCGCAATCCTCGGCGTACCACTGCTCTCCGCGGTCGATGAATCAGGCATCCGCAGTGTTATGGATGCCGCGTCGCGCGAGGCATACCGACTTGCCCTGGACGACGGCGCCACCATGCTCCCGATCTTCGGCAAGACCGCGGCAGACGTGCCCGATTCCGATCAGTACGCGCTCGATCTCCTCGACGCAGTACTGACGTCGTACTCCTTGCCGGATACCCGTGTCGCCGTGCTGCAGGACTGGCAGAAAGGACGTCGCGCCGAACTCGACGGCTTTAACGGGTACATCGTGGAGCGCCGCGCCGCACTCGGCGGGGAGGCGCCCGTCAATGCGGCCATCCTCACGATCGGCGAGCGCATCGAGCGCGGCGAACTCGTGCCGAGCATGGCGAATGCGGAACTGCTCCGCGCGATCCTTCGCGAACCCGTGCTCGTGCCGGCGCGCACCGTGGAGCGCACCGCTGCGCGTCGAATGGAACTCCCGTGATCCTGCACGTCGTCACGTTTGCCTGCACCCCGGGCGATGATGCGCATCGAGCACGATGCATCGAGCGACTGCGCGGCGCACTCGAACCCCTTGCCGCCACGATTCCCGGCGTGCGGTCCCTGCGCGTGGGTGTTGATGAGAGCGGAATCGACGGGCATTGGGACGCGGTACTCCTCTCCACTCACGACTCGGCCGCGGCTCTGGCCGAGTATCAGGCGCACCCGGCTCACGTTGCCGCACTCGCGGTCGTCGGCGAGGTCGTCGCTGCGAAATCGGTCGTCGACTGCGAGATTCCACCCGGCCCATAACCGCAAGTCGCTCATTCGAGCGCGAGCGTCCGCTGTGACTACACTGTGATTCAACACTCCGCGACACTGCACCGTGCCGCCGATCGTCCAGGAGGTACTCCCGCATGTCCGATTCCATCGGCGCCCGACTCCGCGAAACCCGCGAGTCCCGCGGCATGAGCCTCCGCGCGCTCGCCTCAGCCATCGGTGTGTCGCCGAGCCTGCTCTCCCAGGTCGAGACCGGCAAGACGAAGCCGTCGGTGAGCACGCTCTACGCCCTCGTCTCGCAGTTGGACATCTCCACCGATGCGCTGCTCGGACGCGATGAACACAGCCAAAGCGCTGCGCAACGACCGGATTTCCCGTCGGCACCGCACCCCACCGTCCCCTTCGCCGCGCAGCGATCCAGCGAGCACCCCACCTTGGAGATGGACAACGGGGTCAAGTGGGAACGGTTGACCGTGCTCGGCGGAACCGACGTCGAAGCGCTGCGCGTCACCTACCAGCCCGGCGCATCGAGCTCGATCGAGGGGCATCTCATGCGACACTTCGGCATCGAGCACGTCTACCTGCTCGAGGGTGAGCTCACCCTGCAGCTCGAATTCGACACGCACGTGATCGCCGCCGGAGACTCAGTCGCGTTCGACTCCCAGCGCCCCCACCTCTTCGTCAATCGCTCCGACGCGCCTGCGGTCGGCACCTGGTACATCACCGGCCGCGAGGCCGCCGCGCGCGCTTCCTCTGCGGGCACGGAAGAGGTGCTTCCGCATCACCCCGCTGGCGAGGCCCTCAACTCAGCGGTCGACGTGCTGCGCTCGTTCCGCGGCTGACCACCCCATCCGATCAGCGTCGCGAGGCCCACCACCCCGTAGAATCGTCGTGTGCTGCTCTCAGATCGCGACATCAAAGCCGAACTCGAATCGGGGCGCATCGGCCTCTCGCCGAGCGAGCCGTCGATGGTGCAGCCGTCGAGTGTCGACGTGCGGCTCGACCGCTACTTCCGCCTCTTCGACAACCATAAGTACGCGGTGATCGATCCTGCTGAAGAGCAGCCCGAACTCACCCGACTCATCGAGGTCGACCCCGCCGAGGGCTTCATTCTGCACCCGGGCGAATTCGTGCTCGGCTCGACATACGAGCAGGTATCTCTTCCCGACAACATTGCGGCGCGTCTCGAGGGCAAGAGCTCACTGGGTCGCCTCGGCCTCCTGACGCACTCGACCGCCGGCTTCATCGACCCGGGGTTCGAGGGGCACGTCACTCTCGAGCTCTCCAACGTCGCGACACTGCCGATTCGCCTGTGGCCCGGCATGAAGATCGGTCAGCTGTGCTTCTTCCAACTGTCGTCGGCGGCCGAGCGCCCCTACGGCTCGGGGGCGACCTTCTCGCGCTACCTCGGCCAGCGCGGCCCGACGGCGTCGCGCTCGCACCTCAACTTCCACCGAGCCGACGTCACCGCGACCGAGGCCGGAGCGCCCGGGGCGTAAGGACCACTCCGCGGGTTACGCGCGCGTCCCCGCGCCGTCTGACTCGCCGCCGAAACTCGCGGTGACGTCCAGCTGCCGCTGCCCAGCACCCCACGACGCCAGCAGCGCCAACCGTTCGGCCGAGGGCGACCCCGGCTCCGCCGTGTACACCAGCATCACGTTTCCCGGCTCCGCAGTGACGGCGAGCTCCTCGTAGGCGAGCGTGAGCTCCCCGACGATCGGGTGCACGAACCTCTTCGTTCCCGTGCCGTGCGTGCGCACGTTGTGCGCGGCCCAGAGCGCGCGGAACGTTTCGCTGTGCGTGGAGAGCTCCCCAACGAGGTCTTGCAGCGCGGAGTCATGGGGGTCCCGCCCCGCCTCCGAGCGCATGATGCCGACGCACATCTCGGCGAAGAGCTCCCAGTCGGGGTAGAACTCGCGGGCCGCCGGGTCGAGAAACTGGAACCGGGCCAGGTTCGGCGTGCGCCCACCGTCGCCGATCACCGGGGAGTAGAACGCGCGGCCGAGCGCATTCACCGCGATCAGATTCTGTCGAGGATCGCGAACGAATGCCACGCTGCCGCTCATCGCGTCGAGCGCCCACTGCAGGCTCGGCCGAGGCTGCGCCGGTCTCACCGGTCGGCGACGCGCGCGCCCACTGGTCGGGATGCCATCAGCGGCACGCGCCAGATCGAGCAGGTGTGCGCGCTCCGTATCGTCGAGTTGCAACGCACGCGCCAGCGCATCGAGCACCGACGCCGATGCCCCCGCGATCGCGCCCCGCTCGAGCTTCGCGTAGTACTCGACACTGACACCGGCCAACCCCGCGACCTCGCTGCGACGTAGACCGGCGACGCGGCGATTCGTGCTGATGGGCAGTCCAGCCGCATCCGGGGTGAGGCGGGCGCGCCGACTCATCAAGAATTCACGCACCTCGGCTCGGTTGTCCATGCGAGCAGGCTAGTCGAAATGTCGGCGGTGAACCGTACCCTGTCAGTACACCCTCCACCAGAGACTCCCGCGCATGCAGGCCTGCGCGGCAGTATGGACGGGTTCAGTTGCGCCGACCTCTCAGGCGGCCACATTGCAGAAGGAGTTTCCATGCGCGGTGTCATCATGCACGCCCCCGGCGATGTTCGTGTCGAAGATCGCGAGCGCCCCACGATCGTCGAACCGACCGATGCCATCATCAAGGTCTCGGCATCCTGCATCTGCGGGTCCGATCTGTGGCCCTACCGCGGCGCAGAGCCCGTCGATCACTCGCCGATGGGGCACGAATACGTTGGCGTCGTCACCGAGATCGGTGCCGATGTGCGCACAATCGCCGTGGGTGACTTCGTGGTCGGTTCATTCTTCGCTTCCGACAACACGTGCGACATCTGCCTGGCGGGCTACCAGACGCACTGCGTGCACCGGCAGCCGGGGGCCCCGACCGGAGCGCAATCAGAGTACGCGCGCATTCCCCTTGCCGACGGCACGCTCGTCGCGACGCCCGGGCACCCCGACCCCGAACTCATCCCCTCGCTGCTCGCCGCATCCGACGTGCTCGGCACCGGCTGGTTCGCGGCGGTCGCCGCAGAGGTCGGCCCCGGCAAGACGGTCGCGGTCGTCGGTGACGGCGCCGTCGGGCTGCTCGGCATTCTCGCCGCGCAGCAGCTCGGCGCCGAACGCATCATCGCGATGTCGCGTCACGCTGACCGGCAGGCCCTCGCGCGCCGCTTCGGCGCGACCGACATCGTCGAGGAGCGCGGTGAAGCGGGGGTGGCACGCATCAAGGAACTCACCGGCGGGCTCGGCGCGCACAGCACGATCGAAGCGGTGGGCACTCAAGAAGCCATGCAGCAGGCAATCCGAGCAACTCGAGCCGGGGGCCACGTGGGCTTCGTCGGTGTCTCACACGATGTCTCACTCGAAGGCCGCGAGCTCTTCTTCTCAGGCGTGCACCTGCACGGCGGCCCGGCACCCGTGCGCCGTTTTCTGCCCGAGCTGATCCAGCTCATCTGGGACCGCAAGATCGACCCGGGCGTCGTGTTCGACCTGACACTGCCGCTCGAAGAAGCCGCCGAAGGCTATCGAGCGATGCACGAGCGCCGCGCGACGAAGGTGCTGCTCACCACCAACTGACCCCGGTTGGTTTTATATATTTTGATATATTTGACCGATGAATGACGCCATCCAGTTCACTGCACGTTCGGCAGTCGAACTCGCACCTTGGATGCTGGCTGTCGCTCTCCTCGGCGTTCTTGCATTCGGAGCGGCCAGTTGGGCCGTGGCTTGGAAGCTCACACACCCCCGCCATCAGCGTTCCCGGCGAACCATTGTTTCAGTTGGGCGAGTTGCGCGCGGGGGTGCACTCGAGCTTCCCTGCACTCCCGAAACGTCCGCCCCCGGAACCTACGGGCTGTGGCTCGACGACGGCGCCGTTCATGTACGGGTGGGTGGCGTCGTCACCCAGTCTCGGCACACTGTGACGCGCACATGCGAGGCTGTGCGCGGCGAGCGCCCACGCGCCAGGCAGATCTTCCAATGGTCAAGAGTGGCCTACGTAGACCCGGAAGCGCTCGGGCTTCCGTGCGAACGCTTCTTCCCAGCGCCAGGTGCTCCCCTCGCATGGCACGTCCCCACCATGAATCAGGGCAGTACACGGTGGGCGATTCACATTCATGGACTGGGCTCATCCGCAGCTGCCACGCTCGCGAGTTTCATAACGTTCCGAGAGGCCGGTTACCACTCACTGACGACCACGTATGGCGACCCGCGTCGAACCACGCTGGGGCAAGACGAGCACATCGACATTGATCGCCTTGTGCATTACGCCGTGACGAACGGCGCCACTTCGATCATTCTGGTGGGCTGGTCGATGGGCGCCGCGATCGCCCGACCGCTCATCGATTCATCGATTCACGCTCCACTCATACACGGTGTCCTGCTGGTCTCACCGATGCTCGATTGGCGAAACACTGTCGATCATGCTGCTCGCGTCACGAGAATCCCCCGGTTCATCGCACGCGCCGGGCTCTCGTGGGTCGCGCACCCGCGCTTAAGCCGCACCGTCGGCCTGCGTCAACCAATCGACGTCGACGCCATGAGCTGGTTCGGTGGTGTGCCGGTGAGCACTCTGATCTTGCACAGCCCGAACGACCGCACCACACCTTACGCAGACAGTGCGACGCTTGCCGCCGAAAGCTCCGTGCAAGTCACCCTGCGTACGCTCGCTGCTCCCATGCACACCACCGAGTGGAACGTGGCACCCGACGCGTGCTCAGATATGCTCGCCAATTGGCTGCACCGATTCGAGGCCGTCGCTCAGACTGACGGGTTTCACGAATCTAGCGTTTGAGACCGCACCCTCTCAGTGCGCGGCGCCGAGCTCCACGAGCAGCACGCCCGCGCCGATGAGCACGATGCCGGCGCCCATCACCCAGGTCAGCGGCTCCTTGTAGATGAACTTGCTGAGCACAGCGGTCAGCGCAACGCCGACCGCCGCCCAGATGCCGTAGGCGACGCCGAGCGCCATCCCGAGCTGCAGCGTCAGCGACAGCATCACGAACGCCGTCAGGTACCCGGCGACCACCACGATGTACCAGCGGCGCTTCGGATGCTCACCAGTGGTTGCGGCGCGCAGCGACAGCGAGGCCGAGACCTCGCTCAGGATCGCGATCACCAGTGTCACCCACATCATGCGGCCGCCCCCTCCCCCGAATCGGGGCCGGAGCCGGCATCGGCACGGGCCGCATCAGCCGATGCACGAGCCGCCTTGCGATGCGCCGCCTGCGACCCCAGCTCGACGAGCAGCACGCCCCCGATAATGAGCACGATGCCGGCGCCCATGAGGGCGGTGAACGGTTCGTGGAAGATCACGGTCGACAGACTCGCGGTCAGCGCGACCCCCGTCGCACCCCAGATGCCGTAGGCGACGCCGAGCGCCATCCCGAGCGACAGCACCTTGCCGAGACACACAAACGACCCGATGTACCCCACGGCGACAACGATGTAGAGGGCCGGGTGATCCAACGCCGCCTTCAAGCTCATCGAGCCCGTGACCTCAAGCGCGATGGCCCCCGCGAGAAACAGCCAGGCCCGGCTCATCGGCGCCGCTTCATCGGTCGCGCGTCGCGCACGGCCTGCTGAGCCAGCATTTCGTTGTACGCATTGAGTTCGGCGTCTCCCGAGCGATCAGCCGCGCGGTCCTTGCGCTTCTGCTCTTTCTCGTCGCTGCGCGACCACTGAATCGCGACGATGAGCGCGAGCGCGAGCGTCGGCAGCTCGCCGATTCCCCACGCGATGCCACCGCCGGTCGACTGGTCTTCGAGCGGCGGCGCCCCCCAGGTGCGTCCCATCGCGCCGTACCAGTCGGCGAGCAGCAGACCGTCGCCGGTCATGATCGTCACGCCGAAGAACGCGTGCGACGCCATCGTCGCGAACAGCGTCACGATGCGCAGCGGGTAGGGGAATCGGTAGGGCACCGGGTCGACGCCGATCATCGACAGGTTGAAGAGGTAGCCCGAGATCAGGAAGTGGATGATCATCCACTGATGCCCGAGATGCTCCTCGGCCGCCCAGCGCGCGATCGGCGTGAAGTAGAAGACCCAGAGCGATCCCGAGAACATGACTGCAGCAAACGCGGGATGCGTGACCACCTTTGAGAACGGGGTCTGCACCGCCCAGAGAATCCATTCGCGGCCGCCCCACGAGCCATCGGAGCGCTTCTGCGTCGCCCGAAGTGCGAGCGTGACCGGAGCTCCGAGCACGAGGAAGAGCGGAATCAGCATCGTAAGCATCATGTGCCCGAGCATGTGCACGCTGAACAGGTACTGCTCGTACGCGTTGAGCGCACCATTCGTCGTGTAGGCGAGCAGCAGGATGCCGAGAATCCAGGCCGTCGTGCGCCCCGCCGACCAGCGGTCTCCGCGGCGGGCCAGACGGATCACCGCGAGCAGGTACATGCCGATGCCGAAGGCGCAGACGAGCGCCCACAGCAGGTCGAACTTCCACTCGGTCAGGTAGCTCAACGGGGTGAGCTCCGGGGGCAGCGGGTCGCCCGTGAGCCACTCGGCGGGGCCGATGCCGCCCGGCTGATCCCGCACCGGCTCGAGCGCGACCGGCGTCGCCGTGCGCCCGAGAGCGCCCGCGATGCCGCTCGCGACACCGAGCACGGCGAGCTCGCAGACGACGAACCAGGCGAACGGCCGCAGCCCCTTCGCGGAGTTCGCGATGCGCGGGATCAAACGCGTACGCTGCAGCGCACCGAACGCGCCGAGCACCACGAGCGAGCCGGTCTTCAGCAGCACGAGCTGGCCGTAGCCGGTGCCGAAGAGGGCATCCCACGTGCCGACGCGCAGCCAGGCGCTGACGACACCCGACGCCGCGACACCGATGAACGCGAGCAGCGCGAGACTCGAGTAGCGCTCGGTCAGCGCGGCCAGACGCCGGTGATCGACCGTCTTGGCGATAATGATGAGCGTCAGCAGACCACCGAGCCACACGGCCGCGCCCACGATGTGCACGAGCAGCGCGTTGACCGCCGCACCGTGCCCCGAAGCGCCGGCCGCGTGGCCCTGCTGCGCGAGCGGCAGCGCCGTCGCGAGAGCGGCGACGAGCACCACGAGGGTGAGCTTGCGGCCGCGCACTGCGAACGCGAGCACCGTCGTGACAGCGGCGAGTAGCAGCTCGAGCAGCCAGAACTGGCCAAGCTCGATCTCGGTCAAGAACTGGGCGAGGCCCGCACCGAACGTCGCGTTGCCCGAGAACGGCTGGCTCGAGACGTCCATGTACGTGAAGAGGGTTGCGGCGGCACTCGCGACGGTGAGGACGGCGGCGGATCCCGCGGCGAAATCCATTGCCAGGCGCGTCTCGGGGCGATCGCTCGCGAACACCCACACCGCCATCACGACCGAGCCGATAAGGCCCGCCATCGCGACGTTCACCAGGGTGCGCGTGATCGGCAGGCCGAAGCGCACGATGGCGCCCGGGTCGGCGAGGGCGCGCTCTGCCGCGGCGCCGCCGATGGCGAGGCCGAGCCAGAGTGCCAGCAGCGTCACCCCGAGGAGTACGGCGGGGGCGAGGACGCGGACGTAACGTGGCACCCGCCTAGCCTACGCGCTGCGCGGTGTGAGCTCGGTCGATACGGGCGCCGTCTTCGCCGCCTCGCACTCGCTGCCTCGCATCGGCCGCCTCACCTCCGTTGCCGCCCGCCCGCCCGCCGCCTCCCGCTGCCGCCTGCCGCCTCCCGCCTCCCGCCTCCCGCCTCCCGCCCGCGAGATAACCCGTTTCTTGCGAGGTACGGTGTGATTCACAGGTCACCTCGCGAGAAAAGGGTCACCTCGGGGGCAACTCGCGGGGTCACCTCGGGGGCACCCGCGGGCAACTCGCGGGATCACCTCAAGGTCTTGTCGCCAGGGCGGCTCGGGTCGTCGCCCCGCGAAAATCCCCCTCCAAACGACAGCACCCCCGGCCGCAGTGCGACCGGGGGTGCTGAGGAAGACGAGGTTACTTGACCGCAGCCTTGAGCTTCGAGCCAACCGACACCTTGACGCGCTTGCCAGCGGGGATGTCGATGGTCTCGCCGGTGCGGGGGTTGCGGCCGGTGCGAGCAGCGGTGGTCGCGGTCTCGAACGAGATCCAGCCGGGGATCGAAACCTTGTCGCCCGAGGCAACGGTCTCGGAAACAGCGGAGAACAGTCCGTCGATCACGCTGGAGACGGCGGCCTGGCTCTGGCCGGTCTCGGCAGCGATCTTGGCGACGAGCTCGGTCTTGTTGAGTGCCATGTTGTTTCCTTCCAAGGCGATGAACCGAAACGGTCATGCCTCTAGATCTTGGTTCTGGTACCCCTCCGAATGGAGGGTCCGATCGAATGATCGGTTCGAATCTACCCCAATTCGGCGGAATGATGCGGAACTTCGGTCGGAAATTCCCCAGGGAGATGCCATAGGGCGTCAATTTCGCCCCCAGCGGACGCCCGCCCGGCCCGCAAACGCGAAACGGCCGCGGATCCCGAAGGATCCACGGCCGTTTCTGCAAGAAGTGCTTACCAGCTCGACTTGGTGATACCGGGCAGCTCGCCACGGTGCGCCATGTCGCGGAAACGCACACGCGAGACGCCGTACTTCGTCAGCACGCCACGGGGGCGGCCGTCGATGACGTCGCGGCTGCGCACGCGCACCGGCGAAGCGTTGCGGGGCAGCTTCTGCAGGCCCACGCGAGCGGCTTCGCGGCTCTCGTCGGTCCCGTTCGGGTCCACGAGGGCCTTCTTCAGCTCAAGGCGCTTCTCCGCATAGCGGGCAACGATCGCCTGACGCTGCTTGTTCTTCGCAATCATGCTCTTCTTCGCCATGATTAACGCTCCTCTCGGAACTCGACGTGCTTGCGGATGACCGGATCGTACTTCTTGAGCACGAGGCGGTCGGGGGTGTTGCGACGGTTCTTCTTGGTCACGTAGGTGAACCCGGTGCCGGCCGTCGAACGGAGCTTGATGATCGGACGTACGTCCTTATCCTTCGCCATTAGAACTTCACCCCGCGCTTCTGCAGATCAGCGATGACCGACTCGATGCCACGGGCATCGATCAGCTTGATGCCCTTGACCGACAGGGTGAGCGTCACCTTGCGGCCGAGTGAGGGCACGAAGTAGGTCTTCTTCTGGATGTTGGGATCGAACCGACGCTTGGTGCGACGGTGCGAGTGCGAAATGTTGTGTCCGAAGCCGGGAACGGCGCCGGTCACCTGGCACACTGCTGCCATGATGTTTCCTCTCATACCGTGAGACCGGACGGCCTCACCCAAGATTTCTTGTCTGCACAAGCCTGCGTCGCGACCGGGGATCCGGTCTCGCTGCGAGAGCTCGCGCGGTCTGTGCACTGGGACGGCGCACAGCCAAAGATCGAGCTTAGCTCACGTCCGCGCGTGTCGCAAGCTCGAATCCGCGGATCGGGCGCGGGTGCGCGCCCCCGTGAACCAGGCGAGCACCGTGGCGATGCCGAGCGCCGCGACGACGATCAGCAGGATCGCCCAAACGTTCGCCTGCATCACCCAGATCAGGTAGGCCACGAGCGGTGACTCGCCGACGAGCGCACCGAGCCCGGCACCGAGACCCGCACCAACCGAGCTCTGCCGGCCCCAGTGCGAGCCGAGTGCCGCGCAGAGACCCGCGATCACGCTACCCAGCACGACTGGAACGAGCAGGTACGGGATCGCGTAGATGAGACTCCAGGGTGCGCTCACGCGCGGAATGAGCGCGAGGGCGAGCAGCACGACCGCAATGACGACGCTCAGGATCACCAACGCGAGCGCCAACGGCAGGCGTCTCATGTGCGTTCCCCTCTCGGCGGCGTAAGCTGACGACGTGTCACAGCTCCACGAGATCGACCCTACTGCTGCGAGCAGCTCAGACGCACTGATCCGCTACGTCGCGATCGGCGACAGCTTCACCGAGGGCGTCGGCGATGAGCAGCCCGATGGCAGTGTGCGCGGGTGGGCCGATCTGCTCGCGCAGGGCATCGCCGACGCCACGGGTACGGCCATCGACTACGCGAATCTCGCGATCCGCGGTCGTCTGCTCGGCCCCATTCTGGCCGAGCAGCTCGAACCGGCACTGGCGCTCGGCCCGACGATCGTCACGTTCAATGGGGGCGGCAACGACATGCTGCGCCCCCGCACCGACATCGCCTGGATCATGCGCGAGACCGAGCGCGCGCTACTGCGCATTCGCGAAGCGGGTGCCGAGCCGATTCTGCTCGCGGGGGCCAACCCGACGGCGGGCTTGCCGAGCGGTCAGCGCGTGCGGGTCAAGGGTGACGAGATGGTGCGATCCGCCAAGATTCTGGCCGAACGACTCGGGGTGCGCGTCGCCGACAACTGGAGCGATGCCGAGCTCACCGGCCGCCAGTACTGGTCGCCCGACCGCCTGCACCTCGCCCCGGTCGGGCACCACCGGGTGGCGTCGAACGTGCTGCGCGCACTGGGGTACCCGACCCCGAGCGACTGGGTGGTCACGGCCGATCCGATCCCGCGCCCAACGCGGCGGGATCAGCTGCGCTACACCCGCGAACACGTGGTGCCCTGGGTGCAGCGTCGACTCACCGGTCGTTCGAGCGGCGACGGGCGCACGGCGAAGTATGCGGAGTGGACCCGCATCGAGCCGCGCTCGACGACGCCCGACGCGGCGTAGCGCGCCTACGTCGCGAGGTACCCGCCCTCGACCGGAATCGATGCGCCGGTGATGTAGCCGGCGCCGGGCGACGCGAGGAAGCGGACGGCGGCGGCCACGTCGGCGGGCTCAGCGATCCGGCCCAGTGGAATCGCCGCGGCGACGCGCGCTGCAGCGGCATCAGGATCATCGAGCCCATCGAGCCACTCCTGATACAGCGGCGTGCGCGTCATGCCCGGGGCGACCGAGTTGACGCGGATGTTGTACGGGGCCAGGTCGACCGCAGCCGCCGTCGTGAAGGCGTGCATCGCCCCCTTGGTGGCGCTGTAAATGCCCATGGTCGGCACGCCGATGCTGGCAAGACGCGACGTGATGTTGATGATCGCGCCGCCGTCGCCCTGCGCGCGCATCTGCCGGGCGGCGGCGAGCAGCAGCTTCATCGCGGCGAACGTGTTGGTCTCGAAGAGCGCGTCGATCTCGTCGTCTGCGACCTCGAGCAGGTCTTTCGTGTGGTCGATGCCCGCATTGTTGACGAGCACATCGAGCCGACCCGCTTCGGCCACGACCCCGGCGATGAGGCGCGCCGCCGCACCCGCTTCGGTGATGTCGGCCGCGATGAATTGCACGCCGTCGCCCAGGTGCTCGGCCACCTCGGCGCCTCGCTGCTGCGAGCGGCCCGAGATCACCACCGCAAAGCCGTCCGCGCGCAGGTGCCGCGCGATCTCGATGCCGATGCCGGAGGTGGCGCCCGTGACGAGGGCGACGGGGGTGTGCGTCATGTCTACTCCTTCGAGGGGTCGCCGGCGCCGCGATCGACCCGATGCCAGCACGGTACCAGCCGGAATGCGACCACAGCGCACCGCCGCGCACGGCGTCGAGACCCGGGGCGCGTTGCGGAGTGATACGCTCCGCTCGGGCCCTCCGCACGGCGTGCCCGGCAGATGAGACGAGGAGCAGCGGTGAGTGCAGTGAGCGGAAACGGGCGGTTCGCGAACGGGGCCTCGGCGGCGCTCGCTCTTGCCGGTTTGCTGCTGGTCGCGGGCAACCTGCGCGCGGCGCTCACGTCGGTGGGGCCGATCCTCGACATGCTTGAGAGTTCGCTCGGTCTCACCTCGTTCGCGGCGTCGATGCTCATCAGCCTGCCGCTGCTGGCGTTCGCCGGCATCTCGCCCATCGTGCCGACGATCGCGGCTCGCGTCGGGCTCGAACGCCTACTCGGCGGCAGCATGGCGCTGCTCACCGTGGGCATCGTGGTGCGCTCGATCGGCGGTGTCTGGCTCTGGGTGGGCACCATTGCGCTCGGGATCGCGATCGCCGCGATCAACGTCGCCCTGCCGTCGCTGGTGAAGCGCGACTTTCCGCACCGCATCGGGCAGGTCACGGGCGCGTATTCGGTCGTGCAGTCGCTCTTCGCTGCCATCGCCGCGGGCGTCTCAGTGCCGCTCGCCGAATCGTCGGCTCTGGGCTGGAGGCTCTCGCTCGGCATCTGGGCCGGGTTCGCGCTGCTCGCGCTCGCCGTGCTCATGCCGCGCATCCTGCGCGCCGAGTCGCCAAGCGCGGCGGCGCCGAGCACCCCGATCGAGCTGCCCGGCGGCGGCACCTCGCACGATCGTTTCTCGCCGTGGCGGTCGGGCCTGGCCTGGCAGATCACCGCATTCATGGGGCTGCAGTCGATCGGGTACTACATCTTGATCACGTGGATGCCCTCAGTCGAAGCCGCGTCGGGCATCACGCCGACCGCTGCGGGGGTGCACCTACTCATCATGAACGCGGTCGCCATCATCGGCAGCACCGTCTGCTCGGCGCTGATCCCCCGGCTGCGCGATCAGGCGCTGCTGAGCGCGATTCCGGGCGTGCTGTTCATCGGCACCGCGCTCGGCCTCGCGTTCGCGCCCGCCTGGGGCGCGGTGTGGGCCGGGCTCGGGGGCCTCGCTGGCGGCATGGCGATCGTGCTGGCGCTCTCGTTCTTCGGGCTGCGCACGCACCACCATCGTCACGCGGCAGCCGTCTCGGGCATGGCGCAGGCCGTCGGGTACCTCGGCGCCGCCGTGGGCACCCCCATCATCGGCCTGCTGCACGACGTCACCGGCTCGTGGATGCCGGCTCTCTGGACGCTCGGCGTGCTCGGCGCCGCGCTCATCGGCTTCGGGCTGCAGGCCGGCCGCAACCGCTACGTGCGGTAGGGCCGCTGCGCCTCGGCCCGCGGATCGGGGTCAGTTGGGGAGGGTGCGTCGCGTGCGACACCCTCCCGAACTGACCCCGCTGCCATGCGGGCGGATGTGATCGGGCAGGCGTGACCGCACCCTTCCGGGTTTCCCGAATCATCCGGGAGGACGACCCGAATGGTACTGCGGGACGATGCCCGCGCCCGCGCGACCCGACAAGCTGAAAGGGTCGATCACGCCGCTCGGCCGCGTTCCGGGTGGCGACCTCCGAGCCGCGCGCCCGCTTCGGCGCCGCGCGGCCTCAGCCGAAAGCGTTCATGTCGTTCCTCACGCGCACCAGCCTCAAGAATCGCCTCATCGTAGGCCTGACCACCCTTGCGATCGCCGTGCTCGGCCTCGTCTCGATGGGCTCGCTCAAACAGGAGCTGATGCCGTCGATGCAGGTGCCGATGGCCTTTGTGTCTGCGCAGTCGCAGGGGCTCGCTCCTGAAGAGATGGCGAGCAGCGTCACCGAGCCGATCGAGCAGGCCGTGCGCGGGGTGCCGGGGGTGACGGGTGTGACCTCGTCGACGTCGAGCGGCGACGCCCAGATCACGGTCGAGTGGACCTTCGGCGAAGACGACGAGGAAACGCTGCGCACCATTCGCAGTGCCGCCGAGGCGCTGAAGCCGAGCTTCCCGTCGGGCACCGAGCTGCAGGTGATGTCGGGCGGCGCCGACGACATTCCCGCGATGATGTTGAGCGCCGGCACGACCGGCGATCAGGAGACCTTTGGCGACGCGCTCGCGCAGACCGTCGTGCCGGCACTGCAGGGCGTGAACGGGGTGCGCACGGTCACCCTCGCGGGCCAGGAAGCGCACCGCATCATGATCGATCTGCGCGCCGCCGACGTCACCCGGTTGAAGGTCGAGCCGTCGACCCTCGGGCCGATTCTCGAGGCCCACGGTGCCGCGCTGCCTGCCGGGCAGGCCGACTCGGCCGAGGGCCCGATCTCCATCACCGTCGGCTCGCGCCTCGCAACGCTCGAAGACATTCAAAACCTCCCTGTGCCGACCGCCGACGGCGCGGTCAAGATCTCCGATTTCGCTGACGTCTCGACCGAGGCCGTACCGGCGCAGACCATTTCGCGCGTCAACGGCAACCCCTCGCTGACGCTGCAGATCACGCCGGCTCAGGGCGCGAACGTCGTCGAAATCTCTCACGGCGTCAACGCCGAGCTCGATCGCCTCGCGCCGACGCTCGATGCCGAGTTCGTCACGATCTTCGATCAGGCGCCGTACATCGAGCAGTCGATTCACGACTTGTCGGTCGAGGGCGGGCTGGGCCTGCTGTTCGCCGTGCTCGTGATTCTCGCGTTCCTGTGGTCATGGCGATCCACCATCATCGCGGCGATCTCGATTCCGCTCTCGCTGCTCATCACGCTCATCGGGCTCTGGTGGAGCGGCAACACCCTCAACATCCTCACCCTGGGCGCGCTCACGATCGCGATTGGCCGCGTCGTCGACGACTCCATCGTGGTGATCGAGAACATCAGCCGGCGACGGGGCGACGGGCCGTTGACGGTCGAGGGCGTGGTCGCCTCGGTGCGACAGGTCGCCGGCGCGATCACCGCGTCCACACTCACCACCGTGGCGGTGTTCCTGCCGATCGCGTTCGTCTCGGGCATCGCCGGGCAGCTCTTCCGTCCCTTCGCCGTGACGGTGTCGATCGCGCTGATCGCCTCGCTCGTCGTCGCGCTCACCATCGTGCCGGTGCTCGCGTACTGGTTCTTGAACCGATCGCGGGCGGCGGATCCTCAGCCCGCCATCGAAGCCGCCCCCGACCAGGCGACCGCGCTCGCCGACACCGCAGTGCTCACCGCACCCGAGGGCGACGTCACCGCTCCTGCTGCCGTGCCGTCGGAACTCGATGAGATCCACACCGAGCCCGACCGCCTGCAGCGCACCTTCATGCCCGCGCTCAGCGCGACCCGCCGCCACCCGGTGATCACCCTCGTGGTCTCGGGCCTGCTGCTCGTCGCAACGCTCGGCATGACCGCGTTCATTCAGACCGATTTCCTCGGCTCCTCGGGCCAGGAGAGCCTGCAGCTGACGCAGACCCCGCCGAAGGAGGCTGCCGACGATCTGGTCGCCGCGGCCGAACCCGTCGAGCAAGCGCTCGGCGAGATCTCGGGAATCGCCGACGTCATGACGTCGATCCCGGTGCCGACGCCGGGCACCCCGTCGACGATCAGCTACGACCTGCAGCTCACCGATGGCGCCGATGTCGCCCAGGTGGAATCGCGGGTGCAAGATGCGCTCGATGCGCTTCCCGATGCCGGCGAGGTCGCGCTGGCCTCTCAGGATGCGTTCGTCTCGGGCGCCGGTGACGGCATCGCGCTGCAGATCCAAGGCAACGACCCCGAAGCGCTGCGCAAGGCGAGCGATCTGCTCGAAGAACGCCTCGCAGACGCAAAGGGCGTGCGCTCGATCAAGAGCGAGCTCGCCGGCGAGCAGCCGGTGATGCGCATCAAGGTGGACGAAGATCAGGCCGCACGACTCGGCTTCGACCGCGCCACCATCGCGAAGTCCGTGCAGGAGGCGCTGGCCGGCTCCACCGTCGGCACCCTGATGTACGAGGGTCAGGAGCGCGACATCGTCGTGCGCACGCCCGGCGCGACGCGCACCGCCGAGAAGCTCGGCGAGATTCTGCTGCCCGTCACGGCGCAGCAGACCGCGGCAGCTCAGAAGGCCGCTGCAGATGCGCTCGAAGCACAGGCGAAGGCGAAGGCCGAAGAAGCACAGGTCAAGGCCGAGAACGATCTGGCCACGCAGATCGCCGACGCCACGAATCAGCGCGCCGAGCTCGTCGGGCAGATCGGTGAGCTCAACGCGCAGCTCGCCGCCCTGTCAGCCGCACCCATCGTGCCCGAGACCCCGCTCAGCCCGGAGGACGAGGCCGCTGTTCAGGCGCAGATGGACCGTGCCGAGCAGCTCGCCGGGCTGCAGGGCGCGATCGAAAGCGCTCAGGCGGGCATCACCGGCATGGACGAGCAGATCGCTGCGCTGCGCGACGCGCAGAGCGAAGCGGCCACTCAGCAGGTCGAAGCCGAAGCCGCCGAGGCCGAGCAGAAGGCTGCGGCTGAGATCACCGGCACCGCGATTCCGCTCTCGGCCATCGCCACGGTCGAGGAAGAGCTGACCGCCCCGATGATCACCCGCGCCGACGGCGAGCGCCAGGTCACGCTGACGGTGACGCCGCAAGACGGCCAGCTGGCCGTCGCCAGCCTCTCCATCGATGAAGCGATCGCAGACACCGATCTGCCGGCCGGCGTCACGTTCGAACAGGGCGGCGCTTCCGCCGAACAAGATGAGGCGTTCGGCCAGCTCGGACTCGCCATGCTCGGCGCGATCATGCTCGTGCTGCTCGTCATGGTGGCGACGTTCCGCAGCTTCCGCGGGCCCCTCGTGCTGCTCATCTCGATCCCGTTCGCAGCAACCGGGGCGATCCTCGGCCTGCTCATCACCGGCACCCCGCTCGGTCTTCCGGCCCTCATCGGTCTGCTGATGCTCATCGGCATCGTCGTCACCAACGCGATCGTGCTCATGGACCTCATCAACCGTCTTCGCGAGGCCGGCGCCGGGCTCGACGAGGCCGTGGAGCACGGCACACGCCTCCGCTTGCGTCCCATCCTCATGACGGCCGCGGCGACGGTGTTCGCGCTGATTCCGATGTCGCTCGGCCTGACCGGCGGTGGCGTATTCATCTCGAAGCCACTGGCGATCGTGGTGATCGGCGGACTCATCTCGTCGACGCTGCTGACGCTCATCCTCGTGCCGATTCTCTACACGCTCATCGAGCGCCGCCGGGAGCGCAAGCTCGCCAAGCGGGCCGAGCGCCGCGCACGTCGAGAAGCGCAGCGCGCGGAGCGCCGTGCCGACGACGCCGGGGCTCCGGCCGAGGCACGCGAAGCGCAGCTGTCGTTTGCCGCCGATCGCCGGTCGGCGAAGTTGGAGGCACGTGCGGCGAAGGCCGCGGAACGCGCGGAACGACGCGACGCGAAGGCGGCAAAGCGCGAAGCGCGGGCTGCCGCTCGGGCGGAGCGGCGTGCCGCGAAGGGTGGCGGGGCGACTGCGGACGAGGGGCCGGAAGCTCCTGGCGCCTCAGATGCGCCGGACGCCCCGCAGCCGCCGACGCAGTAGGCCGATACCGCCCCCACACCCACATGTGAGCGGGGTCACTTTTGGAGGGTGCGCACAGCGCGACACACTCCGAAAGTGACCCCGCTCCGCCGTATCTGGCCTGCAAGTCAGCCCGTCAGCCCGCGTACCCGCACCTGCACACCTCGGAGCGGAGATTCACCCATTTGCGGACTGAATGGGGCGTTTCGGTCCGCAGAACAGTGAATCTCCGCTATTTCGGGCGCCTGGGCGGGAGGTGCGGCACCGGGCACGTACCGTGTGAGCGAGCCAACGGGCAATCGCCCCCTCCGCGCATTGACACCACAGGGACGAGCGGCGGCGGATCACCCAGCCGCTTTGAGCCCCGACCCCGTCAGGAGCACCACGGTGGTCTCGTCGGGGCGGATCGCCCCACGATCGAGCAGCACCTCGAGCGCGGCAGCAGCCGTCGCACTGGTCGGCTCGACATAGAGCCCGCGCGCCGCGAGCCCGGCGTGCGCGTTGCGGATCCCAGCCTCAGGAACCGCCACCGTGCCTCCGCCGCTCTCACGCAGCGCCTCGAGCATGGGCATGAGGCGCAGCGGGCGGGCGATCGCCGTTCCCTCGGCGATCGTCGGCATGACCGGGCGGGCGGTCGCCGCTTGAAACGCCGCCGCTCGCGCGGCTGCAGCACCGGGAGCCGGTTTCACGTGGAACGCCGCGTCGACGGGCGAGCAGTGCAGGGGTTGCGCGGCGTACAGTCGCGGCAAGCGATCGATCATCCCGGCTCGCAGCAGCTCGCGAAACCCGAACGCGCACCCCAGCAGACTGCTGCCCGCGCCGACCGGCATCACCACGGCGTCGGGAGCCCGAAACCCGAGGTCCTCCCACATCTCGTAGGCGAGCGTCTTCGTTCCCTCAAGAAAGAACGGCTGCCAGTTGTGGCTCGCGTACCAGCCATCGCCGCGCTCAGCCGCGCCAATCGCCGCACTCTGCGACGCTTCGCGGGGCCCGTCGACGAGTTCAATTCGGGCCCCATATGCGCGCGCCTGCACGAGCTTCGCGGGCGAGGTCGACGCCGGCGCGAAGACGGTCACATCAAGTCCACCTGCGGCACCATACGCGGCGATCGAGGCGCCCCCGTTACCCGAGCTGTCTTCGATCACCGACGTCGCTCCCTGTTGCCGCAGCACGGAGAGCATCACGCTCGCCCCGCGATCCTTGAAGCTCCCAGTCGGCGACGCCCATTCGAGCTTGCACAGCGGTCGGGCACCGTGCCACTCGGTCGGCACCAGCGGTGTGCGCCCTTCGCCGAGTGAGATCGGGTCGGGCACGTCAATCGCGAAGGCGGCGCGGTACCGCCACAGTCCGGGCGATCCGGCATCGATATCTGCAGCCGTGATGCCGGCTCCCGGTGCCAGCAGCAGCGGATCACCGGCGTTCGAACGCCACCGCCCCGGCTCGATCGCCACGCGCGCACCGGAGATCGGGTCGACATACGCGGCGTCAATGCTCATGCAGCGCAGCCTAGCAACGCGGCGCTCCCACCACTCTGATCACGATCGGGGTAAGTTGCGGTGGGTGTGCGGCCACACATGGGCGGCAACACACGTCGAAAGTTACCCCGATCGCACCCAGTGCAGCGGCGCAGCGAGCGCGGCAACACAGCGACGCGGCAGCGGCCCGGCAGCGCCGCCCCGCCGCGTCACGCCGTCGGCGGGCGAGGTGCGTCCGGGCCTGGTCCGCCGCCAACGCCGCCCGCACCACCGGCGGCGCCAATCTCGCCACCGACCGCTGCGGCAACGGCGGCGCGCTTCGCCGCCGGAGCCGGCTTGCCGCTGCGCATCGCGGCCATCCGCCCGGCCCGACGCCCGAGCCATGAGACGGTGAGGTTGATGGCGAGGTAGATCACGACGGCCACGACCCAGAAGGTGAAGAGGTAGCGGTTGCCGTAGAAGGTCGATGCCTGCTTCACCGTCGAGGCGAGCTCGGAGTAAGCCACGATGTAGCCGAGCGAGGTGTCTTTCAGCAGCACGACGAGCTGGGCGATGATGATCGGCAGCATCTGCGTGAACGCCTGCGGAAATTCGATGAGCAGGCGCGTGCGCACCGGGGTCAACCCGATCGAGAGGCCGGCTTCGCGCTGCCCCTTGTTCAGCGCGACGATGCCGGCACGCAGTGCCTCGCCGATGATCGCACCGTTGTAGATGATGAGTGCGATGACCACGGCCCAGAAGGCGCCGGTCGAGGCGACGAGCAAGATGAACAGCATCATCAGTAGCACGGGCATGCCGCGGAAGAACTCGAGCAGCACCGTCACGGGCACGCGCACCAGCGCCGACGATGCGAGGCGCCCGAAGGCGAACAGCATGCCGAGCAGCACGGCACCGACCATGGCGACGGCGGCGGCGCGCAGCGTATTCAGCACACCGCGGCCGATGAATTGCCACACCTCGCCGTAGGCCAGCACGTCCCAGCGCGAGCCGTCGAACATACCCGGCGTCTCGTTGCCGTTGACCGCGATCTGCGGCTGCGCGAGGCGCCAGGCGACCCAGCCGAGCAGTCCGACGAGGGCGATCACGCCGACGATTGAGATGATGCGGGATCGCACCCGCGCTTTGGGGCCGGGGGCGTCGTAGAGAACTGTCGCGGTACTCATCGCAGCACCCGCACCTTCTTCTCGATCTGCCCGGCGATGAGACCGAGCGGAATGGTAATCAGGAGGTAGAAGCAGGCGACGCCGACGAGAATCGGGATCACCGCCTGTCCGTTGCTGTTGGTCAGCTGTCGGGCGGTCGCGAAGAGCTCGACCACGAAGAACCCGCCGGCCACCGAGGTGTTCTTGGTGAGGGCGATGAACACGTTGATGAGCGGTGGCACGACCATGCGCAACGCCTGCGGCAGCACGATCAGCGAGAGCGTCTGCCCGAAGCCGAGGCCAATGGAACGGGCGGCCTCGGCCTGCCCGACCGGCACACCATTGATGCCGCTGCGCAGCGCCTCGGCGACGAACGGGGAGGTGTAGATGGCGAGGCCGATCGACGCGAGGATCGCATACGGCGGCTTGTCCGGCACGATCAGCGGCAGCACGAACACCATGAACAGCAGCAGCAGGGTGAGCGGAATGTTGCGGATCAGCTCGGTGTAGACCGTGGCGAATGCGCGCAGCGAGGCGACGGGGCAGATGCGCATGACGGCCACGATGAGGCCGATGAGCAGCGCCCCCAGGCCGCCGAACAGCAGCAGCCTCAGGGTCATCAAGAATCCGGCGAGGATGTCGCCGGCGTTCGCGATCAGCACTTCCACGGGCTGAATCCCTTCTGCGGAGCGGCTCCCGGGGGCGGCGTGCGCCGCCCCCGGGCCAACTCATTACTGACTGGACGCGAGTGCCGTACCGGCATCGCGAGGTGACCGTGAGCGATCAGTAGTTGTCGATCTTCGGCGGCTCGGGCGTCGAGAGCACCTTGCCGGCGGTCTTCTCCCAGGCGGCGGCCCAGTCGCCATCATCGAATGACTCTTGGAGGGTGTCGTTGATGAAGCCGCGGAAGTCGTCGTCACCCTTCTTCAGCCCGATGCCGTAGGGCTCCTCGGTGAAGGGATTGTCGACGACCTCGAACTCGCCCTGATTCTGGTCGGCGAGGCCCGCGAGAATCACGTTGTCCGTGGAGACGGCGACGACCTCACCCGAGCGCAAGGGCTCGAGGCAGTTCGAGTAGGTGTCGGTGGCGAGCACGTCGACGCCTTCCTTCTTGAGGTTCTCTTCCGAGGTCGAGCCGGTGACTGAGCAGACCTTCTTGCCCTTGACGTCGTCGATGCCCGTGATGCCGTCGGGGTTGCCCGAGAGCACGAGCAGGTCTTGACCGGCGATGTAGTACGGGCCGCCGAAGTCGATGACCTGCTTGCGGTCGTCGTTGATCGTGTACGTGGCGACGACGATGTCGACCTCGCCCTTCTCGATGAACGGCTCGCGGTTGGCAGAGACCGCTTCCTTCCACGTGATCTGGTCTTCGGTGAGGCCGAGCTTCGCGGCGATGATCTTGCCGATCTCGACGTCGAAGCCCTCGGGCTTGTTCGTGGTCGGGTTCATGAGGCCGAAGAGCGGCTGGTCGTACTTCGTGCCGATGGTGATCTTGCCGGCGTCGTGGAGTTTCGCCATCGTCGTGCCCGCATCGAAGTTGACGTCTTCGGCGGCTGCCGGTGCCGAGGTGTCTCCCCCGGCGTCGTTCGGCGATCCCGAAGCGCACGCCGTGAGGGCGAGAGCTCCGGCGGCCGCGATGACTGCTGCGTACTTGGCGAATCGCATGATTCCTGCTTTCTCTGCGTTGAGTCTGGTTCGAGGGAATGGTGCGTCAGTGCCCGAGGATCTTCGACAGGAAGTCCTTGGCGCGCGACGTCGTGGGGTCGGTGAAGAACTGCTCGGGCGTCGCCTCCTCGACGATCTGCCCGTCGGCCATGAACACGATGCGATCGGCGGCCCGCCGTGCGAATCCCATCTCGTGCGTCACCGCGACCATGGTCATGCCGTCGTTGGCGAGACCGATCATCACGTCGAGCACCTCGTTGATCATCTCGGGGTCGAGTGCCGACGTCGGTTCGTCGAGCAGGATCAACTTGGGGTCCATCGCCAGAGACCGAGCGATGGCGACGCGCTGCTGCTGCCCGCCCGAGAGCTGAGACGGGAGCTTCTGCGCTTGATTCGCGATGCCCACGCGTTCGAGCAGCGCCATCGCTTTCTCCTCCGCCGCCTTCCGTGAGAGACCGCGAACCTTCATCGGCCCGAGGGTCACGTTCTGCAGGATCGTCTTGTGCGCGAAGAGGTTGAACTGCTGAAACACCATGCCCACGTCGGCTCGCAGCGTCGCGAGGTCGCGGCCCTCCTCGGGCAGCGGTTCGCCGTCGATGGTGATCGTGCCCGAGTCGATGGTTTCGAGCCGGTTGATCGCGCGGCAGAGCGTCGATTTCCCCGATCCCGAGGGCCCGAGCACCACGACGACCTCACCGCGGCCGACTTGCGTATTGATGTTGTTGAGCACGTGCAGATCGCCGTAGTGCTTGTTGACTTCGTTGATGATGACGAGTGGTTCTCGATCGTCGCGGACCACTCTGACCGCTGTCGTCTCTCCCATGCGGTGATCGTACAAAGAGAGCTGAGTCGCGCGAAAGGTCTTGTGCTCGCTGCACAAAGCCGACTAGGGTTTTGCAAAACTCCTGATGAAGCTGGGGAACGGACGGGACGGCGTGGGGAAGCGTCGACTCGCCGCTAGAGCTGTGCCTGCGGCAGGGTCAATCGTTACCAAGCCGTCACCGAGCTGGCGCGAATCGCGGCTTGAGGGCGCGAAATGCGACGCACAACAGGAACACGGCGGTGAGCGCCAGGCCGACTGACCCCCCGGCGGCGACCGAGAATTCGCGCGAGATCCAGAGGCCCGCGAGGCTCCCCGCGATGCCGAGCACTGCCGAGAGCACCGGAATCCATTCGACGCGGTCGGTGAGCACGCGCGCGGCCGCCGCCGGCGCGATGAGTACGGCGACGCCGAGGATCGCGCCCACCGCAGGCATCGCCACGACCACTGCGGCGGCGATGATGCCGGTGACGATGAGTTCGACCTGCCAGGTGCGGAAGCCCGAGGCCACGTATCCGACGGGGTCGAAGGTGTGGAAGAGGATACGCCGGCCGTAGACGGCCGCGAGCACGAGCGACACCGCGAGCACCGCGGCGGTCGAGGTCACGTCGGAGACGCTGACGCCCAGCGGCGATCCGACCAGCAGCGCCTCGACGGGCACCCCGAGGCCGGGGTTGAGCGCCAAGAGCAGCGTGCCGAGCGCGAACCCGAACGACAGCACCACTCCGCTCGTGACCTGGCGCCCCTGACCGGGGATCTTCGCGAGCAGGGTCATCGCGAGCACGAGTACGAGCGCGAAGAGCGCCTGGCCGATAAGCAGGTTCCAGCCGAGCAGCGCGAACACCACACCGCCCGGGAACGTTGCGTGGCTCAGCGCGACCGCGAAGAACGAACGACGGCGCAGCACGATGAGGGTGCCCGCGACCCCGGAGAGGAGGCCGAGCAGCGCAAGCTCGAGCGAGGCGAGCGCGAAGTAGCTCATGCGCGCACCGGCTTCCGCACCGCGCCGATGCCCCAGCGCACGAGCGCGGCGAGCACGTACGCGGCGACGAGCAGCAGCACGACGACCGCGCCCGGTGAGACCGTTGCACCGCCCGTAATCGACCACTCGAACGAGATCCAGAGGCCGGCAACCCCGACGACGAGCGGCAGCAGCACGGCGATCGGAATGAGCAGCGCGAAGCGACGCGTCAGCAGGCGCGCGGCCGCCATGGGCACGGTGAGCAGCGCGATCACCATGAGCACACCGAGGGCCTGCACCCCGGCGACGACGAGCAGGGCGACCGCGACGCCCAGCGTGAGGTCGGCGCGCAGCAGCCGGAAGCCCGCTGCCTCAGCACCGGCCGCGTCGAACGAGCGGAACAGCTGCGCGCGCCAGGTCATCCCGACGATCGCGACGGCGACGAGGGCAATGATGAGGATCTGCCAGAGCTGCGTCTCGGTCACCGTGAGCAGGCGGCCGAAGAGCAGCTCTTGCAGCTGCGCCACGTAGCCTTCCTGGCGGGAGACGAGCACGACACCGAGGCTGAACAGCCCGGTGAGCACGACCGCGATCGCGGCGTCGGCGCCGACTCCGCCGCGGTGTTCGATGACGGTGAAGAGCACGGCGGCGAGGATCGCAGCGACCACGGCACCCGGCAGCAGCAAGGCGGTGCCCCCGATCATCGAGCCGACGACCAGGCCGGGGAACACGGAGTGGACGAGACCGTCGCTCACGAATTCGAGCTCGCGAAAGCTGATGAACAGGCCGACGATGCCGGCCGCGACCGCCAGGATGCCGACGGTGACCAGCGCACGCCACATGAACGGCAGGGCAAAGATGTCGAACGGGCTGGACTGCGCGAGGTGGATGGCCGACACCAGATCGACCGGCATCACTCGGTCTCCCGCGTCGTGGTCACCGTGTGCTGATCGAGTTCGACGGTCGTGTCTTGGAACGCGTGCTGCACGGCATCGAGGGTGAGGGCATCGGCGACCGAGCCGAACGCGGCGGGGTGCCCGGGCTGGTTGGGATGGTGTCCGCTCGCGAGCAGCAGCGCGTGGGTGCACGCCTCCTGCGCGATCTCGAGGTCGTGCGTCGACACGATGATGGTGCGCCCCTCGGCCCGCAGTTCGCGCACGAGCTGCAGCAGCACGTCGCGGTTCTCGCGGTCGAGGCCATTGAACGGCTCGTCGAGCAGCAGCAACCGAGGGTCGGAGACGAGCGCACGGGCCAGGATGCCGCGCTGCTGCTGCCCGCCAGAGAGTTCGCCAAAGCGTCGAGACGCGAATGCGCCGAGGCCGACCCGTTCCATCGCGTCGACGACGGCAGCGCGCCCCTCGCGACCGATCGGACGCAGCGCGCCTCGGGAGCGGTACAACCCCATCGTCACGACCTGGCGCAGCGTGATGGGCAGGGTGGCGTCGCGGGTATCCGCCTGCGGCAGCGAGCCGATGTGTCGGCGGGCGCGATCCGGAGCCTCACCGAGCACTTGCACGGTGCCGGCCGTGCGATCAGCAAGCCCCAGAATGCCGCGCAGCAGCGTCGACTTGCCCGAGCCGTTCGGCCCGATCAGCGCGACCGCTGCCCCCGTCGGCACGTCAAGCGTGAGTCCCTCGACCCGTGCGACGCCGTCGTACCCGAACGCCGCATCGGCCAGTGCAAGCGCGACGCCGCGCCCGGTGAGGGGCGCGGCGTCGGTCGCTGCGGGCACTGCGCAGTGCTGCGGGTCGTGCTCGGGGGTCATCCCTGCAGACTATCGGGCGCGGCGTCAGCCTTCACGCCCCAGGCATCGAGAATCGTCTGGGTGTTGTGCACGGTCGCACCGATGTACGTGGCACCGTCGCTGTCGGGGGCACCGAGGGAGTCTGTGTAGAGCGTCTCGGCATCGATGACCTGCACGCCCGCCTCGGCGGCGATGGCCTCGGCGAGCTTCGGGCTCATCGACGACTCGACGAAGACTGCCTTGACCTTGTTCTCCTTGATCGAGGCGACGAGCGCATCGATGTCGGCGGCGCTCGGCTCGGCGTTGTCTTCGAAGCTGGGCAGGATCGACCCGGCGAACGTGATGCCGTACTCGTTGAGGTAGTAGCGCATCGAGTCGTGGCCGCTCACGAACTGGCGCTCGGCAGCGGGTACGCGATCCACCTCGGTCGCGACCCAGGTGTCGAGGTCGGCGAGCTTGCCGGTGTATTCCGTTGCACGCTGCTGGTAGTCGCTCGCGTGATCGGGGTCAGCCTGCTCAAGGCCCTTCGCGATCTCGTTCACCATGCCCTCGGCGAACTTCGGCGAGGTCCAGATGTGCGGGTTCAGGTCGCCGGGCGCTTCGGCGTGATCGTGCTCTTCTTCGGCGTGATCGTGATCGTGCGCATCTTCGGATTCGGCCGCGTGATCGTGGCCCTCCTCCTCTTCGTCGTGGTCGTCGACGAAGCCGCCGCCCGCGATCGTGATCTGCTTCGCCTCGTCGAGGTCGATGCCGTCGGCCGCGGTGATGATGGTGCCGTCGAAGCCCGACGCCTTGACGGCGTCGTCGACGAACCCCTCGAGGCCGGCGCCGTTGACGACGAGCACATCGGCTTCACCGAGTGCGAGCAGGTCAGCCGGGCTCGGGTCGAAGTGGTGCGCCGAGGCGTTGGGAGCGAGCAGCCCGGTGAGTTCGATGTCATCGCCGCCGACCTCGCCGGTGAAGTCGGTGAGCTGCGTCGTGGTTGCGACGACCTTCAGGCCTCCGCCGCTGTCCCCAGAATCCGCGGTGGCACCGCCGCTGCACGCGGTGAGGGCGAGCAGTGAAGCGAGTGCCGCGCTGGCGAGCAGAACGGGCTTGAGGGGACGTGAGTAACGAGTCATGACACACTTTCTAAATGAGAACGAGTATCACTATACACTCACTCTGGCGTCGCGTTGCCTCGTGATCGCATCCGCGCCGCGACCACCGCGGCGCCTCCGAGCAGTAGGAGCGTCATCGCAAGCGCAGCGGGAACGAATGCGTCGTTTGCGTCGCCCGTGGCCGCAAGGCGCTGATTCGCGGTGGCCGCTCCACCCGCCGGGGCCGCGGGTGTCACAACGGTGGTCGGCGGCGCGCCCTCAGCGCCCGCTTCCGACGGCTTCGTCGGTTCGACGGGGTCAACCGGGTCGACGGGATCAACAGGATCCACCGGCACCGCCGCCACGGCGAGCACCACGGCCTGCGACGTCGAGGTCGCGAACACCGAGTTGCCGGAGTACCGCGCCGTGATGTCGTAACTGCCCTCGGGGAGCGAAGCGATCGCGAGCGTTGCCACGCCCGATTCGATCGGCGCGCTGCCCAATGACTCGCCATTCGCGAAGAACTCGACTGATCCCGTCAACTCGGCCGGAGCGACCGACGCGCTCATCTGCACCGTCTCGCCGACCTTCGTGCTGACGCGATCGAGCGACAACGTCACCGTCGCGACCCGCTGCTGCACCGCTACGGTGGTGTCAGCCGAACGCGAACCGTTCACACCCGCGTTGCCGGAGTACTCAACGGCGAGCACATGCTCGCCAACCGGAAGCTGCACGCCAGGCAGTTCGGCGCGGCCATCGCTCGAGACGGTCACCTCACCCAGCAGCTCCTCGCCCGCCCAGAACCGCGCAGTACCGCCGAGGTCGTCGACGGAGGCTTCGGTCGCTACGGTGGCCGTCAGGTCGATCGTCTCATCGATGAAAACTTCTTCGCTCGAGGCGTCGAGCGCCACCGAGGAAGTAGCCGTGTTGTACGTGATCGTGATGTGACCATTGCCACTGCGCACGCCACTCTCGAAGACCGTGCCGGCGGGGCCGTAGCCCGATCCACCGCCACCGGCGGTGCCCCACACCACCAGGTAGCCCGGCCCACCGCCGGCACCGCCGTAGAACCCACCGCCGCCACCGCCGCTTCCGGGCGATTGCGGGTCTGACGAAGTGGTGTCGCGCCCGTTGCCGCCGATGCCGAGCATGCCGCTCCCGCCACCGTTCTGATCGCCGCCTGCGCCGTCGCCCGCAATGCTCACGACACCGGCGCCACCGACCAACCCACCTCCGGCACCGCCGACAAAATTGCCGTACTGCGAGTTGGTCACCGCAACGGCCCCGCCCCCGCCGCCGGCGACGAGCACCCGATGTTCCAGACCCTCGCCACCCACACGCACGTCGCTCGCGCCGCCACCGCTCGCATTGGAGCAGCCCTGGCTCGACGTGCGACCGCCGCCGTTGAATCCACCGGCGACGCCGCCGGGCTCGCACAGCACGTTCGGGAGCCCCACGCCGCCGACCGTGACGTTGAGCACATCACCCGGCTGCACCGGCAGCACCGAGGTTGCCCGGCCTCCCAGCCCGCCGTTCATGCCGGTCCACTGCGCAGCGTCTCCTCCCGCGGCACCGAACACGTCAGCGGTCACCGACGTGACGCCAGTCGGCACAGTCCACTGTTCCGTCGCGCCGGTGAACGCGAATTCGCAGGTGGCGATGCCAGCGTCGACTGTGCACGCGGCGTCTGCCTGGGCCGGTGCGGCAACCAGCACCGGCAGCCCCAAGGTCATGACGGCCACTGCCAACAGGGTCGCCCCGAGTTTCACACGCATACTCGAGAGCTTAAGTTCCCTGCGGCCGGGTGCCGAGCGATCAGCAGAGAACTGCGTAGCCGAACACGAACAAACAGGTACTTACCGCGTTGACGGCACGACCAGGTGCACAGCGTTGCCCCACGGATCCCAGGCCGTGAGCACGTCGCCGCTGCGCTGAGAGGAGTAGCCGGCGCTTGCGAGGCGATCCTCCACCGCATCAATTGCAGCGGCATCGGGCAGCGACACCGTGAACCCCGCGAGCCCGGTCGCGTTGGTGCGCGTCTCAGTGCCCTCACTCTGCCACACGTTCGTGGCGAGATGATGGTGGTAACCGCCAGCCGAGTAGAAGAGGGCGCCGTCATCCCGGGCCGTCACAGCGAATCCGAGCGCGCCGGCGTAGAAGTCTTCGGCCTGCTGCAGGTCGCCGACCTTCAGATGCACGTGCCCCACTGTTGCCGCGTCGGGCGTCGCCTCTGCGATTGCACTCACATCGGTGCCGAGATGCTCAGTGATGAACTGGTTGGGGTCGAGCACGTCCGACCCCATCTGCACCTCGCCGTCCTTCCACTGCCACTCGTCCCGCGGCCGGTCGACATACAGTTCGAGGCCGTTGCCCTCGGGGTCGAGGAAGTAGAACGCCTGGCTCACAGCGTGATCGGCCGAGCCTTGGAACGTATCGGGGGCGTTGGTCGCGACCTGCAGAATCGTTGCGGCGAGCGCGGGCGCATCGGGGTACAGAATCGCCGTGTGGTAGAGCCCGGGGTCGGTCAATGTCGACCCAGCCTCTCCCGAATCCTCTAAGGTGAGGCGCAGGATCGGCTCATCGAGCCCGAGCACCACGCTGCTGCCGGTTGCGCCTGCGTCAGCGTCATCCGCCCCGTCGATTACCCGCAGGCCGACGGCGTCGACGTAGTACTGCTGCACTTTCTCGAGGTCGTGCACGGCGATCTCGACCACACCCATGTGCGTCTCGTCGGGCAGCGCCGCCGTCGGCTGCGCGTCGCTCTCTGCGCTCGCCGACTGCGCGATCGCGATCCAGGTGATCGCACCGGCCGCAATCAGTACGACGGCGACGATGAGCGTGATGAGCAGGGGCTTGCGAGAGCGGGCTGCAGAAGTGGCCATATCAAGTGGCAACTCTCGCCCATCGACGCGCATTCCTGGGAAAGTGCGGGGACGTCCCCCGTGCAAGCACGGGGGACGGGACGCTACGGCATCACGAGAACCGCTTTCACCGCCTTGCCACTTTGGGTGTCGGCGATCGCCTGATCGATCTGGTCGAACGCGTACTGGGTGATGAGCTGATCGAAGGGGAACTTCCCGGCTGCGTGCAGCGCCAGCATTTCAGGGATGAAGGTCTGGGGCACCGCGTCACCCTCGATGGCGCCGACGAGCGTCTTACCTGAACCGGAGACGAGCCCCAACGGAATCTCGACGCCAGGCTTCGGCACGCCCACAACCGCGATTTTCGCGCCGAAGGCGGTCGCACCCACGAGCTGTTCGATGACCGCGGGCACCGCGGTCGTGTCGACCGCGAAGTCGGCCCCAATGCCCCCGGTGATCTGCTGCACGATCTCGGCGGTGTTTTCCGTACGACTGTCGATCGTGTGGGTGGCGCCGAGGCGCTTCGCGAATTCGAGGCGCTCGGGCAAGATATCGACCGCGATAATGGTGGTCGCCCCAGCGACGACGGCACCCATGATCGCGGAGAGCCCCACCGCGCCGGTACCCGCGACGACCACCGAGGCGCCGGCCGGCACCTCAAGCGAGTTCAGCACCGTGCCCGCGCCGGTCTGCACTCCGCAGCCGAGAGGGCCGACGAGCTCGACGGGTGCGTCATCAGGAAGCTTGACCGCGTTGCGGGCATCGACGATTGCGTGCGTCGCAAACGACGACTGGCCGAAGAATGACCCGCGCACGACTGAGCCGTCAGCATCGGTGAGCGTCGTCGTTCCGTCCGCGCGCACTCCCGCGATGTTCAGCGCCATGAAGTTGAGGCAGTACGCGGCCTTACCGGTGACGCAGTTGCGGCAATGCCCGCACGACGCGAACGAGACTGCCACACGGTCGCCGACGGAGAGCCCGGTCACCCCGTCGCCCACCGATTCGACGATGCCGGCACCCTCATGTCCGAGCACGATCGGCAGCGCTGCGGGGATGTGGCCGTGCTGCACCGCAAGGTCTGTATGGCACAGTCCGGTCGCAACGATCTTCACCAGAATCTCGGAGGGCCGGATGTCGTCGAGGGTCACGTCCTCGAACACAAAGGGTCCGTCCACCTCGTGCAGTACCGCGGCGCGAGCGTTCGTAGTCATCAGGGTTTCCTTCCTGGGAGCCTCGGCTCCGGGGCACCCAGGCCTGATCGTATACCCGCATCGGGAGCTCTCGGCGAAGCCTTGGAGCACTCACAGGGAGTAACTTCGACAGACCGCAAAGCTCCCGAACCGGGCTCATCCGCGGGAGTCGTTCCCGCATCCACCGCCTAGGCTCGACGCATGCGTCTCCCGAACTCCCCCGCGCCCGGCATCGACATCCGTCTGCTGCAGCGCGACGACGCCGAAGAGCTCGCCCGCGCGTATGTGCGCAATCGCGACCACTTGGCTCCTTGGGAGCCCGCGAGGTCTGACGAGTTCTTCACCGCGGCCTGGCAACAGGCAGACATCGGCCAGCGCATCGCGGCCAGCGAAGCCGGCACCGCGTTCAGTTTCGGCCTCTTCTCGTCAGGGGAGGTCGTGGGCCGGTTCAATCTGGCTGGTGTGGTTCATGGCCCGTTCGAAAGCGCCGGGCTGGGCTACTGGGTCGACCAACGCTGGGAAGGGCGCGGGCTCGCCACGGCCACCGTGCGTGCACTGCTCGATTGGGCCCGCACGGAGCTCGGTTTGCATCGCGTGGAAGCCAGCACGCTGATGCACAATCTCGGCTCGCAGCGGGTGCTCGCGAAAGCCGGGTTCGAGCAGATCGGCTACGCACCGAAGTACCTGAACATCGCGGGGGCGTGGCAGGATCACCATCTCTATCAGGTGCTGCTGCACTGAGCGGGTGCGCCGCGTCAGCCGGCGAGAGCGAGATGCAAGATGGGGTACGGTTTCCCTTCCCCGTCGACGTCGCTGCGACCCACCTGCGTGAACCCCTGGCTCAGATAGAACGCCGTCGCGCCCGGGTTCTGCTCGTTCACGTCGACCGCGGTGACGCCGTGCTGAGTGATCGACTCCGCAAGCAGCGCGCTGCCGATCCCCTGGCCTCGGCACTCATCGGCGACGAAGAGCATCTCGAGGTTGCCGTCGAGCACTCCGGCGAAACCCACCGCCTGCCCGTCACGCTCTGCGACGAGCAGCGTGACGGCGGGAAAGTACGCGGTTGCCAGGTTGCCTTCAATGCTCGCGAAGTCGGACTCGGCGAGAAAGTCGTGCGTCGCGCGAACGGCGCTGCGCCAGATCTCGACGAGCCGCGGGTACTCGACCGAGCCGTGGCACGGACGAATGATCAGGGGTGAGGGGTGCGAAGACATGTCGGTGCAAGTGTAGGCCGACCGGCCGATCCCGCTCAGGGAATCGGCACCCCGCGATCCTGCCCCACCCGCTTCATGACTAGGGTCGATTGCAGCCGCTGCACTCCCGGCAGCCCGGTGAGCACAGTGTCGTAGAGCGACTGATACGCGGCGAGGTCGGTGGTGAGCACGCGCAGGATGTAGTCGGGCTCCCCGAAGAGCCGCTGCACCTCGACGACGCTCGGGATCTCGACGACCGCCGCCTCGAACGCCGTGATGACGTCGATGGAGGTGACGCCGATGGTGACGAAGATCACCGCCTCGAACCCCAAGCCGACCACCTCCGGCGACACCACGGCGCGATAGCGCTCGATGGCGCCGGATCGCTCCAACTCTTTCACCCGGCGGTGGCACGACGAGAGGCTCAGGCCGACCTGCTCGGCGAGCTCTGTGGCGCTCACCCGCCCCGATTCTTGCAGTCGTGACAGAATCTCGCGATCCAACGCATCCATGCGGATGATTCTTGCAGATTGCCGCGCAAACGACTCAGAAAACGGAAGCACATTTCCGCGAGAACGCCGTAATCTCTGAGCGTCGAAGGAGGACGGTGCCATGGATTGGACGCTGGCGGGGCAGTTCTGGATCATCGCCGCGGCGCTCGCCGTCACCCCGGGGCCCGATTGGGCGTTCGTGATCTCGGCAGGCGCCCGGCGGCAGCACCCCGCACCCGCGGTACTCGGGCTGCTCAGCGGCTACGTGCTCGTCATCGGCGTTGTGGTCGTCGGAGCCGGCGCCGTCGCCACGGCCTTTCCGCTCGCACTCACGGCACTCACCGTGGCGGGCGGCGCCTTCCTCGTCTACCTCGGCGTCACCACCCTCATGCGCCCGGCCGCTCCGCTCGACGTGACCGGGGAGCCGCTGCACACCGGTGGCTTGCAGCAGTACTTCCGCGGCGCCGGCGTGAGCGGCATCAATCCCAAGGGCGTCATGCTGCTGCTCGCCCTACTGCCGCAGTTCACCGGGCCGGGCGGCGCGTGGCCGCAGCCGATGCAGATGCTCGCGCTGGGCGGACTCCACTTGCTCAACTGCGCGGTCGTCTACACCGTCGTCGCAACGGTGTCGGGTCGAGTGCTCGGCGGGCGGCCACGGGCGGGCTCGATCGTGAGCCGCATCACCGGCGTCATGATGATCGGCGTGGGCCTGCTGCTGCTCGCCGAGCAGATCGCGCCACTGATCTGAGCGCGCACGGCGGCGGCTCGTAAGCTGAGGGGGTGACCGATTCGCCTCCCGCATCGCCGGCCGTCGCGCCGCTGCCGAGCGCTGTCGCCTGGCGCGATGCGCTGCGCAGCGGTGAAATCTCGGCGCACGATGCCGTCACCGAGGTGCTGCACCGCGCAGAGCGCGGCTCTGACCTGGGCGCGTTCGTCTCCCTCGACCGCGACCTCGCGCTCGAGCACGCCTCGGCGGCCGACGCGCACTTCGCGAGCCTCGCTCCCGCCGAACGCGCGCACGCGCTCCCCCGCCTGCACGGCCTCCCGACCGCGTTCAAAGACCTCACCGAGGTCACCGGGTTCGTCACGACCCGCGGCAGCGCAGCGCTGCCGCACGCTCGTGCGGACGACGACGCCCCGGGAGTCGCGGTGCTGCGGCGGGCGGGCGCGATCCCGATCGGCAAGACCCAGGTGCCCGAACTCGGGCTCACCGGCTACTCCGAGAACGCCGTCGCAGCCCCGGCCCGCAACCCGCTCGACCCCGAGCGCACCGCGGGCGGCTCGTCGGGCGGCAGTGCGGCGGCGGTCGCCGCGAGCATGCTGCCGGTGGCGCCGGGAAGTGATGGGGGCGGATCGATCCGCATCCCCGCGCTCGCCTGCGGCCTCGTCGGGCTGAAACCGGGCCTGGGCGCGGTGCCGAGCGACCTCGTCGGTGGCACTCCGGCCGATCGCAGCCTGCACGACGAGTTCGGCGCCCCGCGCCTCGCCGTGACCGGCCCCCTCGCGCGCGACGCGGCCGACGCAGCCCTGCTCTTCGACGCGCAGCGCGGTGCAACGGGCGAGCCGGCACTGGCGGCGGTGCGCGCTGTGGGCAGCGTGACCGACCTGCACATCGGCGCGAGCACGGCCTCGCCGTTCGCCCCGGTCTACCCCATCGTGCTTTCAGCGGAGGCTCAGCAGGCGTTCACCTCGGCGATCGCGCAGCTGTCTGCGCGGGGTCACGAGGTCGAAGACGCCGCCTTCACCTACGACCCCGGGTATCCCGACGCGTTCACCACCTCGTGGACGGCGGGGCTCTCACGGCTGCGGCTCGACGACGCGGCGGTGGATCGCCTCATGCCCCTCACCCGCACGTTCCGCGAGCGGGCACTCGCCCGAGGCGACGACACGCATCGTGCTGCGGGATCACGCCTGCGCGAGTTCGCCTCCGACGTTCGGGCGCAGTGGGGCGCCTACGACGCCGTACTCACCCCCGGGCTCGCGATGCTGCCGCCGCGCATCGGCGCGTTCACCGCGCAAGACGCCGACGGCGACTACCGCTTGCAGTGCGAGTGGGCGCCGTACACGTCGATGGTCAACGTGTCGGGGCTGCCCGCGGTGGCGGTGCCGATCGTGCGGCTGCCGTCTGGCCACTCGATGGGGGTGCAGCTCATCGGGCGCACCGGATCAGAGGCGCTGCTGCTGCAGTTGGCAGCGCAGCTCATGGAGCGGTAGCGGTCGCCGTGTCAGCGAGCGAGGGGTGACTCTGACGCCACGACCTCGCGAGTCATCGGGATCGCACCCATGATGTGCGGGAAGCCGTCGTGCCATTCCACGTCGATACCGGCTGCGGCGAGCGCGTCGAGCCGAATCGCGATGTCGAGCAGCGGCAGCGAGAGGTCGGCGTAGCGCGCTGCCAGCACCTGCGGCACCTGCTCGGCGGTTGCGGCGTGGATGAACCCGGCATCGTCGAGGTGCGTGCCCCGCGTCGCCACCTCGTACTCGCCGAAGCCGCGGCTCATCTCCCAGTCGTCTGCGATCGCGATGTGGTGAATCAGGTCGGTCATCTTCTCGACTCCTCGCTAATGAAACGGTTTCGTAGCATTCACGAGTAGACTACTCCTATGGAGTCAAAACGCGGGCGACCCACCGCCGCCGACAGCGCCGAGCGCACAGCGCGTGTCGCCGCCGTCGTAACCCGCCTACTCACCAGCAATGGCTTCGACGCATTGACCTTCGACCGGGTCGCGGTGGAGGCTCGCGTGGCCAAGCGCACGCTCTACCGCAACTACGTCGACCGTGGTGGGCTGGTGCGCGCGGCGGTGCGGCGACTGCACGACGCGGCGCAGACGTCGGGGCCGGGTGATCCGACACGCACCCCGCAACCGCTGCGCGAGTACGCGACCACTCTCGTCACGACCCTGCTGAGCGACGAGGCGATCGGCGTGCACCGCGCAGTGATCGCTGCGGCGAGTCGATACCCGGAGGTCGCCGCAGCGTTCTACACCGAAGGGCCGCAGCGGTCGATCGACGAGCTGGCCGCGCTGCTCACGTCGATGCCGAACGCGACTCTGGGCTCGAGCGACCAGCCGGCGAGACCAACGGCCGAGCTGCTCTTCGCCGCGCTCACCGGCGAAGCGCACCGACGGCGCCTGCTCGGCCTGAACGAGGCACCCGACGGCCCCGCGATTGCACGGCACGTCGACAGCGCACTGGCAGCCCTGAATCTGTCGCAGCGAGGGGCCGCTTCTGCCCCGCACGTCACGGTGAATCGGCATGGACAACGACAGCGATGGATTCAACCCCCCTCGAACATCGCGTAGTATTTAAAATACAATATACGCGCCGTCTTCTTCTCTCCTGTCTTTCTGCTGCCCCCACGACCCACGCGTCGCTCAGCACTCCCGGAGTCGCAGGCGCGCGTCACCTGTTTGAGGAAGGCAGCCATGCGCACGAAGAGACACACCAACCGCCCACGGAACGCGGCCCTCGGCCTCGCGCTTCTCAGCGCAATCGGCGTCGCGAGCCTGGGAGGTGCGACCGCGGCCACCGCCGAGCCGCTCGACTTCTGGGTCGCCAGCGGATGCGTCGGTGTCATTTCTGACACGTCAGATGGAGGCACCGAAAACTACTTCGCGATGTCTGAGCTCGAATACCTGCCGGGGCACGAATGCCGAGTGGTCGTCACCGATGCCGAGAGCGGGAACGAGGTCGCAGATGTGACGATGTCGGGTACACCGACAGTCGTGTTCCTCCCCGATGCCGGCGATTACACCGTCACCTTCGCCGATGTGACGTGGGACAACGAGTTCGAGGCAACCATCTCACTGACCGACGCGCTCGCCCCGGCGACCGATGAGTTCACCTCCGGCACAGACTGCCGAATCGGGGACAGTCGCCGCTCACTGAGCGTTCCCACGAGCACGGGCGAGGAGTCGATGGATATCGTGTGGACCATCGCTACACCGCAGCCTGCGTGCGAAGAGCAGCTGTCGCCCGATGTCGCCGTCAAATCGACGACTCCCGTTGCGATCAAAAGTGATCGAAACGCCGCTCTCTCGATCGCCACGACCCTCACTGCAGCACCCGGCTCCGTGGACTACCTCATCAACGTTGTGAACCCCTCGCTCGTCCCGCTGAACGTCACGGTCGGGGAATCCTCACAGGCCCTCGTGCCCCATTGCCCCGATCGCGTCATCGCACCAGGCGGGGAGATGGAGTGCACCGCGCAGTACTCGTTCACGGACACCGATGACGTTTCTGGCACCGTTCGACACGTGTTCCAGGCCTCTGGCATCGACTCCGATATCACGGGCCGCATTGGAGCAACGGATTTGACTGCGACTGCGGCGACAGACGCCGTGGTGACACCGGTGACACCGCATCCACGCCTCGATGGACGCTCAACCGAAGCAACGGTCGGAGTGGCCCACGCATACACGTACTCCGTCACTGGAGGCGGTGACGTCGTGCACGCTGCCGGCGCATTGCCACCGGGGCTCTCACTGAGCTCGTCAGGAGACCTGAGTGGAATTCCCACCGAAGCCGGCACGTTCTCATTCACGCTGCAGACGACCAATGAGCGCGGATCGCATACCCTGTCAGACACGCTGACGGTTCAGCCCCCCGCTTCACTGACACCACCAGCCCCAGCGACACCAGAACCGAAGTTAGGTACCATCCATCCGGAGTCTCTCGCTGCAACGGGAGCCCGGACCATGTGGTTGGTTCCCGCAGCAGGCGCGCTTCTTGCGGTGGGTGCGACGTTCCTGTTCATGCAGTTCGCTCGGAGAAGCGCCACCACCGGAACGAGGTAATTCGCTTCCGCGAACGGAGCAAGCCGGGATGCCGTTTACCCAGCAATGGAGCGGACGCGCAGTTCGCGCATAGCTTGCGCATTGCATCGGCGCGCACACTCGAATCATGACCCGCCCAGCGATCCCGGATTCCGCGGCAGAAACCGACCGCACCGCCCCTTCCCTCTCGACTCCCGCGCCCCCCACCGCGGCATTCGAGCGCGCGGTCGATCGGTCTCGTCTCGGCGAAACGTTCGCGGGCACCCCCACGAGCCGCCGGCGCTGGCTTTCCCCGTTGCGCGCCGGCGTCGCGGCTCTCGGCATCGCCATCCTCGCCTTCGGCGGCGGATTCGGCACCGCGTATGCGGTCAACGCGGCCAGCGCGCCTCCCCAGCCGCCGGCCGTGCAGCTCGAGATGCCCGAGGGCCTCATGGGATCGCCGGGCGGGTCATCCACCGACAGCTAAACGACGTCGAGCGGATCCCCCATCAGCTCGCGTGCACGCTCGAGCAGCGCAATGGTCTGAACCGTGCGGTCGAGGGGTCGAAGTGGCGACTCGGTGAGCCCGGCGTCGAGGCAGCGCGCCACTTCAAGCGCTTCCCAGAACAGCTGCGTGTGCGCGAGCGGCTCCTCGTGCCACCGCAGCACTTCGCCGTCGTGGAAGCGCACCTCGACCGGACCGGGCTGGTAGAACGGCGCATCGAGCACGAGGGTCGCCTCGGTTCCCGCGATATAGGCGGTGGTCGGCGTATCCGCGAGCATGGAGGCGCTCACGGTGGCGAGGCGATCCTGCGCGTCACCGAGCAGCGCGTGGAACTCACCGACGGCCCCCGGCGCCGAAACCCCGGGCACGACCTGGCGCCGGCCATGAGCCGCACGTACTTCGAGCCCCGGAATGATCTCGTTCGCGAACATCAGCGTGTACGAGCCGATGTCGTTCATGACGCCGCCGCCCTGAGCCGGGTCCATGGCGCGGTGGTGGTCGACGAGCCGCTCGCCGAGGTTGGCGTGCACCTCGACGATCTCGCCGAGCAGCCCGGACTCGAGCACTTGGCGCACGACTGAGAAGCGCGGCAGTGCGAGCGTCCAGACGGCTTCCATGGCGAAGACATTGCGGGATCGCGCGAGCTCGACGAGCCGCTCGACATCGGCGAGACGCGGCGCCATCGGCTTCTCCACGAGCACGGGCTTGCCTGCCTCGATCGCGAGACTCGCGTGCGCGACGTGGTCGAGGTGCCCGGTCGCGACGTAGACGGCGTCGACATCGCTCGCCACGAGCTCCTCGTACGAGCCGTAGGCGTGCGCGATGCCGTACTGGTCGGCGAACTGCTGGGCGCGGTCGAGGGTGCGCGATCCGACCGCCACGACCTGCTGCGCGGTCGACGCCTGCAGCGCCTCGACGAACTTCGACGCGATCCATCCGGTGCCCAGGATCGCCCAGCGCTTCGGGGCGACCGCAAGCGGGTCGGGCACGTTCGGCTGCGGCAGCACGCGCGCTTTCGCGCCGCTCACGCCCCGGCCTCCACACGCACGAATGCGCCGCCCGAGTGCATGGAGGCGACCGCGGCCGCGGCGACGCGGGTCGCCTGAGCGCCGTCTTCGACCGTCGCAAGCGTGGGCGCGCGACCCTCGTTCAGCGCCGTCACCCACTCCTGCAGCTCGAGGCGGTACGCCTCGGCGTAGCGCGGGCGGAAGTCGACCGGGATGCCGGTACTCGCCGCCAGGTTCGAGTAGGACTGCACACGATGCGGTTCGGTAATCGAGACCGCGCCGGTCTCGCACAGCACCTCGGAGCGCATGTCGTAGCCGTAGCGCGCATTCAGCGAGTTCTCGACGGTCGACAGCGCGCCGTCGGCGGTACGCAGCAGCAGGAAGAACGGCTCGCGCAACCCCCCGCTCGTCGAGCTCGGGGTCTCGGGCGCGTGCCACGACACCTCGGTGACGGGCGAACCGAGCAGCCACGGCACGATGTCGAGGTCGTGGATCGCCGAGTTGTAGATGACGGTCTCGTCGGTGGCACCGGGGCCGGTGGTGACCCCGCGGCCGATCGAGTGCACCATGACCGGGCGGCCGTGCACGCCCGAGTCGACCTCGCGCTTCTGCTCGACGTACCCCGGATCGAAGCGGCGCATGAAGCCCTGGTGCACCAGCGGCGTGCCCTCGCCCACGGCGGCACGGTGCGCGGCGATGACGCGATCCGCGTCTTCGACCGAATACGACAGGGGCTTCTCGCACAGCGTCGGCTTGCCCGCCGCGATGCACGCGAGGGTCTGCTCGGCGTGCAAGAAATCGGGCGACGCGATAAGAACGGCCTCGACCTCGTCGGCGGTGATCAGTTCGAGCGGGTCGGTGTACGCGACCGCGCCCGGGATCGCCGCGACGACGGCCCCCGCGCGCTCGGCATCGGGATCGGCGACGGCCACGACGGTCGCCCCCGAAACCTGCTCGTGCAGCAGTTGCGCATGGAAGGCGCCCATCACGCCCGTGCCGATGATGCCGATCTTCATGGTGCTCCTCTGGTGTTCTTGCCGTACGTGAAAAGTAGCGTTACTGGTCGTAGGCGCCGGGCACGTTCTGATCCCAGTCGATGATCGACCCGGTGACGACGCCGCTGCGCGAGCTGAGCAGGAAGACGATCGCGTCGGCGATCTCGTCGGGCTGGCCGAGCTTGCCCATCGGCTGCGCGGCCTCCGCCTGCTCGAGCCAGGTGCTGTCGGCATCGTGGAACGTCTGCTGCGTCACGGCCTCGCCGGGCGTCGCCGTCCACCCGATGTTGAGCCCGTTGATGCGAATGCGGTCGAAGCGGTGTGCGAACGCCGCGTTCTTGGTGAGGCCCGCGAGCCCCGCCTTCGACGCGACGTAGGGCGCCAGGTACGGCTGCCCGCCGTGCATCGACATCGAGATGACGTTGAGGATCGTGCCCGGCGACTTGCGGCTGCGCATGTCGGCCACCGCGCCCTGCATCGTCATGAACGGCACCGTGATGTTGAGGTGCAGGTGCTCGTCGAGCAGCTCGCGGGTGGTGTCGAGCAGGGTGCCGCGACTGGTGGCGCCGGCCGCGTTGACGAGGCTGTCGATGCGCCCGAAGCGCCCGATCGTGTCGGCAACGGCGCGCTCGGCCTCACCGGGCACGCTCAGGTCAGCGATGATCGCGATCGCCTCGAAGCCCGGGGTGCCGGCGGCCGCGCCCTCAGCGCGGATCGCTGCGAGCGCCACCTCCGCCTTCTCGGCGCTGCGACCGACGATCGCGATGCCCGTCGCGCCCTCGCGCGCGGCGGCCTCGGCTACGGCGCGGCCGAGGCCCTGCGTGCCGCCGGTGACGAGCAGGATGGTGTCTGCGAGCAACTGCTGCATGGTGGGGTCTCCCTCTGGTGTCTCAGTGTCGGCTAGTCAGTCGGTGAGCCGACCGGGCCGCAGCGGCAGACCCGTCGCGGTGTAGATCTCGTCGATGAGCGCCATCGTGCGGCGCGAGCGAGCGATGCCTGCAGCGCCACGCTCGCCACTGCGCACGGCGGCGCGGATGCGCTGCAATTGGTAGGTGTACGACGAGACCGAGCCGAGTGCTTCAACCCGCTCTTCAACGCCCGCACCGGTCGTGGTGCGCACGATGAGCCGCCCGTCTTCCTGAGGTTTCACGAAGTTTGGCAGCACCACTTCACCGAGGCTGCCAGTGACGCGCAGGCCGAAGTTCCAATCCGACTCCATGCTCGTGCGAATCGTGGCCGGCACACCGCCGAGTCGCAGCTCAGCCACGACCGTGGCATCGAGACGAGCATCGGGTGCGTACGGCTGCACATGCGCGGTTTCGAGGGTCAGTTCGGCCCCGGCCGGCAGCCCGGCACCACCAGGCGCATCATCACCCACGGCATCACCGAGCAGCAGCAGCGCGTGAATCGCGTAGCAGCCAAGATCCATGAGCGTGCCGCCGGCGAGGTCGAAGTTCCACCTGGGGTCGTCGGCTCCCGGGTCGGGCATTTCCATGTGCACGTCGATGGCCCGCACCTCGCCGATCGCACCCGATCGCACCAGGTCGATCAGACGGTGCACGCCCGGGTGATCGGCGTAGTGGAAGGCCTCCCACGCCCAGCCGGTCGAATGCTCGAGCCGGGCAGCGACGCGATCGAATTCGGCGAGGTTTGCGGCGAACGGCTTCTCGACGAGCACATTGCGCCCGGCGTCGAGCGCACGCGCGGTCCACTCGGCGTGCAGCCCGTTGGGCAGGCCGACGTAGATCAGGTCGAGACTGTCGTCGGCGATGACCTGCTCGTACGTCTCGGCCGCGGCGGTGAATCCCTTCTCACGGGCGTACTGCCGAGCACGCTCGGGATCCCGAGCAGCGACGACCGCCAGCTCATCACCCGTCTCGGCAGCCGCCTCGATGATCGAGAGATCGGCAATGCGCGATGCGCCGAGCGCCCCGATGCGCAGCGCCCGATGCGGGGCGTGCTCCGCCTGAGCGGTCACGCCGACGCCCCCTCGTCCTCACCGAACGCGGCGCGCACGAACGCGACGCTGCGGCGCGCATTGTCGAGCGCGCGAGTCGCATCGTCGTCGTTCTCAACGACCGTGTCTTGCTCAAGCACGTACCAGCCGTCGTAACCGGCACCTTGCAGGGCCGCGAGAATCTCGCCGATGCGCGCATCGCCGGCGCCGAGCGCCTGGTACATGCCCTGGCGTACGCCCTCGCGGTAATCGATCTCGCCGGCGCGCACGCGCGCCGCGATGCTCAGATTCACATCCTTCAGGTGCGCGTGCACGATGCGCGGCGCGTGCTGCTGCACGAACACGACCGGATCGCCACCGCCGAGCGTGTAGTGGCCGGTGTCGAGGCAGAGCCCGATGCGCGAGCCCGCGACCACGCGCTCCACGGCCTCCGGCGCTTCGACCACGGTGCCGAGGTGCGGGTGCAGCGTCGCGACGACACCGACCGAGGCGGCCGCGTCGAGCGCGCGGTCGAGATTCGCGAGCAGCGTCTGCCACTCGGCATCACTCAGCTCGGCCGCACCGTCGTATCCCTCGTTACCGGTGACTGCTGAGAGCACCAGCGTGGATGCCCCGGCAGCGACGTACGCCTCGAGTTCTCGCTCGATGGCGGGCAGCGGATCCTGCGCGGCGTCATGCAGCACGACCGGGAAGAACCCGCCCACGGCCGCGAGCCCCGCGTCGGCCAAGGCCTCGGCCCGCTCGGCGGGCGTATCGGGCAGGAAGCCCTCGGGGCCGAACTCGGTCGCCGTGATGCCGAGCGACACCATCTCGCCGAGCACGCGTTCGCGCCCCAGCTGCAGGCCCCAGTTCGGAACCTCGATGACACCCCAGCTGATCGGGGCGGATGCGATGCGTGCGGTCATGGGCGACTCCTTCGTCGATTCAGGTGAGGGTGTTCGAGGTGATCTGGCGCGTACGGCTCAGGCGCCGGCTGCGGTGGTGCCTGCGACGGGTGCGCTGGTCTCCCAGGCGCGCGACTCGGCCGAGCGCTCGGCCGCGGTGACGACCTGCGCCGCCGACAGCGCGTCTTGGATGTTCGAGTTCAGCGCCTCGCGGCCGAGCACGGCCTGCAAGAACTTCTTGGCCTCGATGACCTTGAGGTCGTCGTAACCCATCGAAGTGCCGGAACCGGGCTGGAAGCGACCGAAGTCGCCCATGCCGGGGCGCGCCATGATGCGGGTGTAGCCCTGGTTCTCGGCGCCGAGGCCGCCCGAGAGGTGCAGCTCGTTCATGCGCTCGAAGTCCCAGTGCGCCGAGCCCTCGGTGCCGTAGACCTCGATGCCGTAGCTGGCGCGCGGGCCCACCGAGACGCGCGAGGCTTCGAGCGTGCCGACGGCGCCGGCCGCAGCCGCGTCGCCTGAGAGACGCACGAGCATGCCGGCGTAGTCCTCGTTCTCGACCGGCTTCATCACGCCGTCCTCGATCACCGCGAAGTGCGTGCCGGTGCCCATGGGCAGTTCGGGGCGCTCGGTGTACACCGTCGACGTGACCGCACTGACCTCGCCGATCGGGCCGAGCGTGTACTGCACCAGGTCGACGAGGTGACCCATGAGGTCGCCGAGCACGCCGTTTCCGGCGAGGCCGCGCACGAAGCGCCACGAGAGTGCGCCGCGGGGGTCAGACGAGTAATCGGCGAACATTTGGCCGCGAACGTTCGTGATGCGGCCGAGCTTGCCCTCGAGCACCAGCTCGCGGAGGTACTCGATGGCAGGTGCGTGGCGGTAGTTGAAGCCGATCGAGCTGACGACGCCCGCGGCGGCTGCGGCCTCGGCGACCTCGCGGGTCTCGTGCTCGCCGCGGCCGACGGGCTTCTCGATCCAGAAGTGCTTGCCGGCCTTCGCCGCCGCGATGCCGATCTCGGCGTGCAAGAAGTTGGGGGCGCAGATCGACACCACGTCGACCTCGGGGTCGTTCAACACCTCGTGGTAGTCGGCCGAGGCGCGCTCGTAGCCGAGCACCTGTACGGCCTCTTCGGCGCGGGCGGGCGCCGGATCGGCGGCGTGCACCAGACGCGGCTTGATGCCCAGGTCGGCGTACGCGTACTTCAGGTTGGCGTACGCGCGGCTGTGCAGCTGGCCCATCCACCCGACGCTGATGAGGCCGACGCCGATTTCGGTCGTGCCGTCTGCAAGAGTCCGCATAGTCGTTCGCTTCCGTCTTCATGGTGCTGAGCACCGTTGCTCGATGTCTGATGTGTTGCTCGGAAGAGCCGCCATCTCGGTTCCGTCCGGAAACCCGGTCGGAACCTCTACGAAATGGACCGGTCCAAATTGTACGTACATGGATGAACAGATGTCAATGCGGCGCGCGGCCGATCCTGCGCCCGCGCAGCGCGAACACCAGCAGGCCGAGCCCCGCAAGCACGAGGGTGCCGACCGGCAGCCATGCCGCACCGAACCCGGCGAGGAGGCCGGCGCCAGCGAGCGAGCCGATGAAGCTGCCGAGGTTCGCGGTGCCCGACGGCATCGACGAGGCGAGACGCGGGAAGCGCCGCAGCTCTTCGAGGAACAGCACCTGAGCGGCCGGGCTGCCGCCACCCAGCAGCACTCCGATGAGCAGCACGCCCGCGGCCGCCCCGAACGCACCGATCCCGGGCACCAGCAGCAAGGCTCCACCGGCGACGCCGATCAGCGCCACGGCGAGGAAGGTGGGGGCGGCCGCGCGATCCGCCACCCACCCGGCCCCGAAGTTGCCGAGGTTCATGCCGACACCGAACGCCAGCATTGCGAGCGCGGGAGTCAGGATCACCCGATCGCCCTGCACCTCGGCGACAACCGGTGCGATGTACGTCACCACGGCGAAACCGCCCGACGCGACGAGCACCGCCGCGGTCGCGGTGAGCCACAGCCGGCGACCGCCGAATCGTCGCCCGCCCACCGAAGCGCCCGATCCACCCGCGGCCAGCGGCGTCGGCGCGAGCGGCACGATCAGCAGCGCGATCACCGGCACCGCGAACAGCACGGCGCACGCCCCGATCACGAGTCGCCACGACGCGAACTCGCCGAACGCCGTCAGCACGGGCACCCCGAGCAGGTTGGCCACCGCGAGCCCACCGTGCACAATCGCGGCGCCCCGCCCGTACTTCTGCGATCCGAGCAGGTGCGCCGTCGCCATCGCCCCCACACCGATGAAGCTCGCGTGGGTGAGCGCAGCGAGAAAGCGCAGCACCAGCGCAATGCCGAGTGACGGGGCGAGGGCGGTGAGCACGGTCCAGAGCAGCATGCTGCCGGCGCAGGCGAGCAGCGCACCGCGCTCCGAGAGTCGCCGAATGAGCAGCGGAGTCACCAGCATGCCGATGACCACGCCGAGTGCGTACGCCGACGCGAGCCCGCCGGTCGCCGCGAGCGCCGCATCCGGGTGCGCGGCGAATGTCTCGGGCAGCAGGTCGCCTGCTATGCGCGGCAACAGACCCATCACGATGAATTCGCTGACACCGATCCCGAACCCGCCACACACCAGCGCGGCGATCATTACTGCGGCCCCGATACGACCGGGCCCGTTCACACTGCTCGCGTGCACACGCACCTCCTCTCATTTTGAGTTACCGCACGCGACCGCCCAAACAGCGAACGGGCGCCCGACCCAGAAGGTCGAGCGCCCGTTCGCTGTGGTGCTGTGCAGCGCGCGATGCGGCTCAGCGGCGCTTGCCGCCGTCAACCTCGTCGTCTTCGTCATCCTCGTACTCGCCGGGGATCACGCTGACGGCTTCCGTGACGCTCACCCGGCCGACTCCGGCTGCGGAGTCTTCCTGGATCTCGTCGCGGATGGTGCGCACGGTGTCGGTCGAGGTGCCGACGTTGCGCAGCTCGTGCACGAGCTGCTCGAGCTCGGCGCCACCGGCCATCAGGCCGGTCAGCTCTTCGAGCGTGATGTCCGACTTCTCGTGGTAGCCGATGCTCTGGCCGCGCTTCAGCAGCAGGAATCGGTCACCGACCGGGTACGCGTGGTGCGGGTTGTGCGTGATGAAGATCACGCCGAGACCGCGGTCGCGGGCCTGGATGATGTAGCGGAGCACGACACCCGACTGCTTCACGCCGAGGGCGGCGGTCGGCTCGTCGAGAATCAGCACCTTCGCACCGAAGTACACCGCGCGAGCAATGGCGACGCACTGTCGCTCACCACCCGAGAGGGTGCCGATCGGCTGGTCGACATCGCGCAGGTCGATGCCCATGTCGAGCAGCTCCTGCTTCGCCGTCTTCCGCATGAAGTCGACGTCGAGGCGCTTGAACGGCCCCCACCCCTTCGTCTGTTCGGAACCGAGGAAGAAGTTGCGCCACACCGGCATGAGTGGTGCGACCGCGAGATCCTGGTACACCGTGGCGATGCCTCGGTTCAGGGCCTCGCGCGGCGAGTTGAACTTCACCGGGTCGCCCTCGACGAGGTACTCACCGGCGGTGTGCTGGTGCAGGCCGGCGATGATCTTGATGAGCGTGGACTTGCCGGCGCCGTTGTCGCCGAGCACGCACATGACCTCGCCCGAGCCCACCTTGAGGCTGACATCGCGCAGGGCGATGATGTTGCCGTATCGCTTCTCGGCGTCACGGAGCTCGACGAGCGGGCCCGTCACCTGCGACGGCGCTACTGCCGTCTCGGTTGCTGTGGCGTTCACTTTTTCCCTCCTCGGGCGGCTCGACGCTGCAGGGTGAAGTTCAGCACGGTCGCGCCCAGAAGCATCGCACCGAGGAAGAACTTCAGCCAGTCAGGGTTCCACTCGGCGTAGACGACGCCCTTGAGCGCCATGCCGTAGATGAGGGCGCCGATCGCGCCGCCGATCGCGGAACCGTAGCCGCCGGTCATGAGGCAGCCGCCGACGACGGCCGCGATGATGTAGAGGAACTCGTTGCCGATGCCCTCACCCGACTGCACCGTCTTGAAGGCGAAGAGCTGGTGCATGCCCAGCAGCCACGCGCAGAAGCTGACGCCCATGTACAGGCCGATCTTCGTCTTCACGACGGGCACACCCACGGCGCGAGCCGCGTCGGGAGCACCGCCCGAGGAGAAGATCCAGTTGCCGACCTTGGTGCGCTGCAGAATCCAGGTCGCGATGAGCACGAGGATGATCCAGTAGAACACCGTGATCTTGACGTTGACGCCGAAGACCGGAATGTCTGAGGCGAAGACCGCCTCTGCCGAGGCGAACCCGGGCCACTCGGCGATCGACGGGGCGGCGACGCCGCCCGTCAATGCGCGAGTGACACCGAGGTTCAGACCCGTCAGCATGAAGAAGGTCGCCAGAGTGATGATGAAGCTCGAGAGCTTCGTCTTCGTCAACAGCCACCCGTTCAGCAGACCGACCAACAGCGAGAACACGAGGCCGACGATTGCACCGACCCAGACGTTCCCACCGAACCAGTACATGAACAGGGACGAGGAGAGCGCCGCCGAAATGACGCCGACACCGGCCGACAGGTCGACCTCGCCGCCGATCATCAGGAGCGAGACGCCCACGGCCATGATGCCGACCGTCGACGCGCCATACAGGATCGTCGCGATCGAGCTGGGCTGGGTGAACTGCGGGGCGACGACGGCGAACATGATCGCAAGGACCAGTGCGGCTGCGGTGGCGCCCGCCTCGGGCTTGGTGAAGAACCTGGTGAACAGGTTGCCCGAGGCGATGCGCTCGTCGAGTTTAGGAGCTGTTGCTGTACTCATGGATACGACCTTCCGGTTCGACCCTTTCGTTACTCTGCGGCCTCGTCGTCGCCGCCCTCGAACTGGGCTGCGACGCTCGATGCGTTGTCTGCGTTGACGACGGTCGGTCCGGTCAGCACGGCCTGGCCGCCACCGAGCACGTAACCGCCCTCCTTGTAGAGGCGCACTGCCTCGACCGAGGAGTAGCCCTGCACGAACGGCTGCTGGTCGATACCGAAGAGGATCGTGCCATCGTTGATGCCCTTGTAGACGTCAGCGTTCAGGTCGGTCGTGGCGAGCGTTGCGGTTGATCCCGCATCCTTGATCGAATCCATCGCGGTCATCGCGAAGGGAGCCCCGAGGGTCAGCACGGCGTCGATGTCCTTGTTGGTCTGCAGCTTCGACGTGATGGTCGACGCAACGTTCGTCATGTCGGTGCCCTGCACGTACAGCACCTCGGAGGTGCCCTCAAAGGTGTCGGCGAGGCCCTCGCAGCGAGCTTCGAGGCCGACGTGGCCCTGCTCCTGGATGACGCAGATGGCCTTCTTCAGACCCGCCTCGTTGAACTGCTCGCCCGCGGCCTGACCGGCGATGAACTCGTTCTGGCCGAAGTGCGCCAGCACACCCAGGTCCTTGTAGTCGTTCTCGCCGGCGTTGATGCTGAACACCGGAATGCCCGCGTCGACCGCCTTCTTGACCTCGCCGGCCATGGCGTCTGCCTTGGCGAGCGTGACCACGATGCCGTCGACCTTCTGGTCGACGGCCTGCTGCACGAGCTGCGCCTGGCGAGCTCCGTCAGGATCCGAGCTGTAGAGCAGCTCGACGTTGTTGCGCTCTGCCGCATTCTCGGCGCCGGCGCGGATCGTGTCCCAGAAGGTGTCGCCGGGAGCCGCGTGGGTGATGAGGGCGACCTTGATCTCGTCCTCTTCCACACCGCCGCCGCCGCCCGCTGCGCCGCCGCCCGCTCCTGCCGGCGATCCGCAGGCTGCGAGCATGAGGGCGCCCGCCGCTGCGATACCGGCAAGTCCGAACTTCGACCAACGCCCGAAACGTGATTTCAACATAGTTTCACTCCATCGTGTTATTGAACTAATGTCGTTACAAAGCTGATGCTTTGCGATTACAGTACCGTAACTTCCGCATTCAAGCATCACTTACGGTAAAGGTTGGATAACGACCTGCGAGGGTTTCCCCCACAGCCTCCGCCGCCATCCGCACCGTGGCGCGCAGTGCGGCCGCGGAAAATCCAGAGGTGTGCGGGCTCAGCAGCACGTCGGTGCGCCCGGCGAGCGGGTGATCCCGCACCGGCTCATCCGAGAACACATCGAGCCCCACCCCGCCGAGCACACCGGCTTCGAGCGCCTCGACCAGCGTCTCGGTCGACACCAGGTCGGCGCGAGCGCAATTGACGAGTACCAGACCCGGCTTCGCGGTGCGCAGGATCGCCGGAGGCAACAGTTCCCCGCCGCCACCCGGCAGGTGCAGCGTCAGTGCATCCGCGCGGCGCACGGCCTCCTCGAGCGAGACGTTCTCGGCGTCCTCAGCCGTCACGAACGGGTCGTGCACCACGATCTCCATACCGAACGCGCGACCGAATCCCGCGATGATGCGACCGATGCGACCGTAGCCGAGGATCGCGAGCGTGAGTCCGTGCAGATCGCCGGCGGGCGGCACCGGCTCGCAACCCCACTCGTTCGCCGAAACATAGCGATGCGATTCACCGAGGCCCTTCACGAGCGAAGCGATCATCGCGAACGCCCCCTCGGCGACCGCGCGACTGTTGCTGCCCGGGGTGATCGCGACCGGAATGCCGCGCTCGTGCGCAGCGGCGACATCGACGTGGTCGACCCCGACGCCGGTGCGGGCGATCACCCGCAACTTCGGCATGCGGTCGAGCGCTGCACGGTCGAGCCGATACGCGGCGCGAACGATGGCCCCCTCGGCAACGGCCAGGTCGCCCGCCGAAGGGTCGGGCACGAAGATGGCGTCGTCGGGCAGATACGGCACCACGTGCTCGGGCGCCACCGGGCCCAGCGCGACGACGACGGGGCGTTGAGCGTCGGCCCGACCGGCCGCGCTCGCACTCGCACTCGCACTCGCACTCCCGCTCACGAGGTCGCCTCGCGATCCACCCCGAGTCCGTTCGGGATCGCTCCGCGCACCGTCGCCGCGAGCAGCGTCGCATCCGAACCGATGGCCACGAAGCCGAACCCGCGGGCGAGGTACGCCTCGGCGCCGGCCCGGTCGTTCGTCAATATGCCGGCGACCTTGCCGTGCGTGCGGCAGGCGGCGATCACCGCGTCGAGCGCATCCTGGAACACCGGGGCGTCGTACTGGCGCGGCACGCCGAGTGCGTAGCTCAGATCCTGCGGCCCGATGAAGAGCACGTCGGCGCCGTCGAGCGCCGCGATCGCGTCGAGCTCGCGCATCGCCCCCGCGGTCTCGATCTGCACGACCCCGACCGCGCGATTGTTCGCCGCGTCGATGGCGCCGAAGTCGCGGCCCCAGCGGGCGGCGCGGTTGTAGCTCGCCACCCCGCGGTCTCCCTCGGGCGGGTAGAGCCGGTGCCGCAGGGCGTCTGCCGCCTCGGCGGCGCTCGAGATGCGGGGCAGCATGACGCCGGCCGCGCCAGCGTCGAGTACCCGGCCGATGCGAATGCGATCCGGCTGCTCGATGCGCACCAGCGTCGCGACGCCGTACCCGCCCGCCGCCGCCGCGATCGCGCCGACCTGATGCTCGTCGCCGCCCCCGTGCTCGAGGTCGACGAGCAGCCAGTCGAGACCGGCCGACGCGCACACCTCGGCCGCGGTCACCGAGCCGAGCCCGATGAATGTGCCGACCGTTGGCTCACCGGCGAGAAAGCGCTCGCGCAGCGCCCAGCCGGGGGCGAGCGGGCTCGATCCTGCGCCGCTCTGCTTGCCGCTCAGCTGCGCCCCGCTCATCCGTGCCACCGCTGTTCGGCCAGACCCGCACCGTACTCGACGAGCTTCTCAGACGTATCGACGTGCTCCCAGACCTCGGCGGGCGAGACATCCCACCACACCTCCGACGACGGCAGGTCGGCGTGCGGAATCGTGGGCACGACGATCACGACCGGGCCGCGCACCCCGCGCGTCTCGTCGAGCGCGGCGCGCACCGCGGCGGGCGTCTCGGCCGTGCGCACCTCGGCGCCGAGACCCGCGGCGATCTGCGCGAGGTCGATGCGCAGGTAGTCGCCCTCGAGGCGGCCCGCGTCGGCACCGGCGAGCGATCCGCCCGCCTCTCGGTAGCGGAACTCGTTGCCGAAATGCTCGCCCGTGCGCCACATCTGCAGGCGGCGGATCACCTGGTAGCCGTGATTCTCGGAGATGACGACCGTGAAGGGAATGCCCTCTTGCGCAGCCGTCACGATCTCGGTCGGCATCATGACGAACGTGCCGTCGCCGATGAAGGCGGTCACCCGATGCTCGGGATCGGTGTCGGCGAGGCGCACGCCCATCGCGGCGGGCAGTTCGTAGCCCATGCACGAGAACCCGAATTCGAGGTGCGCGTGGCGCCCGTCGGTCGCATCCCAGACCTTCTGCAGATCACCGGGAGGGCCGCCGGCCGCCGCGACGATCGTGTCGCCGGGGCGCGCGTGCTGTTGCAGCAGGCCGATGAGCTGCCCCTGCGTGAGCGTCGCGCCGGTGTCGGGCAGCTCGGGGTGCTCCTCGCGCGGAAAGCGCGAGTCGGCGTCGAGCGCCGCATCGCGCACCGGCAGCCAGGCGTCGCGCGCGGCGACCACGTCGGCACCCCAGGCCTCGGGCACCCGGTACCCGTCGAGCGCTGCGGCAAGCGCCTCGAGCGCGAGCTTCGCGTCGGCGATCACCGCGGTGGCGCCCTGCTTCACGGCGTCGTGCTCGACGACGTTGATCGACGCGAAGCGCACGTCGGGGTTCGCGAAGATCGACTGCGAGGCAGTGGCAAAATCGGTGAGGCGCGTGCCCACGTGCACGATGAGGTCGGCGCGCTCGGCCAGGCGGTTGGTGGTGGGGGATCCCTCGAGCCCGATGCCGAACACGCTCCAGGGGCCGTCAGCCTGCACCGCGCCCTTGCCCGCGAATGTCTCGCTGATGGGCAGGTGCGTCTGCTCACCGAGCCCGGTGAGCACGGCGGTCGCGTCGGAGTAGTGCACGCCGCCGCCCGCGATGATCAACGGGCGCTCAGCACTGCGGATCAGTTCGGCGACCCGCGCGACCTCGGCGGCGTCGGGCACCCGGCGACGGATCACCCAGTCGCGCTCCGCGAAGAACTCCACGGGGTAGTCGTACGCGTGCGACTGCACATCCTGCGGCAGCGCGAGCACGACGGCACCCGTCTCTTCAGGGTTCGCCAGCACGCGAAACGCCTGCGGCAGCGCCGTGAGCAACTGCTCGGGTCGGGTGATGCGATCGAAGAAGCGCGAGACGGGGCGGAACGTGTCGTTTGCGGTCACGTCGGGGGTACCGGGCAGATCGAGTTGCTGCAGCACCGGGCCCTGTCGACGGGTCGCGTACGTGTCGCCCGGCAGCAGGAGCAACGGAATGCGGTTCACCGTCGCGAGCGCCGCGGCGGTGACCAGGTTCGTGGCGCCCGGGCCGACCGACGCCGTGACCGCGAGCGTGCGGCGACGCTTCGACGCCTTCGCGAAACCGGTGGCGATATGGCCGAGCGCCTGCTCGTTGCGGCCCTGCACGAACGGCAGGCGATCCGCGTGCTCGGCGAGCGCCTGGCCGAGGCCCGCGACGTTGCCGTGGCCGAAGATGCCGAGCGCGGCGGGCACGAAGCGCTCGCGCACGCCATCAGCGACGGAGTACTGCGCGGCGATGTATCGCACGATTGCCTGCGCGACCGTAAGCCGGACGGTCTGACCGGAGGTTCCCTGGACCATGTGTGCTGCTCCTTTGCGAGCTGAGGTGCGGTGATGCGGTGAGTGAATGAGCGGCGCGGTGTCGCGCGTGGTGGTGCGGGTGCCGGGTTGGGGGTTCGGCGGGGGCTGCTCGGCAGATACCGGGCCGTCGCGGGTGATGCGGTGCGGCGGCCCCGATCCCGCGCCGCTACCCGTGGATGATGACGGTCTTGACCTCGGTCATCTCCTCGACGGTCGAGCGCACGCCCTCCTTGCCGTAGCCGCTCGCCTTCAGCCCGCCGTAGGGCATCAGGTCGGCGCGCCACAGCGGCGTCCAGCCGAGGTGCACGCTGCCGGCGTCGATCTCGCGCATCGCCCGCACGCCCTCGCCGAGCGTGCCGCCGAAGACGCCGGCCGCGAGCCCGTACGGCGTGCCGTTCGCAGCGTCGATGGCGGCGTCGAAGCTGTCGACCGTGGTGACGGCGACCGCGGGGCCGAAGAGCTCTTCCTGCGCGAACGCCTGGCGGGTGTCGACACCGGTGACGATCGCGGGCGAGACGAAGGCGCCGTCGCGCTCGCCGCCCGTGAGCAGCGTCGCCCCGTCCTCGACCGCGCGGGCGATGCTCTGCGCCACCCGCTCGGCTTCGCGTTCTTCGACGAGGGGGCCGAGTGTCGTGCCCTCTGCGAGCGGGTCGCCCATACGAATCGCCTCAACCTTGGGGCGCAACGCGTCGAGGAAGTCGGCCTCGACATCGCAGTGCACGATCACGCGCTGCACCGAGATGCACACCTGGCCGGCGTTCACGTATCCGCCTGCGGCGACGGCTGCCGCCGCGTTCTCGATGTCGGCGCCGGGCAAGATGACGGTCGGCGACGAAGCGCCCAGCTCGAGCGAGAGCTTCTTCACACCGGCGAGGCTCGCGATGCGCTCCCCCACCCCGGTCGACCCCGTGAACGAGATCTTGCGCACCCGCGGATCGCGCACGAGCGCATCGCCGATCGGGCCACCCGGGCCGGTCAGCACCGAGATCACGCCCTCGGGCACCCCCGCCTCGACGAAGATGCTCGCGAGCGCGAGGGCCGTGAGCGGGGTGGCGCTCGCCGGCTTGAGAATGACCGCGTTGCCGGCGGCCAGGGCCGGGCCAACCTTGTGCAGCACCAGCAACGCGGGGTAGTTGAACGGGGTGATCGCAACGACGATGCCGACGGGCTGGCGCAGCGTGAAGCCGACCTTGTCTTGCCCCGTGCCGGGGTTCGCGTCGAGCGGCAGACTGTCGCCGTACAGTTGCGTGCCCTCGTGAGCCGCGAGACGGATCAGCGCGCCCGAACGGCCCGCCTCACCCTTCGCTTCGGCGAACGGCTTGCCGTTTTCAAGCGAGATGGTCGTCGCGAGTTCGTCGGTGCGGGCGTCGGCGAGCGCCGCAGCACGGAGCAGGATCGCCGCGCGCTCATGCGCCGGCGTGCGGCGCCACTGGGCTGCGCCACGTGCGGCAGCTTCGATCGCGTCGTCGGCATCTTGCGCCGTGGCGAGGGCGACCTCGCCCACGACGCTGCCGTCGAACGGGCTCCGGATCGCCGCGCGCTTGCCGTCGCGCGCTTCACGCCACTCGCCGCCGAGCAGCAGCCCGTAACTGCGGGTGGGGTGCGTCTCGTGCGCCGCGCTGGTGGGGTGCTCGGTGTGTGCGGTGCCCGCCGGTGCTGCCTGCGCTCCGTCGGCCGGCGCGCTCCCCGCCGCTGCTGTCTGATCGCCCATGATCGCCTCTCGTCGTGCCGCTTCATCTTTGATTTGGACCGGTCCAAATTGTACGCACAACGTTTCGCGGAGGTCAAGCGCGTGTTTCGGAGCGGCGGCGGTCACTCGCGGCCCCTCCTCGCCGAGCCCCTCCCTTCTCGCCGAGCCCCTCCCTCGTGCACGCGCAGAAAGGAGGGGCCCGGCAAGATCGGAGGGGCTCGCCACAGAACCAGCTCGCCGCACATCCGGCACTGCGCAACACTGGGCCGGCACGAAAGCAGCCCGACCCAAAAGCGGCCCGGCACGAAACCGCAGCGGCGGGCAGCCCCCCGCGCATGGCACCATAAGAGCGTGAGCACCCCCGAGCCGGCTTCCCGCCCCACCATGCGCGATGTCGCCGAGCGCGTCGGCCTGTCGCGCCAGCTCGTCTCGATCGTGCTGCGCGGAGCGCCGGGCGCCAGTGAGGCGTCGCGCGAGCGCATCCTGGCCGCCGCCCGTGAGATCGGCTACCACCCCGACGACTCCGCACGTATGCTGCGCCGTCGACGCAGTGGGCAACTCGGCGTGCTCTTCACGATGCGCCAGCCATTCGAGGTCGATCTCGTTGACGCGCTCTACCGCCACGCCGCGCAACTCGGCTACACCCTCGCGCTGGGCACCATGGGCGAGCACCGCGACCTCGAGCCGGCGCTCGCAGGGCTCATGCGTCAGCGCATCGAAGCGCTCATCGTGCTCGACTCGGGAGCCGGCATCGACGGGAGCACGAGTTCGCGCACGAACGTGCTCACCGAGCTGCCACCCGGAATCCCCACGCTGCTGCTCGGCGGGCCGACCTCACCCGAGCCCCACGACCGCGTCGATGTCGAGAACGAACGCGGCATCGCTCTCGCCGTCGAGCACCTGATCGCGCTTGGCCACACTCGCATCGCCTACGTCGGCTCCGAAGTCGGTGCGAACGCCGCCCCGCGACTTGCCGGCTTCCGAGGCGCCATGGCCGCGCACGGCCTCCCCGCGCAGGTCGTCGCAAGCGATTACACCGAGCTCGGCGGCCATCGCGCCGCGCTCGGGTTGCTCGCCGACGGGCGCATTCGTGCGGGTGCCGGATCCGCCCCATCGCACTCGACCGAATCCGTCACCGCGCTGGTCTGCATGAATGACCACTCCGCCATCGGTGCGCTGCAGACGCTCGTGCGCGCAGGAGTGCGCGTTCCTGAAGACGTCTCGATCGTCGGCTTCGACGACAGCTCGGCAGCCGCACTGCCCTATATCGACCTCACGTCGGTGCGCCCCGACCCCGACCGCATGGCGCAGTTGGCGGTCGAGACGGTGCATGCTCGCCTGGCTGAGCCGGCAGCGCGCACGGTCACCCGCCACGTGACACCGACCCTCACCGAGCGCGCGAGCACAGCGGTGCCCCGCGCCTGACGCCAATCCGAGCGCACGGCTCGGCGCGCGCCGAGCGGTCGATCCAGCTCGGTGAGAAGTCCGCGCGCATTCGCTACTAGCACGTGCTAGCGAATTGGTGCTAACGTGTCGCCACAGCGCACGAAGTCACGCCACGCCCCACCCGAGGAGCCACATGACCACCGCCGATCGGCACGCCGGCACCCCCATAAGTACCATCACTCCCACGCCCACGCCCACAGGCACGGCCACAACGCCCCCGGCGCTGCTCGCCACCTGTTGGACCACCGCCGGCACCGCACTGCCCTACGCGGGCCACAGCCGCAGCCCGATTCCGCTCGAGCAGCGCGTCGCGGCCGCGGCAGACGGCGGCTGGCAGGGCTTTGGGCTCGTGCACGAAGATCTCGTCGCGTATCTCGAGCGCCGCACCCTCGCCGATCTCACCCGCCTGCTCGACGATCACGGCATCGTGCACCGCGAGCTCGAGCTCATCGAGGATTGGTGGTGCGACGCGGCCGGCGACCCGGAGCGCACTGCGGCGTCGGAGCGGGTGCAGCGCGAGCTGTTCACCGCGGCCGAGGCAATCGGGGCGCAGACAGTCAAGGTCGGGCCCGAAACGCAGGGTCGCCCCGTCGAGCACGCGCGCTTCGTGCAGGCGTTCGGGGCCCTGGCCGATCGCGCAGCCGAGCACGGCACTCGCGTCGCCTACGAGTTTCTGCCGTTCGCGACCCATGCCCCCGCGCTCAGCGACGGCATCGCGCTCGTCACCGAGGTCGGCCACCCCGCGGGCGGGCTCTGTGTCGACATCTGGCACGTCGCCCGCCCGGGCACCGACTACGGCCTCATCGAGCGCGAGCTTCCCGGCGAGTACATCTTCTCGGTCGAACTCAACGATGCCGCTCCCGAGATCGTCGGCGACCTGTTCGCCGATACCGTGCATCGGCGGCGGCTGCCGGGCGCGGGGTCGTTCGACGTGCCCGCCTTCATCCGCGCGATTCGGGCGACCGGGTTCGACGGCCCGTGGGGTGTCGAGATCCTCTCCGACCACCACCGCACGCTCCCCCTCGAGCGCGCGCTCCGAGATACCCGCGAGGCGACTCTCGCAGCGTTCGCTGCGGCGGATGCCGCACCCGCGCTGCCCTGATCGGAGCCGCGTCGACCGCCAGCCCAACAACACCCCACCCCGCAACACCCCAGGAGACCCCATGACCCACACCCCCGTTCGCCTCGGCCTGATCGGTTCTGGCTGGATCGGCGCGTTCCACGCCGAGACCATCGCGCAGCGCATTCCGGGCGCCGTGCTCGCCGCGGTCGCCGACCCGCAGCCCGGCGCCGCCGAACGCGTCGCGGCCCCACTCGCCACCGCCCACCACACGCCCCGGGCTCTGCAGAGCGCCGACGAGCTGCTCGCCGACCCCGAGATCGACGGTGTCGTCATCTCGTCGCCCGCGTTCACGCACACGGACCTCGTCGTCGCCGTGGCCGAAGCCGGCAAAGCGGTGTTCGTCGAGAAGCCGATGGCGCTCACGCTCGCCGACGCCGATCGCGCGATCGCGGCTGCGGCCAGCGCCGGGGTGCAGTTGCAGGTGGGGTTCAATCGACGATTCGCGCACGACTTCGCCGCGGCGCACGAGGTCGTCTCGGCTGGCGGCATCGGGACGCCGCAGCTGCTGCGATCGCTGACTCGCGATCCCGGGCTCGCGAACCCCGGCGCGGTGAAGCCGTGGACGATCTTCCTCGAGACCCTGATCCACGACTTCGACACGCTCAACTGGTTCAACACGGGCGCCCGCCCGATCGAGGTGTTCGCCGTCGCCGACGCGCTCGTCGCGCCCGAGTTCAAGGCGAATGGGCTGCTCGACACCGCCGTCGTCACGATCCGCTACGACAACGGCGCCATTGCGACAGCAGAGGCCAACTTCTCTGCAGCGTACGGGTACGACGTGCGCGGCGAGGTCTTCGGATCGGCCGGCATGGTCACGGCCGGCGACGTGCACGCAACGGCGATGCGGCACTTCTCGGCGACTGGCGCGCAGGCACCCACGGCGCGCCTCAATATCGAGCTGTTCCGTCAGGCGTACACCGACGAGCTGGTCGCGTTCGCGAACGCGGTGCGCGGGATCGCCCCGGCGCCGGGCGTCCGCGCGCCGACCGGCGAGGATGCGCGTGCGGCACTGCAGATCGCACTCGCGTGCGTGCAGTCCGTTGAGGAGAACCGTCCGGTCGCCATCGGTTTACAGCCGACAGCGTAGAGCGAGCGCCTACGCCGAGGCGCGCACCACGAGGGTCGGCGGAATCAGCACTTCGCCTGCGGCCGCCGAGGCCTCGCCCGGCACCGCAGGCGTCAGCGCGTCGAGGAGCGCCTCTGCCGCTTCGCGCCCGATGCGACGGTTGTCGGGGTCGACGCTGGTGAGCGAGATGCGCGGGATCGCGGAGAGTGTCGTGTCGTCGTAGCCGGCGACGCGGCACCCGCTCGGCACCGCGATGCCTGCCGCTTCGAGTGCGGTGATGACGCCGATCGCGGTGAGGTCGTTGACGGCGATGATCGCCTCGGGCAGGTGGTCGGCGGCGAGCAGTCGCTCCACCGCTCGGCGCGCGCCCGCCTCGGTGAAGTCGGCACGCTCGACCCAGGCCCGCGCACCGAAGTCGCGACGCTCCACGGCGGCACGGAAGGCGGATTCTCGCGAGGCAGACACCGTGCCGCCGTCGCCGCCGATGAACGCGATGCGCGAGACGCCCTGAGCGACGAGGTGGTCGACGACGAGGTCGAGCCCCGCCACGTCGTCGGTGCGCACGGTCGCGACGACGTCGGCGGTGGCGTCGATCGCACTGGCCACCACGGTAGGCATCGCGGCGGTGAGCCCGGCCAGTTCGGTGAACTCGGGAATGGTGCCGACGGTGATGAGGCCTGACGGGCGCAGATCGCGGAGTACGTCGAGGTTGTCGCGATCCAGCACCGTACCGCCCGCGCCGTCGTCGACCTGCGCGCTCACGATCATCGTGCGCTTCCCCGCTTCGGCCAGCCGCGCCTTCGCGGCACCCACGATTTCGGCGAAGAGCGGGTTGTGCAGGTTCGACACGAGGATCGCGACGATGTCGCGGCGCCCCGACGAGAGCGACTGGGCAACGAGGTTGGGGCGGTAGCCCAGCTGCGCGGCGGCGTGCAGCACGCGCAGTCGACGCTCCTCGCTCACATTGTCGCCGCCGGTGAACACGAGCGAGACGAGCGACTTCGAGACGCCCGCGACGCGGGCGACGTCGCGGATCGTCGGCGGGCGCGCGGGGGTAGTCGGGCCGCTCTCGGGTGCTCCCGTCTGCTCCGTCATCGACCCTCCTCGCGTCCCGTTCATCTTAGGGGTCGGGTGGCGAGGAGGGTCGTGTCGAACGGCGCGAGGGTGTTCGCGGTGCCGGGTCGCCTAGGCGGCGATGCCCGCACCGAACGCAGCGGTGAAGGCGTCGAGCGCCGCGTTCGGGTCGCCGCTCGCCCAGGCCTCCATGCCGATTACCCCGTCGTATCCGAGGTCGCGGAGTGCTCGGGCCACGGCCTCGTAGCGAATCTCGCCCGTGCCCGGCTCGCAGCGCCCCGGTACGTCGGCGACCTGGATCTCGCCGATCCAGGGCTGCGCCTCGCGCACCAGCTCGACGAGGTTTCCCTCACCGATCTGCGCGTGGTAGAGGTCGAGGTTCAGTCGCAGATTCGGGTGGTCGACCGCGCGCACGAGCGCGAGCGTGTCGGCGGCCCTCGCGAACGGGGTGCCCGGGTGGTCGACCGCGAGGTTGAGGTTCTCGAGCACGAAGGTGCGCCCGGCCGCCCGGCCGAGTTCGGCGACCTGACGCAGCGTCTCGGCCGCGTGCACCCAGTCGGCGCCGCTCACGTGCTCGTGCGGCACGACCGGCAGACCCCCCTCGCCCAGCCCGGTGCCGTGCAGGTTGAGGCGCGGCGAGTCGATGATCTCGGCGGCCGCGAGCGATTCACGCGCGGTGGCGAGCAACTCGCGACGCCCCTCAGCGGTGGTGAGGTCGCCCCGCAAGTACCCCGTCATAGACGAGAACTCGGCTCCGGTGGCGGCGAGCGCCGCGAGGTCTTTCGTGCTCCAATCCCAGATCTCGACGAGCAGCCCGCGCTCGTGAATGCGCTGCACGCGCTCCACGAACGGAAGGTCGACGAAGAGCATCTCTGCGCACGCGGCGAGGCGATAGGTCATCAGGCGATCCTGCGCTCGTACCGTGGCGTTCAGAGCTCGACCGCGACCGCGAAGCCGGTTTCGGCAGAGCGCTGCGCGGCATCTGCGAGGATCAGCGCGGCCCGCCCATCCGCGAACGTCGGGCTGGTGGAAGCCTCGCCGCGCACGAGCCGCACGAACTCCTCGAGTTCGGCGGAGTACGCCTCGGCGTAGCGCTCAAGGAAGAACTCGGGGTAGGCGGGGCGCGCCTCGACCGCGTCGGCCGTCGACACCACCACCGTGTTCGTCTGCGGGTTACCGACCTGCAGCATGCCGCGCGCGCCGAACGCCTCGATGCGCTGGTCGTAGCCGACCGCGCTGTGGCGCGAGTTCACGATCGTGACGACGGCACCGCTCGCCGTGCGCAGGGTGACGACGGCGGTGTCGAAGTCGCCATGCTCGCGGGCGCCAGGGTCGAAGGTGCGCGTGCCGGTCGCCGAGACCGAGACGATCGCGTCGTCACCGGTGAAGAAGCGCGCCATGTCGAAGTCGTGAATGGTCATGTCGCGGAAGATGCCACCCGAGATACCCACGTAGTCTGCGGGCGGGGCTGCGGGATCGCGGCTGATGATGATCAGCTGCTCCAGGCTGCCGATCTCACCGGCGTGCACCCGCGCACGAGCAGCGCCGTGGTTCGGGTCGAAGCGGCGATTGAAGCCGAGCGCGACCGGCACGCCGGCTTCGGCGACAAGCGGGCTGAGAGCGTCGACGCGCGCGATGTCGAGGTCGATCGGCTTCTCGCAGAGCACGGGCAGGCCGGCACGCACCGAGGCTTCGATGAGGTCGACGTGCGTGGGCGTCGGCGAGGCGATGAGCACCGCGTCGATCTCGCCCGAGGCGATGAGTGCCTCGGCCGACTCGGTCGCCGTAGCGCCATAGCGCTCGGCGACGCTGCGTGCACCGTCGATGAACGGGTCGGCCACCCAGGCGAGCGTGGCGTTTGGCGACGCGGCGATGCTGGCGGCGTGCACCTGGCCGATGCGCCCGGTGCCGATGAGTCCGAAGCGGACGGGGGTCTGCGTCATTGCGGGGGTCCCTTGCGATGGGGTGCTGTGCGCGGTGTATCGCGCGCGTACTAGCACGAGCTAAATTGATGTGACAAAGCGAGTGTAGCTCCTGCGCCCCCGGGTGAGCAATGCGTGCTGCTGCGAGCAATCTTGGTCACACGCAGTGAGGGTTTTCTGCATCAGTTTTACTCACCCGCGCGAGCGAGCAAGCACGCAGGCACCCACCGCCGAGCCGCGACCGGTCAGGGGCGCAGGATCGCCGCCGTGGTGCCGCGAACGACGAGTTGGGGCGCGAAGATCCGCGATCCCGCGCCCCCAGTGACCCCAGCGGTGCCCGCACCCCGTGCCGCACCACCAGCACCGAGCTCTGCGAGCAGCACCTCGCCCGCGGCCTCGCCGAGCTCGCGCGGGTCCCCGCTGATCGTCGACAGCGCCACGATGCCGTAGGCGGCAAGCGGGGAGTCGTCGTAGCCGATCACCGAAAGATCTTCGGGCACCACGAGCCCTGCCTCTTGGGCAGCTCCGATCACGCCAACCGCCATCGGGTCATTCACGGCGAATACCGCGGTCGGGGCATCGGTGCCTGATCCAGGCTGCCCAGCTGCGCGACCAAAGAGCGCACCCGACACCGCGCGCGCGGCACCCTCATCGGTCGCGGAGGCCGTAACCACTTGTGGTGTGGCGCTGGCGCCGGCCATCGCCTCGCGATATCCCCGCTCGCGCGCCGCAGCGCTCGCGCCCGGGCCAGAGACGCAGGCGATGCGCCGATGCCCGAGTTCGAGCAGGTGCTGGGTGGCCAGTCGCCCTCCCTCGACCTCATCGCTCGCGATCACCGGGAGGTCGGGCGCCACGAGCGCACGCGTGCCGAGCACCACCGCGGGCACGCCGGCGCGCGCCACCGCCTCGGCGCTCGCTTCTCCGGCGAGCACGATGCCGTCGACGCGCAGCGCACGAAAGGCATCGATCGGATCGACGCCCAGATGGGCGTTCAGCCGGGCATCGGCCACGCTGAGCGCATACCCGCCCGTTTCGAGGGCTGCGCGGAGACCCGCGAGGGCCTCGACGAACCACAGGTTCGCGAAGTCGTCGATGATCACGCCGATGCTGCGCGTGCGCGTGCCCGCAAGCCCGGCCGCCAACCGGCTCGGCGTGTAGTCGAGCTCGGCCACAGCCGCGAGCACGGCGGCCCGCTTCTCGTCACTGACCTTCGGCGAATCGCGCAGCACGAGTGAGACGAGCGACTTCGAGACGCCGGCGCGCTCGGCGACGTCGTAGATCGTCGGTCGTCGCATGGGGTGCCTTTCGGTCGAGGGTCTGGGCGCGAGCTTCAGATTACGTGAGCCCCAGTGCGCGCCGCGCGCGCCGTATTGACAGGACATGGAACCAGAGTTACCGTAATCTCGATTGGAGCGCTCCAACACTAACAGCGCCCACGTTCTCGCAGCAATGAAGCCCCTCGAAAGGAACCCCGTGAACGCATCCATCGGCGTCGCCGTCATCGGAGCCGGCATGGCCGGCAAGGCCCACGCCGCTGCCTACCGCGCAGCCTCCACCCTCTACGCCCCCGTGCTCCCCGAGATTCGCCTCGTCGCCATCGGCGACGTCTTCGCACCCCTCGGGCAAGAGACCGCGAAGCGCTTCGGGTTCGAGCGCCACGTCTCTGATTGGCGCGAGATCGCCGCGGCCGACGACATCGACGTCGTCAGCGTGGTCGTCGCCAATTCGCTGCACCGCGAAATCGTCGAGGGTCTGCTCGCTGCCGGCAAGCACGTGCTCTGCGAGAAGCCGCTCAGCGACACCATCGAAGACGCACGCGCCATGGCCGACGCCGCGCGCGCCGCTGACGCGAACGGCACCGTCGCGCGCATCGGCTTCAGCTACCTCCGTTCCCCGGGCATCGCCTTCTTGCGCAAGCTCATCGATGACGGCCGTCTCGGTGACGTGCAGCACTTCTCGGGCCGCTACTGGACCGACTACGGCTGCCGCCCCGATGCCCCCATCAGCTGGCGCTACCAGGGCCCGGCCGGTTCGGGCGCCCTCGGAGACGTCGGCAGCCACCTCAGCTACATCGCCGAGTTCCTCTGCGGACCCGTTCGCGAGGTTTCGGGCGGCCGCTTCCATACGGCGATCACCGAGCGCCCGAAGCCGCTCGGCCAGGTCGTCGGCCACAGCCGCGGCAACGTCAGCGACGAGACCGCCCCGGTCACGAACGACGACTACGCCACGTTCAACGCCGAGTTCGCGCACTGCGTCGGCACGATCGAAGTATCGCGCGTCGCCGCCGGGCACCCGAACGACCTCTACCTCGAGGTCTTCGGGTCGCGCGGCGCCGCCCGCTGGTCGCAGACCAACCCGGCGCAGGTCGAGGTCATGCTGCACGACGAGCAGGCCGATGTCGCCGGTTACCGCACCATTCCGCTCGGCCCGGCGCACCCGCACTACGCGGGCGGCTGGGCGATGGACGCCCCCGGCGTCGGCATCGGCCAGAACGACCTGTTCGTGCACCAGGCGCGCGCGTTCCTCGAAGAGGTCGCCGGCATCCCCGCCGCCGAGTCGCTGCCGCGCTGCAAGAGCTTCGACGACGGCGTGCACAACATGGAGTTCCTCGCGGCCGTCGCAGAGTCGGCAGCCCACGGCGGCGCAGCGGTCGCGGTCCGCTGATCCTCCATACCCCGAACCTGACACCCCAGAAACGAGCACTCCCATGAAACTCGGCGTCTACAACGCAATCCTCCACGACCGCAGACTGCCCGAGGCCATCGAGGTCGTGCGCGACCTCGGGCTCACCGGCATCGAACTCAACTCGGGCGGCTTCCTACCGTCACTGCACATTCCGACCATCGATCAGATCCTCGAATCCGATGCCGCACGCGATGACTTCCTCGGCATCTTCGCCGGCACCGGGGTCTCCATCGCCGGCCTCAACTGCAACGGCAACCCGCTGCACCCGAAGGCCGCCATCGGCGGTGCGCACGCGGCTGACGTGCGGCGGTCGATCCAGCTCGCCGAACGCCTCGGTCAGGATCGCGTCGTCACCATGTCGGGGCTGCCCGGGGGCGAGCCCGGCGCAACCGTGGTGAACTGGGTCGTTAACGCCTGGAATTCGGCCGCGCTCGACGTGCTCGACTACCAGTGGGACGTGGCTGCGAAGTTCTGGCGCGAGACCGACCGCTTCGCCGCTGAGCACGGCGTCAAGGTCGCGCTCGAGCTGCACCCGCAGAACCTCGTATTCAACTCGGCCGATGTGCACAAGCTCATCGAGCTGACCGGCGCGACCCACGTCGGCGTCGAGCTCGACGCGTCGCACCTCTTCTGGCAGCAGATGGACCCCGTTGCGGTCGTCCGTCACCTCGGCGAGCTCGTGTTCCACGCCGCCGCGAAGGACGTGCGCGTCAATCCCGAATGGGCCGCGATCAACGGCGTGCTCGACAACTCGTTCCGCCGTCTCGGCGCCGACGAGCCGCGCACCAACCTCGGGGGCGACGAGTGGGCGAATGAGTGGCCGAAGCAGTCCGCATGGGACTTCGTCGCACTCGGCAAGGGCCACGACACCGCATTCTGGACCGAGTTCCTGCGCGCGATCCACGAGGTCGACCCCGAGATGTGGGTCAACATCGAGCACGAAGACGTGTCGCTCGGCCGCATCGAGGGCCTCGAAGTCGCCTCGAAGGTGCTGCGCGACGCCGACGCGGCGCTGCAGGCTTCGCTGTAGCGGGGCCCGGCCGTCGCGCGCGGCTCCGCCCCGCCCTCTGGCAGCGGGGTCGCTTTCGGACAGTGCGGCATGGCCGACACCCTCCGAAAGCGACCCCGCTCGCAGATCGCGGGCGGGCGGGCCGGGAGGGGCGCGGGCGACGCCGTCGCGGACGGAGCGACGGGGCGGCGACGCGGGCGATGCGGCCGTTTGCGACCTACAGCAGCCCCTCCGACAGCGCATTCGGCGTGCCGAAGCGATGCGCGGTGATCGACACGGCCTGCTCGTGCAGGTGCGGCAGCATCTCGACGCGGCCTGCCGACACCACGACCCCGCCGTAGACCGCGATGTCGGGCACACCCCCGGTGGCGGCGGTGACGGCGGCCGCCTCTGCCGCGCGGGAGTCGCCCGCGACGATGCGCACGCGCGCTCCGGCGGTGGGCCCCTGCTGCGCGGCGAGTCGGCGCAAGCGCGCAGCCCAGGCCTCGGCGTCTTCATACGCGACCTGCACCCGTGCTGCAGCGAGCGCTTCAGCGATCGGCGCGGGCAGCGCGACCGGCGTGCTGACCTGCGGCGTGGCCCCTGCGGCGAGCGCGGCAGCGATGACGCGCACCGCTTCGTGGGGTGCGGCGTCCGCGGCCCAGCGCACCACGGTCGACACGGGAAGGTAGCGCAGCGCGTTGACCTCGATGCCGAGCTGCGATGCGTCTCGGGCGACGCCGAACTCGTCGTCCCATGCCTGCGCGTCTGAGCCGAGCGCCGCGCGCAACCATGCGAGTTCGGTGCCTGTGACGCCCGCGCGCTCGGCGGCGGTGAGCAGTCGCGCAGCTTGTGGGCGTGGAGCGCGAAGCGGAGCGGTGACGGGTGCGTCGATCCAGTCGCCGAGCCCGTGCAGGTAGTTGGGGCCGCCCGCCTTGGTGCCGGCGCCGATGGCCGACTTCTTCCAGCCGCCGAAGCTCTGCCGACGCACAATCGCGCCGGTGATGCCGCGGTTCACGTAGAGGTTTCCGGCCTGCACGCGGCGCAGCCACAGATCGAGGTCGTCGCGGTCGAGCGAGTGCAGCCCCGAGGTGAGTCCATAGTCGATGTCGTTGACCAGGTCGATCGCGTCGTCGAGCGTCTCGGCGGTCATGATGCCGAGAATCGGCCCGAAGTACTCGGTGAGGTGGTACTCCGAACCCCGTCGCACTCCCGCGCGCACGCCGGGCGTCCACAGCTTCGTCGCACCGTGTCGATCGCGCGCGAGCGGGTGGTCGCTCTCGACGGGCGCCGGTTCGATCAGCCAGTGCTCGCCTGCACCGAGCGTGGTGAGCCCCCGCAGCAGCTTGCCGTCGGGTGCCGTGATGATGGGGCCCATTTGCGTGTCAAGGTCATCGGGGGTGCCGACGGCGAGCGATCGCACGGCATCGAGCAGCTGGCCACGGAAACGCTTCGAGGTCGCAACCGAGCCCACGAGGACCACGAGCGACGCAGCGGAGCATTTCTGGCCCGCGTGCCCGAAGGCAGACAGCGCGACGTCTTTCGCTGCGAGGTCGAGGTCGGCGTTCGGGGTGACGATGATGGCGTTTTTACCGCTGGTCTCGGCGAGGATGGGCAGGTCACGGCGCAATTCGCGGAAGCTCACCGCGGTTTCGTACGCGCCGGTCAGGATGAGTCGATCGACGCGTGGATCTGCGACGAGCGCCGAACCCAGGGTGCGGTCGCCGAACTGCACGAGCTGCAGCACATCGCGCGGCACGCCGGCCTCCCAGAGCGCATCGACCAAGACGGCGCCCGAGCGCGCGGAGTTCGACGCCGGCTTGATGATCACCGAGGAGCCTGCGGCGAGCGCCGAGAGCACGCCGCCAGCGGGGATCGCGACGGGGAAGTTCCAAGGCGGAATGACCGCGATCAACTTCTTCTGCTGGAACTTCGCGCCGTCGACCTGGTCAAGCAGCTGGCCGAGCATGGCGTAGTAGTTCGCGAAGTCGATGGCCTCGCTGACCTCGGGATCGCCCTGGTCAAGCGTCTTGCCGCACTCCGACCCCATGACCTCGAGCAGCTCCGCACGCTTGGCTTCGAGGAGCTCGCCGGCGCGGTAGAGAATGCGGGCGCGCTCGTCTGCGCCCAGCGCCTGCCAGCCGTCTGCCGCTTGCACGCCACGCGCGACGATCTCGTCGAGCACAGCGGTGTCGGCAACGCGCGCCTGAACAACCAGGTCAACGCCAAGCTGCGAGGCCGCCATGCGGCTCGCAATCTGCCGACCCCACACACGGTTGCCCGGGAGGTCGGGGTCGGTGTCGGCCACGTTGTGGAACTGGCCGGTGCGCCCGGCGGCCACCCGAGCCTCCACCCGCCCCTCGACGCCGTCAGTGTCGTAGGTGCGGCGATCCTGCTGCCGGTTCGCGGCGGGCACTGCGAAATGCTCGGGCGCCCCATCGGCCGTGATCGCTGCAAGGTCGGCGAGCGAGGCGAGGAAGCGCTGCTTCTCACGCTCGAAGAGCTCGGGGGCATCGTTGAGTTCGAACACGGCCGACATGAAGTTCTCCTGGCTCGCGCCCTCCTCGAGTCGGCGAATCAGGTAGGCGATGGCGACGTCGAACTCCTGCGGGTGCACCACCGGGGTGTAGAGCAGCAGCGACCCGACCTCGCGCTTCACAGCTTCGGCCTGGCCGGTCGCCATCCCCAGCAGCATTTCGAATTCAATGCCGGCTTCAGCACTGCGGGCCTTCGCGAGCAGCCACGCGAGCGCGATGTCGAAGAGGTTGTGCCCAGCGACGCCAAGGCGCACGTTCTTGACGCGATCCGCGGTGAGGGCGTAGTCGATGACGGCCTTGTAGCTCGTGTCGGTCTGCTGCTTCGAACCCCAGGTCGCGAGCGACCAGCCGTGCATGGTCGCATCAACCTGCTCCATCGGCAGGTTCGCGCCCTTCACCACGCGCACCTTGATAGGGGCGCCGCCGGTGGCGACCCGCTCGGCGGCCCACGTCTGCAGGCGCATCATCGCCCCGAGCGCATCGGGCAGGTAGGCCTGCAGCACGATGCCGGCCTCGAGATCGCGGAACTCGGGGCGATCCAGCATCCGCATGAACACGGCGAGGGTCAGGTCGAGATCCTTGTACTCCTCCATGTCGAGGTTGATGAACTTCTTCGGGCTCGACGCGTTCGCGCGCTCGAAGAGCGGCTTCAGCTGGTGCTCGATGTGCTGCACGGCTTCGTCGAACGCCCAGTGATTGTGCGGGGCGACGGTCGCCGACACCTTGATGGAGACGTAGTCGACATCATCGCGGGCCAGCAGTCGGTGGGTGCCGGCGAGTCGGCGCTCGGCTTCATGCTCGCCCAGGATCGCCTCACCCAGCAGATTGAGGTTCAAGCGCACGTCGTCGCGCTTGATCTTCGCGATTGCCGGCCCGAGCTTGCTGTCGGTCGCATCGATGATGAGGTGGCTGACCATCTCGCGCAGCACGCGACGAGCGATGGGAACGACGGCGCCCTTGAACGGCGCGGCGAGCGCGCCGCCGAGGCCGATCGCGCCCCGCATGGGCGCGGGGAGGAACTTCGGGGTGAGCGTGGTCAGAGTCTTGAGCTTCTTGGCTGCGGCGCCGAGGTCTTCGGGGCGCACCACACCGTCGACGAACCCGACGGTGAAGTCGAGGCCGTTCGGGTCTTTCAACACGCCCGCGAGGCGCGCCGCCGAGGCGTCGGCGGGAATCTCGGCCGCTTCGCGAAGCCAGCGCTGCACGAGCTCCACGGCGGCTTCGGCGAAATCTTGGGGGCGGGCGGCGGCGCCTGCTGCGGTGGTGCTCACGAGCAGCCTTTCGAACGGGCGCGCCACGTGGCGCGCGAAGTGGTGATATTTGCCATCGTGACGCAGCTGGGCGATGAATAAAAGTTCGAATAAAGGAGCAATACTATGAAGCTGAGCTTCACAATTGTGCGTCCGCCGGCTTCGGTGCCGGCGCGCTCCCAGACACTGCATTTCGCGAGAGGATCATCAGCCCATGCTCGAGGTCAAGCGTCTGCGGCTGCTGTGGGAACTCAGCCGCCGCGGCACCGTCATCGCCGTCGCCGAAGCGCTCAGCTACAGCCCGTCAGCGGTGTCGCAGCAGCTCAGCATCCTGGAGCGTGAGGTCGGCATGCCGCTGCTCACCCGCTCGGGCCGCACACTCCGCCTCACCGCAGCAGCTCGATCACTGGTTGCCCACACCGAACAGCTGCTAGCCGACCTCGAACGGGCCGACGACGCGGTGCGCCGCTTCGGTACCGAGGTGATCGGCACGCTGCGGGTCGCCGCGTTTCAGACCGCACTGCTCGCGATCATGCCCCAAGCGCTGCGTCGCATGCGCGCCGAGCACCCCGCCGTGCGCGTCGAAGTGGTGCAGCATGAACCGGCGGCAGCACTCTACGAAACGTGGGCGCGGGGGTTCGACCTGGTCGTCGCCGAGCAGTATCCAGGCCACGCGACCGAGCACTTCGCTGGCCTCGATCGCCAGCCGCTCACGCGTGACGCGATCCAGCTCGCACTCCCGGCGCACGCCGGCGTCGACCCCGAGTTCGACGCCGTCTTCCAGCTGAGCGACGCCGCGTCACTCCCCTGGGTCATGGAACCCGTGGGGGCCGCGTCGCGTCACTGGGCCGAGCAGGCCTGCCGCGTCGCGGGATTCGAGCCAGACGTGCGCTTCGAAACCGCCGACCTGCAGGCGCACCTCCGCCTCGTCGAGTCGGGTCTCGCCGTGGCGCTGCTGCCCGGCATGGTGCACGTCGGGCGTGCGAGCGACATCCGGCTCATCGACCTGCCCGGCGATCCCGAACGCACGGTGTTCACCGCGTCGCGGCACTCCAGCGCTGACAGCCCAGCGCTGGATGCGTTTCGGGCGATCCTCAGTGAGGAAGCGGAGCGACGGTCACTCGCTCACCCGTAGTCGCACTTTCGCGCGCCGCATCGAGCACCGACACCGTGTGCAGCGCTTCGTCGAGGGTGACCGCGGGCGCGGTGCCCGAGGCGATCGCGCGATGCAGGTCGCGGTAGAAGTCGCTGTAGTCGCCGCGCAGTGAGGGAACGCGGATCGGCTCCGCACCGACCGTCAGCACGCCCCAGCGCTCCTCGGCTTCGACGCCCCAAGTGTCGGCGTCGGTTGCCGGTCGCAGCCCGGCGAGCAACTGCTCGTACTGCACGTCGCTCATGTGCGACTCGTAGTTGCCCTCGAGGCCGGTCACGATCATGCGGCGATCCTGACGGCGCGCGCCCTTGGTCGACGACACCGAGCTGAAGACCCCCGAGGCGTGGTGCAGCCCGAGAAAGAACCCGACGTCGACCCGCTCGTCGCCCATACCGACCCAGTCGAGGTGCGCGTCGACGCGCGCGACCGGGCCGAAGAGCTGGATGAGTTGGTCGACCACGTGTGCACCGAGGTCGCGCAGCAGGCCCTCGTCGGGGCCCTGATCGAGCACGGTGCGGTCGTCTTGCTCGAGCGCGAAGTCCGCGCGCCACACCGGTCCCAGCGCACCCGAGTCGAGCACAGAGCGCAGCGTCACGAGGTCGGTGTCCCAGCGTCGGTTGTGGAAGACCGTGAGCACGCGCCCGGCGGCGTCGGCCGCAGCGATGAGCTCGCGGGCCGTCTCCGCGTCGGGCGCGAACGGCTTGTCGGCGACCACGTGCACGCCGCGCTCGAGCGCACGGAGCACCAGCTCACGGCGGGTCGCCGGGGGCGTCGTGATGACGACGGCGTCAACACCCGCATCGATAAGCTCATCGAGCGAAGCGAACGCTTCGACCCCGGGGGCGGCCTCCGCGAGCGACGCACGCGTCGACTCCGCACGGGCGACGACGCCCACGAGCTCCCACTCACTCGCAGCCTGAATGTAGGGCAGATGGAAGAGTCGTCCGCCGACCCCGAATCCGACGAGTCCGATGCGCATGGGTGGTCCTTTCGATCGCACGCGGGTGTGCACCCGCACCAACGAAAACAGCGGGCGGCGCTGATGCGCCACCCGCTGTGATCCTTACTTGCCTCGCGGCACGTAGATCATGCCCGTGGTGACTTCCTCCTCGAGCGCCTCGAGCGTGCGGCCGCGGGTCTCGGGCACCCACTTCCACACGAAGAAGAGCGCGAGTGCACCCACCGCTGCGAACACGAAGAAGGTGCTCGAAATACCGACTCCGTCGACGAGCGGCAGGAAGAACAGCGCGACGATGCCGTTCATGATCCACAGCGCGAAGACCGAGATGCCCATGCCGATGCCGCGCATGTGCAGCGGGAAGATTTCCGACAGGTAGACCCAGACGGCCACGTTGAGGAAGGTCTGCATCGAGCCGACGAAGATCACGACGAGCGCCAGGATGATCCACGGACGGGCCGCGCTGCCCTCGGGCAGAGCGAACGATGCGACGCCGATCAACAGGTGGCTGATAGTGGTCAGCGTGAAGCCGGTGATGAAGGTCTTGCGGCGATCGAAGCGGTCCATCATCTGCAGTGCGATGATCGCGCCGATCACGGCGATGACCCCGGGCGCAACGTTGGCGATGAGGGCGGCGTTCTGCGAGAAGCCCGACTGCTCGAGCACCTGGCTGCCGAAGTACATGATCGAGTTGATACCGGTCAGCTGCTGGGCGATGCCCAAGCCGATGCCGATGAAGACGATCTTGAGCAGGTTGCGGTTCGAGAGGATCGCGCGCCAGCCGAGGTGCTCCTCGCCACGCTCCTCCTCGACGAGCGCGCGCAGGTCCGCAGTCTCTGCTGCGGCGCGTTCGGGAGTGCGGACGGTCGCGAGCACGCGCTCGGCGCCTGCGTAGTCGCCTCGGTTCACGAGCCAGCGGGGTGACTCGGGCATGCGCAGCATGCCGAAGAACAGCGCGATCGCGGGGAGCGCGCAGACGGCGAACATGACGCGCCAGATGTTGTCGATGTGGCCCCACACGTTGCCGATGATGGCGTTCACGACGAATGCGGCGAGCTGGCCGACGACGATCATGAGCTCGTTGCGACCGGCGATCGAACCGCGGATCTCGTAGGGAGCGAGTTCGGCGAGGAACACGGGGACGACGGTCGAGGCGCCACCGACCGCGAGGCCGAGCAGCACGCGACCGACGATGAGCGTCGAGAAGCCGAAGGTGGTGTGGGTGCCGAGCGTCTCGCCGCCGGGCGCGAAGACGACGAACGCGGTGCCCACGAAGAAGAGCACGGCGAGCAGAATGATGGTCTTGCGTCGACCCCATCCGTCAGAGAGGCGGCCGCAAACCATGGCGCCGATCGCGGCGGCGAAGACGAGCGAGCTGGTGAACCAGCCCTCGAGGAACGGGGTGAGGCCGAGCTCCTGCGACATCGGGCTGAGCGCGCCGTTGACGACGCCCGTGTCGTAGCCGAACAGCAGTCCGCCGAAGGTCGCGACCAGCGCGACGAGGCCGAGACGGCTTCGGTGCGCTCCGGTGCCCAACGGCGGCAACGGTGTTCGACTCGTGCCTGCGGTTCCGACTGACATTCTGTGACTCCTTCGTCCTGCGTGCGGCGCGCCGGGTAACGGGCCGCACATCTGAGCTTAACAATGTCGTTACATTTGGACAAACTCTCCCTGGGAGTACAGTGGGAACGTGACGTCACTGCTGCCCGAGATCGCTCCGTGGGCTTGGGCACTCCTCGGCATCGCCGCCGTCATCGTCGGCTTCTCGAAGACCGCACTGCCCGGCATCAACACGATTTCGATCGCGATCTTCGCGGCGCTGCTGCCGGCCAAGCACTCCACCGGGGCCTTGCTCGTGCTGCTCATCGTCGGCGACATCTTCGCCGTGTGGTCGTATCGCAAGCACGCGAACTGGTCGACGATTCTGCGCCTCGCCCCTGCGGTCGTCGCGGGGCTCGCGCTCGGCGCCGTCTTTCTCGCCGTCGCCGACGACGGATGGGTGCGACGGGTCATCGGTGCGATCCTCATCATCGTGGTCGCATTCACACTGTGGCGTCGGTGGCTGTCGCAGCGTTCGGGCGCGGCAGCGACGGCCGGCAACCCGCTCGCCGCGAGCATCGGCTACGGCTCACTCGCGGGCTTCACGACGATGGTCGCGAACGCCGGCGGCCCCGTGATGTCGATGTACTTCCTCGCCGCCCGCTTCCCGGTGCAGGCCTTCCTCGGCACGGCGGCCTGGTTCTTCGCGATCATCAACCTCACCAAGCTGCCGTTCTCAATCGGGCTCGGGCTCATCGACGGCAGCAGCCTGCTGCTCGACCTCTGCCTGGTGCCGGGAGTCGTCATCGGCGCATTCTTCGGGCGTTGGATCGCCGTGCGCGTCAAGCAGCAGGTGTTCGAGGGCGCGGTGCTCGTCGTGACCGTGCTCGGCGCCCTTTACCTGCTGCTCTTCTGAGGCGGCGGGGCCGAGCGGCGCTACCGCTCTGCCCTCCGCTGACCCGCCCCAGACCTGCGATCGGGGTAACTTCGGGTGGGTGCGGCGGCGGAATTCGCCGCTGACACCCACCCGAAGTTACCCCGATCCGGGGGCAGCCGTCAGGCCAGGCCGACGAGCTCGCGGATCTTGGCGAGCTGGAACTTCGAGATCTCGTCGGCCCGCTCGTCTTCCGCAAAGACGTTCGAGACGATGAGGGCGTCGTCGCGGTCGAGGTAGCCCGACTGCTTGAGGGTGCCGAAGAGCTCGGTCCAGTCGACGTCGCCGTCGCCGATCGCGAGGTGCTGGTGCACGCGCACCGCGTTGCCGGGCGGGTTCGTGATGTAGCGGAGTCCATTCGAACGATTGTGATCGAAGGTGTCCGCGGTGTAGACCGCGCCGAGTCGATCGCCGAGCTGCGGAATAAGGCTCGTCGCGCGATCGCCGTAGTGGAACGTGTGCGAGGCGACGTAGACAAAGCCGACCCGGTCGGTGTTCAGGCCACGGATGATGCGCCACGCCTCGAGCCCGTCCTCGACGAAGTCGTCGGGGTGCGGGTCGAAGTTCAGCGTCACGCCCTCGCGCTCGAGCACCGGAATCAGCCGCTCCATTGAGCGGTAGAACGCGTACTCCGACTCTTCTTCACGCTCGGGGCGGCCCGAGAACTCGGTGTTCACGATGGGCGCCTCGAGTTCGGCAGCGATCTCGATGTAGCGGGTCGTATTGAAGACGGCGGCGTCGACCTGGTGCGGTTCGGGGCCGCCGAATCGCTGCACGGGCAGCACGGACGTGATCGTGACGCCCGCGTCGTTCGCGCGCTTCTTCAGCTGCGCGATGAGTTCGCTGTCGACCTTCGGGTAGTGGAAGTGCCGCCCGAAGTCGGGGCTCGGCGTGAGCTGCAGGTATTCGTACCCGAGCCGTGCAACGAGATCGGGGAAGTCGAGCAGATGCACCGAATCGTTGTACGGCGTCGGGTCGAGGGCAATGCGGACCATGGTGCTCCTATGCGAGGTGAAAGCGATGTCGTACTGCGGGTGGGTGCGGCAGCGGGCCTGATGCGGGAGCCGATACCGGCTCTCCCATCAGGCCCAGCACACCGTCTCAGGCGTAGAACGCGGGGCGTTCGGGCGCTTCGACGGCGACCGTGCCGCCCTCGTGCATGGCCTTGACGCCGGCCTCGCACGAGAGGGCGACGAGGTAGCCATCCCACGCGTTCGGGCCATCGATGAGCGATCCGTTGTGCACGGCGTTGACCCAGCGCTGAATCTGCGCGTCATACGCATCGGCGAAGCGGGTCGTGAACGACTCGTGATCCTTCACGCTGAAACGCCCGGCGCTCCAGCGCTGCAGGCCCGAGGGCTGCCCGATGCGGGCAACGCCCTGCTCGAACACGGCCTCGGTGGCGACCTGGTAGCCGAACTGCACGCTGACGCTCATCTCGACGTCGACGAGCACACCGTTCTCGAGCTCCATGATCACCAGGATCGGCTCGTGCAGTCGCTCGGGAGCGAGCGAGTTGCGGCGCGGGTGCTTCACCTCGACGCTGACGACGCGCGACCCGGCGAGCCACGGCACCACGTCGAATTCGTGCACCACCGAGTCGGTGATGAGCATGTCGTTGGTGTAGGTCTCGGGCACCGTCGGGTTGCGGTGCACGGCGCGCACCATCAGCAGTTCGCCGCTCTCGCCCGACTCGACGAGCTGACGCAGCTCCTGGTACTCGGCGTCGAAGCGGCGCATGAAGCCGACCTGAATGTGGGGCTTGTCGAGCTGCTGCTCGAGCTCGAGCACCTCCCACGAGCTCGCCGAATCCTGCGTCAGCGGCTTCTCGCAGAGAATGGGCAGCTTCGCTTCGAGGGCGGGCTTCAGCACGGGCGCGTGGAACTGCCCGGGCACCGCGATAAGCACGGCGTCGAGAGCGTCGGCCGCGATGGCCTCTTCGACGCTCGCGAACACCTGGGCACCCGGGGCGTGCTCGGCGGCTGCTGCGGCGCGGCCGGCGTCGGGCTCGACGACAGCAGAGACGCGTGCACCGCTGATGCGGTGGGTGATGCGGGCGATGTGGTCGGCGCCCATCATGCCGGCGCCGACGACGGCGACGCGGAGATCTTCAGTCATGGGTGAATCCTTTCGAGAAGTGTGAGGGTGGGCGCTTACGACACGCGCGCCAAGTGGGTGCACCCGAAGATGTGCTCGCGCGTGCGCTGCGCGATCGGGAACGGGCGATCGACGTCGCAGCCGTACATGTCTTGCTCGACGATGGCGAAGATCTCGGAGTCGATCTTGGCTACCGCCTCGATGACCGGCGCGAGGTCGGGGATGCCGTGCGGCGGCTCGATCATGATGCCCTGCGTGACGGCCTCGGCGAACGGCACATCGTTCTTCAGCACGTCGAAGAGCAGCGTGGGGTCGACCTGCTTCAGGTGCAGGTAGCCGATGCGCTCGGGGCGCTCCTCGATCAGCTTCACGTTGTCGCCGCCGTAGTAGGCGAAGTGGCCGGTGTCGAGGCAGAGGTTCGTGTAGCGCGCGTCGGTCTCGTCGAGGAAGCGCAGCACCTCGCGGGTCGTACCGATGTGGCTGTCGGCGTGCGAGTGGAACTGCTGCTTCACTCCGAATTCCTCGAGCAGCGCCTTGCCGAGTCGGTCGTGGCCCGCGCCGAGCTTCGCCCACTGCTCATCGGTCAGGGTACGCGACTCGAGCACCTCGCTGGTCGCATCGCTGCGCCACAGGTCCGGGATCACGACGAGGTGCTCGGCGCCGAGCTTCGAGGCGAGCCCCGCGACGTTGAGCGCCTGGTCCCAGGCGCGCTGCCACTCGTCGTCGCCCTTGTGGAATCCGGTGAACACGGTGCCGGCCGAAAGCTTGAGGCCGCGCTTGCCGAGTTCGTCTTCGAGCTGGTGGGGGTCGGTCGGCAGGTAGCCGTAGGGGCCGAGTTCGATCCACTCGTACCCCGAGGCGACGACCTCGTCAAGGAAGCGCTCCCACGGCACCTGCTTCGGGTCGTCCGGGAACCAGACGCCCCATGAGTCGGGGGCGGTTCCGATGCGCAGACCGGGGTTTTCGGCGTTCGTTTCACCCATGGGCGAGAACCTCTCTTTCGGCGACGGTGCCGGATCGTACCCGTCCATCATCGCAGGGGGTCTTTGTATTGACAATAAGCCATAGTAGACCATTTCGCCGAGGTTTCCAGTCGGCAACACTCAGCATCGCGATCGCGCGAGAGTTGCTCACACGCTGGCCCCGGCGAGCCCCGGCACGCCAACGGGCCCGGCCTCGCGCACTGCGAGAACCGGGCCCGTCGTTCAGAGCCGAGGCGCCGAAGCGCCGAAGCCTCGTATCAGCCCAGCAGCGGCTTCTGGGCCGCGACCTGCTCTTCGTACTCGGCCCGCGCGCGCTGCGTGGAGTCGAGCGTCGAGACCTGCGGCACCGGCACGTCCCACCAGCCCGCACCGTCGGGCGCGTAGATCAGCGGGTCGCTGTTGATGTGAATGAAGGTCGCGCGATCCGAGGCCTTGGCCTGCGCGATCGCGGTCTCGAGGTCGGTGATCGCGCCCGCGCCCGGGTCGACCTCGATGACGTCCATGCCGTAGCTGCGGGCGTTCATCGCGAGGTCGATCGGCAGCACCTGCTCGCCCTGGAAGTTCTTCGCGACGCCGTCGTACTCGCGGTACCAGGTGCCGAAGCGCTCCGATCCGACGGTCTCCGAGAGGTGACCGATCGACGCGTAGCCGTGATTCTGAATCAGGATCACAATGACCTTGATGCCCTCGGCGACGGCGGTGACGAGCTCGGTGTTGAGCATCAGGTACGAGCCGTCGCCCACCATGATGATGACGTCGCGGTCGTCTCCGGCTTCGACCAGCCCGCGCTTCGCGCCGATACCGCCCGCGATCTCGTACCCCATGCACGAGAAGGCGTACTCGACGTGGTACCCCAGCGGGTCGCGCACGCGCCACAGCTTGTGGAGGTCGCCGGGCAGCGATCCCGCAGCCTGCACGATGACGTCGGCCGGCGCCGACGAGCGCTGCACGGCGCCGATGATCTCGGGCTGGCCCGGCAAGTCGAGACCCGAGGGCTCGAACGCCTCGTCGACCAGGCCGTCCCACTCCGCCTTCTCGGCGGCGATGCGCTCGGCATAGGAGGAATCGACACGCAGATCCCCTGCCGCCCCGTTTCCGTGGGCGTCGAGCAGCTCGAGGAGCGTCTCGCGGGCGTCGGCGACCACGGGGATCTGCGTGCCGTGCTTGTACGCGTCGAACGACGCGACGTTGATGTTGACGAACTGCACGCCCGGGTTCTGGAACGCGGTGCGCGACGACGTCGTGAAGTCGCTGTAGCGGGTGCCGATGCCGACAATGACGTCGGCCTCCGCCGCCAGGCGGTTGGCGGCGAGCGTACCCGTCGCACCGATGCCGCCGAGGTACTGCGGGTGATCCCACTCGAGCACTCCACCGCCGGCCTGCGACGTGCCGACCGGAATGCCGGTCGCCTCGACGAACTCGCGCAGCTGCTGCTCGGCATCGGAGTAGAGCACGCCGCCGCCGGCGACGATCAGCGGGCGCTTCGCGGTGCGGATCGCCTCAAGTGCCAGGGCGAACGCGTCGCGCTCGGGGCGCGGGCGGCGAATGCGCCACTCGCGGGGCTGCAAGAACTCCTCGGGCACGTCGAGCGCCTCCGCCTGCACGTCTTCGGGGAGCGCGATCGTCACGGCACCGGTCTCGGCCGGGTCGGTGAGCACGCGAAGGGCGGCGAGCGCGATCGAGAAGAGCTGCTCGGGACGCTGCACGCGGTCGAAGAACTTCGAGACGGGGCGGAACGCGTCGTTGACGGTCAGGCCGATGTCGTGGGGCTGCTCGAGCTGCTGCAGCACCGGGTCGGCGACGCGGGTCGCGAAGGTGTCGCTCGGCAGCAGCAGCGCAGGTAGGCGGTTGGTGGTCGCGAGCGCGGCACCGGTGAGCAGGTTGGCGGCGCCCGGGCCGACCGACGCGGCCGACGCGTAGGTGCCGCGACGGCGATGCATGCGGGCGTAGCCCACCGACTGGTGCACCATGGCCTGCTCGTTGCGCGCCTGGTAGTAGGGCATCAGGTCGGGCTGCTCGACGTTGGCCTGCTTGAGCGCCTGGCCGATACCGGCCACGTTGCCGTGCCCGAAGATGCCGAAGACGCCCGGAATGGTGCGCTCACGAATCTCGGTGCCGTCGGCCGCGCGATCCACGGTCCACTGGTTCGCGAGGAATTCGATCAGCGCTTGGCTGACCGTCATGCGCCGGGTGGTCATCGTGCGGACTCCGTTTCGGTGGCGGTTTCGGTGCTCGCGGCGCCGGTGTCGGCGGGAGCGAAGGGGAGGCGGGAGTCGAGCTGCTGCCCCTCCCAGGTGTCGCGCACCCAGCCGTGAGCCGGGTCGTCGCTGATGAGCCATGTGCGCTCGGGGTCGGGCCCGGCCATCACGTTGAGGTAGTACATGTCGTAGCCCGGGGCGGCCACGGCGGGGCCGTGGTAGCCGTGGGGCACGAGGGCGATGTCGCCGGTGTGCACCTGCGAATCGATCTCGATGGGCCCGGCGGGCGAGGAGTACGTGCTGAACATGCCGAACGCGCGCTCGGGATCGACTCCGGCCGGGGCGTCTTTCGTCGGGGCGACCTCGAAGTAGTAGATCTCCTCGAGTTCGGATTCGTGGCCCGGGATGTGCTCGTCGTGCTTGTGGGGCGGGTACGACGACCAGTTCTCGGCCGGGGTGATGACCTCGACGACGATGAAGCGGGCCGCATCGAGCGACTCCTTGCGCCCGAAGTTGTGCACCTGGCGGCTCGAGGCGCCGGCGCCGCGCAACTCCACCGGCACGTCGGCAACCGGCATGTAGCGCGAGGGGCGCACGAGCTGCGGCTGGTCGGCGGGCACCGGAGAGGTGGCGACGAGGAAGCGCGCCTCGCCGTTCGGCGCCGAGGTCGCGGTGACCTCCGCGGTGGCGGCCGACGACAGGTAGAGCACGTCGGTCGGGCCGTCGAAGACCGAGCGACGGCCCGCGAGCTCCGAGGTCGCGTCGGCACCGGCGCTCGCGGTGCCCGCAGCGCCGTCGCGGTAGGTCACCGAGAACGAACCGGAGAGGGGAACGATGAGACGCTCGATGCCCGTGCCCTCGAGCGCGATGGTCGCGCCCTCGACCAGGCGAGCCACCCGTACGCCGGTGTGCTCCCAGCCCGGGATGCGCTCGTCGACGACGGATTCCCATCCGCCCTCGGCGAGTTCACCGCGCCGGTGGAACCAGCGTTCGGCCTGCTGCGATTGCTGCGTCATAATCGTTCCCTGCTCCGATTCGTGCTGCGGATTAGTCGTTCTGCGGGAAGCCGAGGTTGATGCCGCCGTGCTTGGCGGGATCGAGCCAGCGGCTCGTAATGGCCTTCTCGCGGGTGAAGAACTCGAAGCCCTGCACGCCGTACGCCTTTGCGTCGCCGAACAGCGACGCCTTCCAGCCGCCGAAGGAGTGGTAGGCCACGGGCACGGGGATCGGCACGTTGATGCCGATCATGCCGACCTGGATCTCGTGCTGGAAGCGGCGGGCCGCTCCCCCGTCGTTCGTGAAGATCGCCGTGCCGTTGCCGAATGCGCCCGAGTTGATGAGCTCGACGCCCTCTTCGAAGGTCTGCACGCGCACGATCTCGAGCACCGGCCCGAAGATCTCCTCGGTGTAGGCGCGCGAGGTGGTGGGGATGTTGTCGATGAGGGTGGGCCCGACGAAGAAGCCGTTCTCGTGCCCCTCGACCTGGAAGCCTCGGCCGTCGACGACGATCGTCGCGCCATCCTGCTCGGCGATATCGATGTACCCGGTGACCTTGTCGCGGTGCACGTCGGTGATCAGCGGCCCCATGTCGGGCTCGGGCGTCGAGGCGCCGTTGCCGATGTTGAGCTTCGCGATGCGCTCGGTGATCTTCTCGATGAGCTCGTCGGCGACGGGCTCGACGGCCAGCACGACCGAGATCGCCATGCAGCGCTCGCCCGCGGCGCCGTAGCCCGCGTTGATGGCCTGATCGGCGACGAGGTCGAGGTCGGCGTCGGGCAGCACCAGCATGTGGTTCTTCGCGCCGCCGAGTGCCTGCACGCGCTTGCCGTGCTTCGAGGCGGTCTCGTAGATGTACTGCGCGATCGGCGTCGAGCCGACGAACGAGATCGAGTTCACGCCCGGGTCGGTGAGCAGGCCGTCGACGGCGAGCTTGTCACCGTTGAGCACGGTGAAGACGCCGTCGGGAAGACCGGCCTCCTGCCACAGTTCGGCGAGCCACAGCGCGGCCGAGGGATCCTTCTCGGAGGGCTTCACGATGACGGCGTTGCCCGCGGCGACGGCGATCGGGAAGAACCACATCGGCACCATGGCCGGGAAGTTGAAGGGCGCGATGATGCCCGCGACGCCGATCGGCTGCTTGATCGAGTAGACGTCGATGCCGGTCGAGGCGTTCTCGGAGAACGCGCCCTTGATGAGGTGCGGGAACCCAGTCGCGAGTTCCACGACCTCCTGGCCACGGAGAATCTCCCCCATCGCGTCCGAGACGACCTTGCCGTGCTCGCGGGTGATGATCGCGGCGAGCTCGCCCTTGCGCGCGTTCAGCAGTTCGCGGAACTTGAAGATCACGGTCTGGCGCTTGGCCATGGAGAACTCGCTCCACACCGCGAAGCCGCGGTTCGCCGACGCGATGGCCTCGGCGATCTCGGCCTCATCGGCGAGTGCGACGTGGGCCTGCACCTCGCCGGTGGCGGGGTTGAAGACGGGGGCCGTGCGGCCGCTGTTCGAGGCGCGGCGCGCGCCATCGATCCAGTGCGGGATGACGGGGAGTGAATCGGTGCTCATTGCAGTCCTTCGGTCGGGTCAGAAATCAGGTGCGGGATCGCGTGGAGTCTAGGCGACGTCGCGGTGCACGAGCCGTGCAGCCGTGTCGACCGCGCCGGCCACGTCGCCGTCGTGGGGGTAGAGCAGGGTGCGACCGACGGTGAGGCCGCGCACGCCCGGGAGCGCGAGCGCGTTCTCCCAGGAGGCGAAGGTCTCGTCGGGGTCGCCGCCGTTGTCGCCGCCGAGCAGCAGCGTCGGCATCGTGGTGGCCTCCATGACGCGTTCCATCTCGGGCACCACGGGCAGCTTCATCCAGGTGTATGCGCTGGAGTTGCCGAGCCCCGAGGCGATCGCGGTCGACAGGATGACGGCGTCGGCCGACAGGTCGTTCACGACCTTGCCGTTCACGCGGTTGCTCATGAAGGGTTCGAGCATAATCGGCAGGCCGGCCGCCGCAGCGTCGTCGACGGCGCGCGCCGTCGCCTGCAGCGTCGCCGCGGTACCGGCATCGTTCAGGTCGACACGGATGAGCGTCTTCGCGAAGTCGAGCCCCTGCCGCACCATCGCGTCGATGTCGTACGCGGTGTAGCGGTCGTCGAGCTCGAACGAGGCCCCGCGCAACCCGCCGCGGTTCATCGAGCCGACGACGATCTTGTCGTCGAGCAGGCCGAGCGCCGCGAGGTCGTCGATGATGTCGGGGGTGCCGAGCACGCCGTCGACGCCAGGGCGCGATAGCGCGATCGCCATGCGCTCGAGCAGGTCGTAGCGGTTGGCCATGGCGGTGGCATCACTGCCAACGGCGATGGCGCCGCGGGCCGGGTGATCCGCCGCCACGATGAACAGACGGCCGTCACCCGCGATGACGTCGCGCCGGCGTCGCTCGGCGAGCGCGCGGCCGATCGCCGCCGGATCGCCCGCACGGAGGTCGCGCAGGGCTTGGAAATCGAGTGCCATGATCAGGCCCCCTTCGTGAGCAGGGCCTCGACCTCAGCGGCGTCGGGCATAGCCGTGGAGCACTCGCGACGAGTGGCCACGATCGCGCCGGCGACGTTGGCGAAGCGGAAGATGCGCTCGAGATCCCAGCCCTCGAGCAGCCCGTGGATGAGGGCGCCGCCGAATGCATCGCCCGAGCCGAGCCCGTTGATGACGTCCACGAAGTGCGGGGGCACCTCGACGCGCTCGTCGCGCGTCTTCGCGAGCACGCCCTTGGGCCCCTGCTTCACGATCGCGAGCTCGATGCCGCGCTCGAGCAGCGCGTCGGCGGCGCGATCGGGTTCGGTTTCGCCGACCGCGACCTCGCACTCCTCTTTATTGCCCACGGCGATCGTGGCGTGCGCGAGCGCTGCGCCCGCCTGCGCGGTGGCCTCGGCGGGGTCGGCCCAGAACATCGGGCGGTAGTCGAGATCGAAGATGGTGTGGGGCTTGCCGGCACGGGCTTCGAGCGCGGCGAAGTGCGTGGAGCGGCTCGGCTCCTCGCTCAGGCCGGTCAGCGTGAACCAGAGGATGCGCGCCTCGCGCACCGCGTCGAGATCGAGATCTGCCGTCGCGATCTGCAGGTCGGGTGCCTTCGGCTTCCGGTAGAAGTACAGCGGGAAGTCATCGGGCGGAAAGATCTCGCAGAAAGTGACGGGGGTCGGAAACTCGGGATCGATCTTCACCTCGCGCGGGTCGACGCCAAGGCGATCGAGCTCGCGCAACAGGTACCGCCCAAACGGATCATCGCCGACGCGCGATACCAGCGCGCTCGCCCGACCGTACTTTGCGGCGGCGACGGCGACGTTCGCCGCACTGCCCCCGAGGTACTTGCCGAAGCTCGTGACATCTTCCAGGCCGACCCCGTCTTGCAACGGGTAGATGTCGACTCCGAGTCGACCCATGGCCAGGACGTCATCTGGACGCCGCACTTCCGACATTCGATACCCGCCTTCTCGTGGTGACGTGCGCGGGCCCCGTGCACCGCTGCATTTGTCCTAACAATAGCACGAAGATGAACGGAAACCATCCGGAAATACGGGAAAGGGGTAATGTTGTCAGCACATTAGGGCTGGGGACTGTCCCTCGTCGCGAGCCCGCGTGCCACCCCAGCGCCGAGGAGCACCTATGAGTACAGACCCCGTGTGGCCGAGCGAACTCTTCGCCGACCTGGATCGCAACGGGCCCATCCCGCTCTACTTCCAGATCTCGAGCCGCCTCGAGCGCGCGATTCGCGACGGCATCATCCCCGCCGGGGCCCGCCTCGAGAACGAGATCGCGATCGGCCATCACCTCGGTCTCTCGCGCCCCACCGTGCGGCGCGCCATTCAGGAACTGGTCGATAAAGGCCTGCTCGTGCGCCGCCGCGGCATCGGCACCCAGGTCGTGCAGGCGCGCGTCAGCCGCCCGGTCGAACTCACCAGCCTGCAAGAAGACCTCACGCGCGCCGGCCACCACCCCACCACCCGCGTACTCTCGCTCGAGAAGATCCCCGCCGACGAAGAGGCCGCGGTGCGGTTGCGCGTCGCGGTCGGCACGGAAATCACCCGAATCCGCCGTTTGCGCAGCGCGGACGGCACGCCGATGGCGATCCTCGAGAACCTGCTGCCGCCCGAGTACGCCGACATCACGTTCGACGACCTCGAGGCCCACGGGCTCTACGAGATGCTGCGGGCGCGCGGGATCGCCATCAAGATCGCAAACCAGACCATCGGGGCACGTCGCACCCACAGCGACGAGCACGAACTGCTCGACGTCGCGAAGGGCAGCCCGGTGCTGACCATGGATCGCGTGGCCTTCGACCAGGGCGGCAGCGTCATCGAGGCCGGCCACCACTGCTACCGCCCCGACCTCTACTCGTTCGAGACGACGCTCGTCTCGCGCTAAGGGCTCGCACGGAGCCCCAGTCGGTCAGCCTGCCAGTCGTCGGTCAGTCGCCGATGATGTCGCGATAGACCTCGACCAGGCGCTCCGACGACGCCTGCCAGCTGCGGCGCAGGGCGTGCGCGCGCGCCGCGTCGCCCATCTCCTTGAGACGCGCCGCGTCGCCGAGCATCTCGAGCACCGCGTCAGCCCACACCGCGGCGTCGTCGCCCGCGACGAGCGCTCCGGTCTCCCCCGCGATGACCGCCTCGCGCAGCCCGCCGGCGTCGCGGGCGATCACCGGCACACCCGAGGCGGCCGCCTCGAGCGCGACAAGGCCGAACGTCTCTGAGTGCGACGGCACGAGCATCAGGGTTGCCGAGCGAATGCGTTCGGCGAGCTCCCGACGGCGCAGCGCACCATCGAACGCGGTCGTGCGCAGCATGCCGTGCTGCGCCACAGCATCGTGGAGCGCGCGCACGTACTCGTCGCCGTCGGGCGGCGGTGCCCCCACGATGCGCAAGCTCGGGCGCTGATCCTCGGGAATGCGCGCGATCGCGTCGATGGCCAGGTCGAAGCCCTTGAGCGGATGCAGGCGACCGACGAGGATCACCTCGGCTCGACCGCCCCCGCGCAGCCAGTCGCGCTGCTCTTCACAGGCGGCCGTGTCGCACGGGTGGAAGAGTTCGGTATCAACGCCGAGCGGCACGACGCGCACCCGACCCGGATCGCCCGCGAGGCGCGCGAGCACCGTCGCCCGCTCCGCCTCACTCACCGCGATGATGAGGTCGGCTTCATTCGCGAGTCGTGCCTCGCCCGCGAGCCGGCCCGGCGACTCCGGGCGCTCCCCCTCGCCGAGGGGCGACTCGGGCGGCGCCGCGATGGAGTGGTAGCTCTGCACGAGCGGCACACCGAGTTCTCGGGCCACCGGCAGTGCCGCGATGCCTGAGAACCAGTGCTCCGCGTGCAGCACCTGCACCGGGTCGGCGCGCAACTCGTCGGCCAGCAGGTCGCCGAACTGCGCCATAACCGCCTCGTGCTCGCCCTTTGCGAGCAGGCGCGGTGCACCGGCGTCGAGTAGCACGACGGTCAGATTGGGGCGCAGCTCAACGCGCGACGGGGTTTCGGCATCGCTGCGCCGAGTAAAGATGCGCACGCGGTGACCGGCTGCGGCGAGCGCCTCGGCCTGAGCGCGCACGACGACGTTCATGCCCCCGGCGTCTTTCGTGCCCGGCACGTCGAGCGGCGACGTGTGGAGCATGACGAAGCCGATCGACAGCGAAGCGGTATCCATACGTCGAGCGTAGTGGCAGGATCGGGGTACCCGGTGCGTTGGGTGATAATCGCTACGCACCCTCGACTCCAGATACCCCTCGGGGGTACCATGACAACATCTGATCAATCGAGGAGGGTCATGGGTCAGCACGATCACCCGCACGACAACCGGCACGACGGCGACGGCGGCGAAGCCTGCGAGCCCGAGTTCAGCGCCGGCCACCCGGCACGACCCGCGCACACGGCGGCCGAAGGCCACGGCGGTCACAGTCACGACCACGGCCTCCAGGGGGCCTCGTCAGGCACCGCGAAGCATCGCCGCAAGCTGATTCTGGTGCTCGTCATCACGCTCACCGTGTTCGTCGTGCAGGTCGTCGGCGCGCTCATCTCGAACTCGCTCTCGCTGCTCGCCGACGCCGGGCACATGCTCACCGACGCGACCGGTGTCGCCATCGCACTCATCGCAAGCCTGATCGCAGGGCTCGCTCCCACCTCGAAGCGCACGTTCGGCTATCTGCGGGTCGAGGTGCTCGCGGCGCTGGTCAACGGCATCGTGCTCGGCGTCATCGCCGTGGTGATCCTGATCCAGGCCCTCTCGCGTTTCGGTGCCGAAGTCGAGGTGCACTCGGGGCCGATGCTCATCGCGGCGATCATCGGCGCCGCCGCGAACCTCGTCTCACTGCTCATTCTGCAATCTGGCCAGAAGGAGAGCCTCAACGTGCGCGGGGCGTACCTCGAGGTGCTCGGCGATCTCCTCGGGTCGGTCGCCGTCATCATCGCCGGAGTCATCATCATGCTCACGGGGTGGAACGCCGTCGACCAGATCGCGTCCATCCTCATCGCGATCCTCATCTTCCCTCGCGCCATCAGCCTGCTGCGCGATGTCGTCGATGTGCTCCTCGAAGCCTCTCCCAAGAACATCGACGTCGATGCCGCACGCACGCACATGGAAGCGGTGCCCGGAGTCGAAGAAGTACACGATGTCCACGCCTGGACCATCACGTCAGGAGTGCCGGCCTTCTCCGCCCACGTCACCGTCTCGGACTCGGCGTGGAGTGAGCGCGGGTACCACGCGATTCTCGACGAGGTGCGCGCGTGCCTGCACGAGCACTTCGACACCTCGCACGTCACCCTGCAGCTCGAGCCCCGCAGTCATGAGACCGCCGGCGAGCACGTGCACGCCTGACCCCGCCCGATCCGCATGATCTTGCGGGTGAATTCCGGTGTCGCAGGCTGTCGTAAACCGTGACTGACCGCCACCCCTTTGACATAATGAGTATTAGCTGTGTATCAAAGCTAGTTCTCAGAAAGTGAGCTCCTCCATGACCGGTACCGTTCGTAACGCGGTAGCTGAAGCCCTGGCGACCCTGCTGTTCGTCTTCTCGATCGTCGCGGCGATCAACAACGCAGGCGACTTCGCGCCGCTCGCCATCGGCTTCACGCTGATGGTGCTCATCTACGCGACCGGCCACCTCTCGGGTGCGCACCTCAATCCGGCCGTTTCGCTCGGCGCCCTGCTGCGCGGCGCGCTCAGCGCCGGCGACTTCGTCGCCTACGTGATCGCTCAGCTCGTCGGCGGCGTGCTCGGTGCCCTCATCGCAGGGCTCATCTTCCCGGCAGCCGAGGCGGCCAAGGAGATCGAGGTCGGCCCCGCGTTCCTCGTCGAGGCGATCTTCACCTTCATCCTGGTCTACGTCGTGCTCAACGTCGCGACCTCGAAGGACACCGAGGGCAACTCGTTCTACGGCCTCGCCATCGGCTCCGTCGTCGTCATCGGCGCGTTCGTCGTCGGCCCGATCTCGGGTGGCGGCTTCAACCCCGCCGTCGCGCTCGGCCTCGCCGTGCACGGTGACTTCGCCTGGTCGAACATCTGGCTCTACTTCGTCGCCCCGCTCGTCGGCGGCGCGCTGGCCGCCCTCGCATTCCGTGCGCTCAACAGCCACGATCTCGCGAAGGCCGACGCCTAAGCACCCTCCGCGGCCGAGCGCCGCACCCCGAAGGGCCCGATCGGATCACCTCCGGTCGGGCCCTTCGACGTTCACCGAGTGACGAGCGTGTGCAGCAGCTGCATCAGGAACACGAACCCGAATCCGAACCCGGGAATCAGCAACACCGAACCCACGATGCCGCCCCACATCATGCCGCGCTCACGCAGCATCCCAGCCCACACGCTGCCGAGCACGCCGGCGGGCAGCAAGGCGACGCAGATCATCCACATCACCGACAGCCACGTGAGCCCGGCCCAGCTATCGGCAGTCGCCAAGAACCCGATCCAGAACACCGCCAGCCAGATCCACGGCAGCGCTACGCACGCCGGCGCCGCTCGGCGCATCCACCGCGGTCGGTCGGGCGCCTGCACGCCCACGCCACGCCACCCGCGCATCGGGTCGAGCGGCCTCGGCGGCTGATACATCGGTGATCCGTTCGCGTGCAGCGGCGATCAGTCGAGCAGCAGCGCCGGTTCTTCGAGCACAGAGGCGACGTCGGCGACGAAGCGCGAAATCACGTCGCCGTCCACGATGCGATGGTCGAACGAGCCGCCGACCGTCGTCACCATGCGGGGGCGCACCTCGCCGTCGACGACCCACGGCTTCTCGCGAATCGTGCCCATCGCCATGATGCCGCACTCGCCGGGGTTCAGAATCGGCGTACCGAAGTCCATGCCGAAGACCCCGATGTTCGTGATCGTGATCGTGCCGTTCGCCATTTCCGCGGGCTGCGTGCGCCCGTCGCGCGCGGTGATCGTGAGCTGCTCGATCGCGGTCGCGAGGTCGCGCAGGTTCAGCTCCTGCGCGTCCTTGATATTCGGCACCACGAGGCCGCGCGGTGTCGCGGCCGCGATGCCGAGGTTCACGAAGTTGTGGCGAATGATCTCGGTGTCGGTGAAGGTCGAGTTGACTTCGGGGTTGCGCCGGATCGCCCAGAGCATCGCCTTCGCGAAGATCAGCAGCGGCGAGACCTTGACGCCCGCGAAGTCGGTCGAGGCCTTGAGGCGCTTCACGAACTCCATGGTGCGCGTCGCATCGACATCGGTGAACACGCTGACGTGCGGCGCCTCGAAGGCGCTCTCGACCATCGCCTTGGCGATCTGCTTGCGCATGCCCTTGAGCGGAATACGCTCTTCTCGCGCCGCCTGCGGCTCGGGGGTCGACAGATTGCGGAAGAGGCTGGCCTGCGATGCCTGGCGCACGACATCATCGCGCAGCACCTCGCCGGCGATACCCGTGCCGGTGACCTCTGCCAGGTCGACGCCGAGGTCTTTCGCGAGCTTGCGAATCGGTGGCTTCGCGAGCACCGGGGCCGCTTCGGCGACCGGAATCGATGCGGCAGCGGCACCAGCGCCGCCTGCGGCCAGCGGCGGCTCACCGCCACGACGTCGCCGCGACGTGACGGCACCGCCGGTGCCGTACCCCACGAGCACTGCACCGCCCTCGGAATCCTCGTGCTGCACACTCGCCGATGCGTCGGCGACCGCTTCACGCGTCTCGTCGCTGTCGACGGGCGCGGCATGCGTGTCCTCCGACACGTTCGCGGGCGCGGGCGATGCAGGCGCTGCGGCTTCGCCGCCGTCAACCGTGACCCGCATGATCGGGTCACCGACCGGAACCGTATCGCCGACCTCGACCAGCAGCTCGGCGACGACGCCGGTGAAGGGTGACGGCAGTTCGACGAGCGACTTCGCCGTCTCGATCTCGCAGATCACCTGGTTCAGCGCGACAGTATCGCCGGGGGCCACGTGCCACGTGACGATCTCGGCCTCGGTGAGCCCCTCGCCAACGTCGGGGAGGGGGAAGGTCATCTCGCTCATGGGTGCTCCTGGGTTCGGGATGGTCTGAATCAATACTGCATCGTGCGGTCGACGGCCTCGAGCACCCGATCGGCATCGGGCAGGAAGAGCGGTTCGATCGCCGCAGCGGGGAATGGCACGTCGTAGCCGGAGACGCGCAGCACCGGGGCCTGCAGCGAGTAGAAAGCACGCTCGGCGACCGTCGCGGCGATCTCGCTGCCGACGCTTGCATTGCCCGAGGCCTCCTGCGCGACGACCAGGCGACCGGTCTTGCGCACCGACTCCAGAATGGGCTCATAGTCGATGGGCGAGATCGTGCGGAGGTCGATGACTTCGATGCTCGTGCCCTCGGACTGCGCGATTTCGGCGGCCTGCAGCAGCGTGTTGACCATCGCACCGAACCCGACGACGGTGCAGTCGGCGCCTGGTCTGGCGACGCGACTCCGGTGCAAATCGGCCGCGGGGGCCTCAGGATCGACCTCGCCCTTCTGCCAGTACTTCGCCTTGGGTTCGAAGAAAAGCACCGGATCGTTCGATGCGATCGCCTGCTGGATCATCCAGTAGGCGTCGTTCGCCGTCGACGGCGCGACGACGCGCAGCCCCGGGGTGTGCGCGAAGTAGGCCTCGGGGCTCTCTTCGTGGTGCTCGATCGAGTTGATGTGCCCGCCATACGGCACGCGTATGACGATCGGCATGTCGACCTTGCCGTCGTGCCGGGCGCGAATCTTCGCGAGTTGCGTCGTGATCTGGTTGAAGGCGGGGAAGATGAACCCGTCGAACTGAATCTCGACGACCGAGCGGTAGCCGCGGAGCGCGAGACCGATCGCGCTGCCGACGATGCCGGCCTCCGCGAGCGGGGTGTCGAGCACGCGCGCCGAGCCGAACTCCGCCTGCAACTTGTCGGTCACACGGAAGACGCCGCCGAGCGGGCCGATGTCTTCGCCCATCAGCAGCACCCGGTCGTCGGCGGCCATGGCCGTGCGCAACCCCTCGTTGATCGCCTTCGCAATCGGCAGGGTGGTGCGTTCGGCGAGCGTCACGATCTCGGTCATGCGGCGCCTCCTTCGAACGACGACTCGTAGTGCGCGAACCAGGCGCGCTGCTCATCGATGCGCGGATGCGGTTCGGCGTAGACGTGCGCGAACATCGACTCGGGCTCGGGCTTCGGCAGGGTCAGGATCTGATCGCGTACCGCCTTCGCACGCTGGTCCGCGGTTTCGGCGACCTCGGCGAAGAACGCGTCGTCGATGCCCAGGCTGCGCAGGTAGGCCTCGAGTCGGGCGATCGGATCGCGCTGCTGCCAGACCTCGAGCTCGCCGTCGGGCCGATAGCGTGTCGGGTCATCGGCGGTCGTGTGCGCACCGATGCGGTACGTGAGTGCCTCGATGTAGCCGGGCCCCGCGCCCTCGCGCGCGAGCCGCAGGAATCGGCGGCCGACCGCGAACGCCGCGAGCGGGTCGTTCCCGTCGATCTGCACCGCGCGCAGGCCGAAGCCGAGGGCGCGACGGTACAGCGGGGTTCGCGACTGGCGCTCGACGGGCACTGAGATCGCCCAACCGTTGTTCTGCACCACGAAGACCTCGGGCGTCTGGTAGCTCGCGGCGAAAATCATGGCCTCGTTCGGGTCGCCCTGGCTCGAGGTGCCATCGCCGTAGAAGACCATGGTGGCCTCGCCGGTGGCCGTGCCCGCTTCACCCGCGTCGAGCGCGGTATCGCCGTTGCGGCGCTTCGCGTCGAGCACCTGAGCGAGCGCGTGGCCCGTGGCGTGCTGGGTCTGCGAACCGAGCACCAGAGTGTAGAGGTGCACGTTGCCGTTGGCCGGGTCGGTGATGTCCCACCCGCCGTGCGTGACGCCACGGAACTGCGCGGCGATGTCGAGCAGGTCGACGCCGCGCACGCTCGCGACGAGGTGCTCGCGGTAGGCCGGAAAGACGTGGTCTTGAGGTTCGGTGGCTCGCACGAGACCGACCTGGCAGCCTTCTTGCCCGACGCTCGGCACCCAAAGGGCGAGCTGGCCCTGGCGCTGCAGATGCGTGCACTCGGTATCGAAGGCTCGAGTGCCGACCATGTCGCGGTACCACTGCTGCAGGTCAGCAGTGGTGACACCCTCGAGTTCGGCGGCGTATTCGGCAGCAGTGTCTGACGGCGCGTACCCGCCATCCGCATCCAGGAAGCGGATCGGCTCGGGATCGTCGCCGTGCAGCAGGCGCTCTGTGATCTGTTCGCTCATCTCGATTCAGTGTAGTGAGCGGGTCTGCGCATCGCGGGATATACCAGCACTCTTCGCCCGAATGCGCAGGGGCGATCAGCCCGCCGCGAGAGCCGCCAGGTGCGCGCGCACGATCGAGACGACGACCTCTGCGCTCTCCGCCTCTGCCACCGTGACGCGCACACCGGTGCCGGCGAACGGGCGCACGAGCGTGCCGGCCTCGGCGAACTCCGCGGCCAGCGCCAACGCGTCGGGCACCCCGCCGGCCGAGCGATCCTGCTCGGGAATCCACACAAAGTTGCCCTGCGCCTGCGGCACCGCGAGACCGAGTTCGCGCAGCGCTGCGGCGAGCGCATCGCGACGGTTCGCGAGCTCTGCGACGCGTTCTGCGTGGACCGCGCGCGCCTCGGGTGTCAGTGACGCACGGGCCGCGGTTTCGGCGATACCGGTGACGGAGAGCGGAATCGAGACGCTCGCCGCGGCCGCGAAGATCGCCGGATCGCCAACGCCGTACCCGATGCGCAGCCCCGCGAGGCCGTACGCCTTCGAGAACGTGCGCAGCACCACGAGGTTCGGGTGATCGCGCAGCACATCTTCGCCGCGCACCGCCTCGGGGTCGGTCACGAACTCGCGGTACGCCTCGTCGAGCACCACGAGGGTGTCACGAGGAACTCGCACCATGAAGCGGTCGAAGTCGGCGCGGCGAATCGTGGGGCCGGTCGGGTTGTTGGGGGAGCAGAGCAGCACGACGCGGGTACGTTCGGTGATCGCTTCGGCCATGGCGTCGAGATCATGCTCGGCAGCCGCGGTGAGCGGCACCGCAACACTCTCCGCACCCGAGGCGAGCCCCAGCGACGGGTACGCCTCGAAGCTCGGCCAGGCGTGCACGTACGCGTCGCCCGAGCCGGCCGCCGCGTGCACGAGCTGGAAGAGGATTGCGACCGAGCCGGCGGCGAGATGCACGTGCGTGCCCGGTACCCCGAAGTCGGCACCGATGGCGTCGCGCAGCTCCGGCATCGCGACCGCGGCATAGCGGTTGATGTCGGTGCGCCCCGCGATGGCTTCGAGCACGCCGGGAAGCGGGGCGAACGGGTTCTCGTTGCTCGAGAGCTTGAACCCGGGCTTCGTCGGCGCAGCACCCTGACGGTAGGCCGGCACGGCCAGTACGTCGGCGCGAAGACGAACGGGGGAGACTGCGGGCTCACTCATGGTCACCGAGTCTAGTGACGCACGCGGCCTGACCCGAGCGCGCCCCGAGCGGCGGTGCGAGAATGGGCATATGCGATCCGTCATCCGCGTGCTGGTCAACGCCTTCGCCCTCTGGCTCACCACACTCATCGTGGGCGGCCCCGGGAATCACGGAGTGTGGGTGGAGTCGCCCGGCGACACCGTGCTGCGGGAGTTCGGCACGCAGCCCCTGTCAGATATGACGGTGGACGACCCCAATGCGCCGCTCATCCGCATCATCACCCTGGTGCTCATCGCCCTCGTCTTCGGCCTCGTCAACGGCACTCTGGGCCGTGTGGTGCGGTTCGTCTCGATCCCGCTCTACATCATCACGATCGGTCTCTTCGGGCTCATCGTGAACGGGGTCATGTTCTGGGTCGTCGCGTGGCTCTCCGATCTTGCCGGCTTCGGGCTGCGGCTTGGAGGGTTCTGGTGGGGTGTACTCGCGGCGCTCGTGCTCACGATCCTCTCGGGCATTCTGAACGGGCTGCTCGGCACGTCGAAGAAGAAGGACCGCTGAGCACGCCGATCACCGAGAATCACCGATCGCCTCGCTCCGGCGTGTGGGTCGCGTGAGGTGGTCGATCCATTTCGGTGTACCGAATACCCAGGTCCATCCAATTCTGCGCATTGCTCTGGACAGGATCATCGGACCGATGATGCCCGCGAGAACTGAAACAGTGAACACGATCTCGACCGTTGTTCCAGGAATCCGCTGCAAGACGATGCGCGTTCCTGCAAGGAAGATGATGTGCGCGAGAAACACCGGCATGGTGTCGGCACCGATCGCCGTGATCGCTCGACTCACCCATCGCACCCGAGAGATCAAGACCGCGAGCGCGCAGCCTGCGACAATTCCGAGGAGCGTAGCGCTCATGCTCAGTGCGATTTCTGGCATCGTCAGGCGCGCAGTGTCGACGGGATTCACCGCACCCTGGCCGAACGCCCACAGCGCAGCAGCACCGGCGAGCACACCGATCACCAGCCACCTGGCAAGGTGACGGTCTGCCAATTCGGCTGCGCGGGGGGCACCAATGAGGGCTCCCAATCCGATGAATACGACGCTGCCCAAAGGCGTGAGTCCGACGACTCCCGGGTTCCATCCCCAAGTGATCAACGACAGCGCAGTGAGCAATCCGAGCAGCAGCGGAAGCTCCCAGACGCGAAGCATTGCGACGAGTACCGTGCCCACAATCATGAACGGCAGAAAGTACAGCTGATCCGTCGCTCTCCAGATCTCAAGCGCATGCCATCCCAACCCGGTGCCGCCGTTCGTGAGGGGCGCAGCCGCGATTTCGACGGCGCCCTGCAGTACTGTCCAGAGCAGGTACGCCCACAGCAGCGCGAGCGACCGACGCGCCAGGTATCTGGAGGTCCCGCTCCTCTCCACCGCGCGCGGAATGAACAGCCCTGCGATGAACGCCATGCACGGCACATTGAGCATTCGAGTGAAATCATGCAGGCCGACGAACCATGAGCCCGAATCGATCCATCCCGAGTTCAAGAGCCCGACGCTGGCGTGGTTGATGACAACAATGACGAGGGCAAGGCCACGGAGAACATCGATCGGAACCGATCGCCGCATCGCGCCGAAACGCTGGTCGTCTTGCGCTCGCGCGAGCCGCTGCAATGCTCTTTCGTTCGCCATGCCGTCACACCCCGAGAACGCTTGTCGTACTGACCCTTGAATATTTCAAATGACAGAATATCAGAGTTCTGGAGAACGTTCCATTGCTTTCTCCTGCGGGGCTGATGACGCTTCGATGGGTGGCGCCCCGCATGGGAGAATGAGAGACGGACCGCGATCCCGAATCTCGAGAGGCTCACATGACCCCGCTTCCCACGCAGCCCATCAGCCCGCTCGACGGACGGTACCGCGCAGCGGTCGCCGACCTCGGCAACACGCTCTCAGAGGCGGGCCTCAACAAGGCTCGCGTGCACGTCGAGGTCGAGTGGCTCGCCTACCTCACCGAGCACTCGCTGCTCGGTGGCACCCCGATCGAGCCCGAGCAGCTCACCGCACTGCGCGCCTGGGCCGCCGACTTCGGTCAGTCCGAGATCGATGAGCTCGCCGAGACCGAGCGCACGACGCAGCACGACGTGAAGGCCGTCGAGTACCTCGTGCGTGCACGCCTCGAAGCGCAGGGGCTCGGGCACCTGGCCGAGCTCACCCACGTCTGCTGCACCAGTGAAGACATCAACAACCTCTCGTATGCGCTGACGGTCAAGCAGGCCGTCGCCGACGTGTGGCGCCCCCGCTTCGAAAAGGTCATCGGTGCGATCGCCGCCCAGGCCGAGCAGTACCGCGAGCTCCCCATGATGAGCCGCACGCACGGCCAGCCCGCGACGCCGACGACGCTCGGCAAGGAGCTCGCCGTCTTCGTGCACCGCCTCGAGCGCCAGCTCAATCAGATCGACGACATCGAGTACCTCGGCAAGTTCTCGGGTGCGACCGGCACGTTCGCAGCGCACCTCGCCGCCGACCCCGACACCGATTGGGCAGAGGTGTCGCAGCAGTTCGTCGAGGGCCTCGGGCTCGATTGGAACCCGCTCACCACGCAGATCGAATCGCACGACTGGCAGGCCGAGCTCTACACGCGCATCGCTCACGCGAACCGCATTCTGCACAACCTCGCGACCGATATCTGGAGCTACATCTCCATCGGCTACTTCCGCCAGATCCCGGTCGAGGGCGCCACGGGTTCGTCGACCATGCCGCACAAGGTGAACCCGATTCGGTTCGAGAATGCCGAGGCCAACCTCGAGCTCTCGAACGCGATCCTCGACTCGCTCGCCGCAACGCTGGTGACGAGCCGCTGGCAGCGCGACCTCACCGACTCCTCGGCGCAGCGCAACATCGGTGTGGGGCTCGGTCACTCGGTGCTCGCCCTCGACAACATCCTCAAGGGTCTCGGCCAGATCGATGCGGCCCCCGACGTACTCGCCGCCGATCTCGACAGCAACTGGGAGGTGCTCGGTGAGGCGATCCAGACCGTGATCCGCGCCGAGGTGACCGCCGGTCGCTCAACGATCAGCGACCCCTATGCCGCGCTCAAGGAGCTGACCCGCGGCCGTCGTATCGGCCAGGCAGAACTCATCGAGTTCGTGCAAGGCCTCGAAATCGGTGACGCCGCGAAGCAGCGGTTGCTCGCACTCACCCCCGCGACCTACATCGGCGACGCCGTGCGTCTGGTCGACTTCCTGCAGCGCTAGCGCTGCTCGCATGCGCGGGATCGCGCGAGGCTCGGGCGAACGCCCCGCCTTCGCACGATCCCGTTCGTGTATCTGCGCCTGACCGTGGAACCGCGCGCTCGCCTCTGCGCTGTTCGACGGAGCTGAGCGCGAGCTACGATGTGACCATGAGCCCGGAGCCGAGTCGCCGATTCTCGCTGACGACCGCGCTCGACCACGCATTCTTCGTCTACGCGGGCATCGCGGCGATTTGGCTCGCCTGGCTGATTTTCACCGAGAGCTTCCACATCGGCTGGTTCGGCATCCTCTTCATGATCGCCTTCTGGGTGATCCTCGCCTATCTCGTGCTGCCTCGCCTGCATCGCATTCTGACGACGATCTACGTGCCCGACTACTTCATCGGCCGCGCCCGCACGAGCGATGGCTTGTTGGGCGATCCGATCAATCTCGCGGTGCGCGGTGACGAAGACGCGCTGCACCGCGCAATGGAACGTGCGGGGTGGATCAAGGCCGACCCTGTCACCCTCGGCTCATCGTGGCGGATCATCAGCTCGACCATCACCCGGAGCAGTTATGATCGCGCACCCGTCAGCCCGCTCTTCCTCTTCTCGCGCATGCAAGACTTCGCGTACCAGCAAGAGGTCGAGGGGAATCCGGCGAAGCGTCACCACGTGCGATTCTGGCGCACTCCTGATGGCTGGCTGCTGCCCGGTGGCGCCCGCGTCGACTGGTTGGCGGCCGGCACGTTCGATCGGGCCGTCGGGCTGTCGCTGTTCACCCTGCAGGTGACCCACAAGATCGACGCCGATACCGATGTCGAGCGCGACCACGTCATCTCGACCGTGCGTTCAGCGGATGCCGGTGTCGGCCTCGAGGTGCTGCGCGACTTCGCCACCGGGTATCACTCGCGCAATGGTGGCGGGGATTCGATCCACACCGATGGCGACCTGCCGATTCTCGATGTGGGGAAAGCATGAGCGAGCTTCACGCCAAGCGGTCGGCCTCAGAGGCGGCAGCGGTGCTCGCTGGCCCACAGGCCCCGGCACCACCCACAGCGAAGCGCCCGTTGTCGCTGGCAGGGGGCGCCCTGCTCGTGCTGCTGCGCTGCCTCGGCGGCATCCTGTGGATAGTGAGCGTCGTCATCGCCTGGCCACGCCTCATGCGCGATGTCGACCTCGACGGCGTCAGTTCGGGCTTGGTGCTCGGAGTGTTCGTCGCGTTCGAGGCGCTCTGGATCTGCTCGTTGGCGCTTTTCGCCTGGGCGTTGTGGCGGGGCAGCAATCGTGCGCGCATGCTCGCGATGTGCTGGGCGGCCACCAGCATCACCGCGTCGGCCATCAACTACTTCGTGTCTGGTGCGGAGATCACGGTACGCACGACCCTGTTGACGCTCTCACTCGACATACTGCTCCTGCTCGCCCTCTCGAGCCGGGACGCCCGTGCGTGGACCATCGGCCGACGGGATGCGCGCCGGGAGCACAAGCGTCAGCTGCGCCGGGCGTAACGACGGAGAGCCGCAGGCGTCGCGGCCAGTGCCGATGCCCGTTGCGCGAGCGGGGTCAGTGCCAGTTGGGCTTGTCGTCGGGGCCGCGCAGATCTTTGCGCGCGTCGATGTCTTCTTGACTCGGCTTGCCGCCGAGCCCCACGAGGGCGACCATCATGATGGAGACGATGAAGCCGACACCGAGAAAGACCAGACCGAGCACCAGGTCGCGCGTGGTGAGCAGCACGACCAAACCGGCGAAGATGCCGAGCACGAGCGAGAAGCCGATGAGTTCGAGCGGCTTCAGGCGGTCACGACGTGACGGGGTCACGCGATCCTGATTGGCGGGCTCGGGAGGCTGGGTCATCGTGTGCTTTCGAAGAGGTGCAGGGAAACTACTGCTCGGTGGCCGCGACCGACGTCGCGGTGCGACGCGTGTCGAAGGCCGAAATGCCGAGGAAGACGCCGGCGACCATGGCGTAGGCGCCGAGGAAGCCGAGAATGGCCACCTGGTCTGTGCGGACCAGGATGGTGAGCAGCGCGAGGAGGATGCCAATCGCGCCGAGGAACACCGCGTCTTGGCGGCTGCCCGGACGCACGGTCGAGCCAACGAACTCGAGCAGCGCGCTCACGAGTGCCCAAGCCGCGACGATGACCGCGAAGCCGATGACGGAGCCGGTGATCGGCAGCGCGACCGCAGCGGCGATCGACACGACCGCCAACAGGAGCGGCACGGCGTTACCGCCTGAGGCGCGCACCGAGAACCACTCGAGCAGGTGCGCGATGGCGATGAGGCCGAAAATGGCCGCGGTCACGCCGAGGTCGAAGCCCAGCTGCTCGTGCAGGGTGGCGGTGAATGCGATAGCGATGCCGGCGATGATCAGCACGGCAACGCGCACGAGTCGAACGGGGCGTGCGACCGGAGTCTCAGGAGTCGGTGATTCCGCAGCTGTCGGTACTGCAGCAGCCATGACACCCCTTTCTTCGTCTCGCCCCAGTCTACCCCGGCGCCACCCGAGAGAATCCCGGTCGCACCCGCGTGCGGCTGGCGCTCGCTGTCAGACCTGAGGCATGTCTTGGAAGCGCGAGTAGTGGCCTTGGAATGCGACGGTAACGGTGCCCGTGGGCCCGTTGCGCTGCTTGGCGAGGATGAAGTCGGCCTCACCCGCGCGCGGGCTGTCACGGTCACCGACGGCTTCGCGGTGCAGCAGGATCACCATGTCGGCGTCTTGCTCGAGCGAGCCCGATTCGCGCAGGTCGCTGATGGCGGGCATCTTGTCGGCGCGCTGCTCAGACGCACGGTTCAGCTGCGACAGTGCGATGACCGGCACGTCGAGCTCTTTCGAGAGCAGTTTGAGCGCACGCGAGAACTCGGAGACCTCTTGCTGACGGCTCTCCGACTTCTTGCCGCTCGAGAGCAGCTGCAGGTAGTCGATGACCACCATGCGCAGCCCGTGCTGCTGCTTGAGACGACGGCACTTCGCTCGGATCTCGACCAGCGTGAGGTTCGGGCTGTCGTCGATGTAGAGCGGCGCCTCGGCGACACGCGCCTGCGTTGCGGCGAGCTTCTGGAAGTCGCGCTGATCGAGCGCGCCCTTGCGCAGCGTCTGCATCGGAATGCTGGCCTCTGCGGCGAGCAGACGCATCGCGATCTCGGCTCGCCCCATTTCGAGTGAGAAGAAGACAGTCGGCGCGTTCGCGTGCACCGAAGCGTTGCGCGCAACATCCATGGCCAACGTCGACTTACCCATGGCCGGTCGGGCCGCGATGATGATCATCTGCCCGCCGGCGAACCCGTTCGTCATCGCGTCGAGCTCGCTGAAGCCCGTGGGCACGCCAAGCATGCCGTCCGTCTGGCTGTTGGCCTTGTTGATCTCTTCGAGGGCGGCGTCGACCGCGAGGTGCAGGGGCACATAGTCTTCACCCTGACTCTCGCCCGTCACTCCGTAGATCTCCGACTGCGCGACGTTGACGAGATCGATCGCCTCACCCTCTCCCGCATACCCCATCTGCACGATTCGGGTCCCTGCTTCGACCAGACGACGCAGCAGGGCCTTCTCGGCGACGATCTCGGCGTAGAAGCTCGCGTTTGCGGCAGTCGGCACGATGCTGGTCACAGTGTGCAGGTACTCGGCGCCGCCCGCACGCTGCAGCTCACCGCTCTTGGTGAGTTCGTCGGTGACGGTGATGACGTCGGTCGGCTCACCTCGCGAGTAGAGCGAGAGCACCGCCTCGTAGATCACCTCGTGCTTGGGCACGTAGAAGTCGGGCCCCTTGAGCAGACCCGTGACATCGGCGACGGCGTCTTTCGAGAGCAGCATGCCGCCGAGCGCGCTCTGCTCGGCGAGCAGGTCGTAGGGCGGCGTGCGCTCGTGCCCGCGCGACTCTTCTTCGACAAATGGGTCCGGTATGCCCAGGTGCGCGATCGACACTCGGTCACTTCCTCTCGCTGCGGTGGATTCGGTTACTGATCGATCAGACACCAGACCCCGGACATTCACGGTAGGGGTCAGGAGGCCTGGCATCAATCGCCCAACGGCGAACTGTTTTCCACCCTGTGGATAACTTGGTGAATAACTCACCGATCTGAGCCACATGTTTTCCACAACGCTGGGGAAAACATGTGGAGGGCTTGTGGAGGAGAAGTAATTTAGCTCCTCTGATCTGGTTTTTTACTTTTCCACAGGGGAAAAGTTATTCAAGTCTCAGGTGCGCATTGAACCTTGACGAAACGCCCGACATGTGGAGAACTTGCGCCACGCCGAGCGCAATTGGTAGCGCTTTCAGATTCACATCCAAACTTCCTGTTCACGCGGCGTTCAGCGCAAGGACCCCGAGAACACGACGGCGGGGTGCGACTCCGGATCACCGGAATCGCACCCCGCCGTGTCGCGAGAACGGAGCTTTAGCGCTCCGAGATCACCTGCAGCGTGATCTTGGCGTCGACACCCTCGTGAAGGTGGATGATCGCCTGGTACTCGCCCGTGGTCTTGATCGCGGGGAGCGTGATCTTGCGCTTGTCGATCTCGCCAATGCCAGCAGCCGAAACAGCGTCGGCAACCGCAGCGGGCTTGATCGAACCGAAGAGACGGCCACCGGTGCCGGTCTTCGCCTGGAGACGGATCTTGCCCGCCTGCAGCTTCGCCTTGAGCGCCTGCGCGTCTTCGACCGAAGCGAGCGCACGCGCGTCGCGAGCCGCACGGAGCTGCGCGACCTGGGCCTCGCCACCGCGGGTCCAGTGCACTGCGTAGCCCTGGGGCACGAGGTAGTTACGTGCGTAACCGGTCTTGACGTCTACAACGTCACCGGCGGAACCGAGGCCCTGGACCTCGTTCGTCAGAATAACCTTCGACATGTTGCTCTACTCCTTAGCGGCCGGAACCGGCGTAGGGGAGGAGAGCCATCTCGCGGGCATTCTTAACTGCCTTGGCGATGAGTCGCTGCTCCTGGACGGACACGCCGGTGATACGGCGGGCGCGGATCTTGCCGCGCTCAGAGATGAACTTGCGGAGCGTTGCGACATCTTTGTAATCGATGACGCCGACGGTCTGCTTCTTCGCGGGTGCGAGGGTCTTGGCGTTCTTACCGCGACCCGGCTTGCGGGCTGCGCCGCTGGACTTGCCTGCCATAATTGGTCTCTTTTCGTGATGCGTTCCGGCTGGGCCGGATCAAGAAGTTTAGAAGGGTTGCTCGTCGTCGAAACCGCCGCCGAAGCCGCCGCTGGAATCGCCCTGGCCCGAGTTGGTCCAGGGGTTGTCCTGCTGCTGCTGGGGCTGAGCGGCGGGCTGACCCCAGCTGCTCTGCCCGGCGGGCTGATTCGAGTTGCCGCCACCGAAGCCGCCAACCTGACCACGTGCCTGGCCGCGAGCGACCTGAGCAGTGGCGAAGCGGAGCGACGGCCCGACCTCTTCGACCTCAAGGTCGAGAGAAGTGCGCTGCTGCCCCTGGTTGTCGGTGTAGCTGCGCTGGGTGAGGCGGCCCTGCACGATGACGCGCATGCCCTTCGTGAGCGATGCGGCAATGTTGTCGGCGTACTCTCCGTACGCGCGGCAACCGAGCCACAACGGTTCGCCGTCCGACCAGTCACCCGACTGACGATCGCGCACGCGCGGCGTCGAGGCGATCCGGAAGGTCACCCAGGACTTACCCGCCTGGCTGACACGCGGCTCCGGGTCGGCAACCAAGTTGCCAACGACTGTGATCAGCGGCTCACCGGCCATGAGCTACGCGCCGACCTTTGCAGCGGCGCGTGCCGCCTTGGCCTGGTCGCGCTTCGTCTGAGCAGCGCGCTGGGCGATGAGCTCGTCGGAGCGGAGCACCTTGGTGCGGAGCACGGCCTCGGACAGGCCCAGCTGGCGATCGAGCTCAGCGGTGGCTTCGTGCGACGCGGTGAAGTTCACCACGACGTAGATGCCCTCGGACTGCTTCTTGATCTCGTAGGCCAGACGGCGCTTGCCCCAGATGTCGATGTTCTCGATCTCGCCACCCGCATTGCGGATGACGCCGAGGAACTTCTCAATGCTGGGGGCAACGGTGCGCTCGTCGATACCCGGATCGAGGATCACCATCAGTTCGTACGGATGCATTATTGACCCACCTCCTTCGGACTTCACGGCCACAGGATTTCTGTGACAGGAGGGTGTTTGTGCATCGTGCCTCCGTGACGCACCGGTGCGCGGCACGCAGACAACCTCAGTAGCTTAGCACTTTGCGGCCGTGTTGGCACCTGTGCGCCGACCCACCGCCGCCACCCCGCCTAGGCTGATCACCATGCGGATCGCGCTCATCTCGATGCACACCTCTCCGGCGGCGGTGCCGGGGAGGGGCGATGCCGGGGGAATGAACGTGGTGGTCCGCGAAGCAGCCAGCGCTCTCGCCGCTCGCGGTCACGATGTCTCGGTGATCACACGGGCGACCGCTGCCGAGCCCGCAGGCACCAGGCCACTGCATGCCAGCCACCCCTCCGGGGCACGATTGATCTCCATCGCCGCGGGTGATCCCGATGCACCGAAAGAGGCATTGCCCGCGCTCGTTCCCGATTTCTCGCGGGCCATGGTCTCGCGGTTCGCGGATGATCACGCATTCGATGCGGTGCACGCGCACTACTGGCTGAGCGGAGTCGCCGCCCTCCCGCTGGCGGCAACGTCGCGCGTCGTGCCCGCGATCACGCTCCACACCGTCGGGGCGCAGAAGAATGCGCTGCTCGCGCCCGGAGCACGCCCCGAGCCCCCGCTGCGCCTCGCCGCCGAGCGCGCAGTCGTGATGCGCGGTACCGCGGTCGCGGTGAGTCGCGCCGAGGCCGCGGCGATCCGCCACGCGACTGCGGTGCCGGTTGCCGATGATCGACTCGTTCTCCCGGGAGTCGACACGTCGATGTTTCGTCCTCGACCGCGCGATGTTTCCCGTGAAACACCGACGACGCTGCGGCTCACGGTGCTCGGTCGCGTGCAACCCCTCAAAGGCCAGGATCTCGCCGTACGTGCCGCGGTCGCACTCGCGCAGCGCGACCCCGAACTCTGGTCGCGCACCGAACTGATCATTGCGGGGGAACCGACCCCCGGCGCTGAACCGTTCGCGCGACAGTTGCGCGAGCTCGCCCGCATCGGCGGCATCGCGAAGCAGGTGCGGTTTCTCCCGGCGCAGGATCGCGCGAGCGCCGCCCAGCTCCTCTCCGAGAGCACGCTCGCGCTCGTACCGTCACACTCGGAGACCTTTGGCCTGGTCGCCCTCGAAGCCGCGGCGAGTGGCACCCCGGTCATCGCGGCGGCGCACACCGGGCTCGTCGAGGCCGCGCCCGACGGCATTGCGGGTGCCCTCGTCGAGGGGCGGGATCCGGAGCAGTGGGCCGCCGTCATCGCGGCACTGCTGCGCGACGCCGCGCGCCTCACCCGTCTGCGGGAGAGCGCGCGGCGGCATGCGCTCTCCCATGATTGGAGTGCGCACGCCGCCGCGCTCGAACGCATCTACGCGAGCCTGCGCCTCACGTGAAACTCGCGCCGAGGGCGCACCCGCCCCCACGCACCAACGTCACTCGCCGAGGAACGCCTCAAGCTCCTCGCGCGCAGCGTGATCGGGCTTCTGTACCGCCGGCGACTTCATGAAGTAGGCCGAGGCGGACTCGACGGGACCGGCGAGGCCGCGATCCAGCGCCAACTTCGCGCTGCGGATGGCATCGATCATCGTTCCGGCGGAGTTGGGGGAGTCCCAGACCTCGAGCTTGTACTCGATGCTCATCGGGACGTCGCCGAAGCCGCGGCCCTCGAGTCGCACGAACGCGAACTTGCGGTCCTCGAGCCACGGCACGTGGTCGCTCGGCCCGATGTGCACATCGTCGGCAGGCAGGTCGACATCGATGTTCGAGGTGACCGCCTGCGTTTTCGAGATCTTCTTGGACTTCAGGCGGCTGCGCTCGAGCATGTTCTTGAAGTCCATGTTGCCGCCGACATTGAGCTGGTACGTGTGGTCGAGCGCGACACCGCGGCTCTCCATGAGGCGAGCGAGCACGCGGTGCGTGATCGTCGCGCCGACCTGGCTCTTGATGTCGTCGCCCACGATGGGCAGCCCGGCTGCGACGAACTTCGCGGCCCATTCCGGATCGCTCGCCACGAACACAGGCACCGCGTTCACGAACGCCACACCCGCTTCAAGCGCCGCCTTGGCGTAGAACTTCACGGCGTCATCGCTGCCGACCGGCAAGTAGCACGCGAGCACCTCAGCACCCGAGTCGCGCAGCACCTGGGCCACATCGACGGGGGTGAGCTCTGATTCCTCGACCGCGTCGCGGTAGTACTCGCCGAGCCCGTCGAGCGTCGGGCCGCGCTGCACCTCGATGCCGAGCTTCGGCACGTCCGAGAACTTGATCGTGTTGTTGTGCCCCGCCCAGATCGCCTCGCTGAGATCGAGACCGACCTTCGTCGCGTCGACCTCGAATGCGGCCACGAACTCCAGATCGGAGACGTGGTATCCGCCGAGTCGCACGTGCATCAGGCCCGGAACCTGCTCATCGTCGGCAGCGCCGCGGTAGTACTCCACGCCCTGCACCAACGAGCTCACGCAATTGCCAACGCCCGCGAGGGCCACCTTCACACTCATCGCACCCCTGTTCTCCGTGTGATTCGGGCGCGAGAACGCCCAACGAGTCAGCTTAGCGAGACGGGTCGTGCGGCTCGGCGTCAGCTCCGCGCTTCGGCGTTCGGCGTAAGCGACTCCGGCGCCGGAGTCAGACGACGAAACACCTCGACCGTGCGGATGGCCTCGCGCTGGCCACCCACGTGAACAATGTCGTCACCATCGACGGTGAGTTGCGTCGCGTACCCGCGCAGCGCGGCGACCTTGCGGGGGAGCCACTCGGTGACATCGTGGACCTCGAACGCATCGGCTCCGGTCGCGTCGGTGTCGGTCGCGTCGGCAGCCGCCGGGTCGCCGACGATCTCCCAGTACGGCAGATCGAGCGCCTGGGCCACGGCACGCGCGATGCGATACGCAAACACGTGATCGGGGTGCCCGTACCCGCCCCCATCGTCATAGCTCACGATGACCTGCGCACCCGACTGGTACGCAGCAGCCAGCAGGTCGTTGAGCGCTTCGACGGCCGGCGCCGAGGTGAGCGCATCTGGCCCGGCTTCGGGCGCCGCGGTCGCGCGGCCATCGGGCCCCCAGATCATGCCGGAGTCTTCGTAGATCACCGGCGGGAAGCCCTCGGCCCGCGCGGGTTCGACCCCGAGAAACGCGTGGCGCTCGACGCCGAGCATGCCGAGTGCGGTCTTCAGCTCGTTCTGCCGCGCGACGGCGATGCCGTGCGCCGCGACCAGTGCCTCGAGCGGGCCGGCGACCACCTCGCCCTGCTCGCCACGAGTCAGGGTGACCAGCAACGGTTCGCGCCCGGCCTCGGCGAGCGCGGCGAGTGTGCCGCCGGTCGCAATGGTCTCATCGTCGGGGTGCGCATGCACGAACATCGCCCGCGGGCGCCCGTCGAACCAGGTCGCTGCGTCACTCATTGGGGGTCTCCTGTCGGGCGGTTCGAGACGAAGGGGGAGGGGCATCGGCTGCGTGCTCCGCGAACCAGGCGCGCAGGCGATCGGCCGCGGCTTCCTCGCCAATGGGCCCCTCGTCGAGGCGCACCTCGAGCAAATACTTGTAGGCCCGGCCGACGACCGGCCCGGGCGCGATACCGAGCAATGCCATGATCTGCTCGCCATCGAGTTCGGGGCGCACCGCGGCGAGCTCCTCGGCTTCGGCGAGCTCATCGATGCGCCGCTCGATGTCGTCGTAGGCGTGCTCGAGCCGCTCCGCCTTGCGGCGGTTGCGGGTGGTCACGTCGGCGCGCGTGAGAATGTGCAGTCGCTCGAGCTCGGCGCCGGCGTCGCGCACGTAGCGTCGCACCGCGGAGTCGGTCCACTGCTGGTCGCTGTACCCGAAGAACCGCAGGTGCAGTTCGACGAGTCGGGCGACGCGCTTCACGGTGTCGTTGTCGAAGCGCAGTTCGCGCAGCCGCTTCTTCGCCAGCTTCGAACCGACGACATCGTGGTGGTGGAAGGTGACGCCGCCGCGCTCGAATCGCCGGGTCGCGGGTTTGCCGATGTCGTGGAGCAGGGCGGCGATGCGCAGCACGATGTCGGGTTCGGTCGTTTCGGGATCGCGCCGCTCGATCTCGAGCGCGATGGCCTGCCGCAGCACCGTGAGGCTGTGCTCGTAGACATCCTTGTGGCGGCCGTGGTCGTCTTGCGTTTCGACGAGCGCGGTCAGCTCGGGGAGGAAGCGATCGACGAGGCCGGTCTCGACGAGCAGGCGGATCCCGGGTTCCGGGTCGGGTGCCGAGAGCAGCTTCACGAACTCATCACGGATGCGCTCCGCCGAGATGATGTCGAGGCGTTCCGCAAGCTCGTACATCGACGCCTGCGTTTCCGGGGTGACCGCGAATCCGAGCTGCGCGGCGAACCGTGCGGCTCGGAGCATGCGCAGCGGATCATCCGTGAACGAGATCTCGGGTGCACCCGGCGTGCGGATCGTGCCGGCCAGCAGATCCTCAACACCACCGGAGACGTCGACGAGTCGCAGATCCGGCAGCATCAGCGCGAGCGCGTTGATCGTGAAGTCGCGCCGCACGAGATCACCCTCGATGGAGTCACCGAATTGCACGTCGGGCTTGCGGGAATCGTCGCGGTAGATCTCAGCACGATAGGTCGTGATCTCAACGGTCTCGCCATGCACCTTCGCGGCGATGGTGCCGAAGTCGCGACCCACATCCCACACATTCCCCGAGACCAAATCGAGAATGGCGCGCGTCTCATCGGGCCGAGCCGACGTCGTGAAGTCGAGATCGGTGACCGGGCGGCCGAGCAGGGCGTCGCGCACCGGCCCGCCGACGAGAGCGAATTCGTGGCCGCGTTCGGCGAATGCCGCGGCCAGCGTGGCGACCGGCGCCGAATCGGCGATGGCGCGCACGGCGTCCATCGAGGCAGCGAGGGAGGGCATCTCACCAGGGTACCTGGGTCCGCTCCACGACCCCGTTCCCTACACTTGGCGCTATGCCTTCTCTGCCCCGAGTTTCCCGTCGCGTCGCCGGCGCCTGGGGACTCGCCGCCGCAGTCGCACTCGGCGGGTTCCTCGGGGCCGTTCCGGTGACGGCGGCGTCGGCTGCTGCGGTTGGGGTTCGTGTCGGATCGCCCGAAGCGGCTGCGCAACCGGCCGAATGGCAGACCGAGCAGCAGGCCGGTTCCGAGGCTTCAGACGCTGCGACGCCGAGTGCCGATCTCGTCATCGCGCCGCAAGACACCGTGCTCGAGCCCGGCACGAACGACGTGCAGTTCAGTGTGCTCGTGCGCAATACCGGTGAGGTCGACCTGCCCGCTGGGCAACTGTCACTCGTCATCGGATCCCGGCCCCTCGCCGATCTCGATGCGCTCACCGAACTTGACGCGCTCACCGAACTTGACGACGAATCGCCCGGCGTTGCCATGGCCATCGGCACGGCCGAAATCGGCACGACGGGTGCGGGGGAAGAACAGACCACGACGATCGCGGTGCCGCGCTCCGAGCTGCCGCTCACCGCGTCGTCGGACGCCGGCGTCTATCGCGTACAGGGCACACTGGCGTTCGCCGAGGCTCCAGCATCGGGGCCTGCGGAGTTCGACGACGGCGAACCCGAATCACCGGGCGACCTCATCGCGACCACCCCGCTCGTCTGGCGCGGGGCCGGCGAAGCTACCGTGCCCACGAGCCTCATCGTGCCATTCGTGCTGCCCTCCGACATCCGCACCCTGCCCACCCGGCAGCAGCTCGACGAACTCTCGCGCAACTGGGATCGTCTGCTCACTGCGGCCCGGTCGCACCGCGCCACGATCGCGATCGATCCCCGCATCATCGCGGGGATTCGCGCGTATGGAGACGATGCACCGCGCAGTGCGCAGCTGCTACTGGGTCGCCTCGAGTCGACCGCGCTGCCGTCGTTCCTGCTCCAGTTCGCCGATGCCGACCCCGCTGCTCAGGCGGCCCTCGGGTTCACCTCGCTGCTTGAACCCACCAGCCTCGACTTCGTATCGCGATTCGGCACCTTCCCGGACGTGAGCACCGATATCTCTGGCGACTCCTCCGGTCAATCATCAGATGCGTCGGGCAGCGACAGCGGCACGAGTACGCCCTCGCTGAGCAGCACCCCGTCACCGACTCCCACACCGGATGCAGGTGAGGAGGCGAACGCGGACGACGAGAATTCGCCGGTCGATGCCGACGAGCCCGACGTCACGCTCCCGGAACTCACCGAGCTGCTGGAGTGGCCCGCAGAAACCGCCGCAACCGCGTGGCCCGCCGGCGGACGCGCCGATTCCGAAACACTTGAGCTGCTCGAAAGCAGTGGCATCAACAATCTCGTGTTGAGCTCGGACGCCGTCACCCGCACCGGCGGACCCCGTGCCGCACTCGGCGACGCGGAAGCAACCGTCACCGATGCCGGCCTCGACTCGGCTGCGCGCCGAGCACTCGCGGGTACCTCAGAGACCGAGCGCTCAGCCGGGCTCACCGACCTCGCCGCACGGCTGGTCATCGAGGCGCAGTCCGGTTCCACCGGCGTGGTCATCGGTCTCGACCGCGGTGCCGTCGGCGATGCCGCGGACCCTGCGACCCTGCTCGATGCGCTCGACCGCTTCACCTGGGCGACACCGACCGCCGTGGCAGATCAGCCCGTCGGCAGCGCACGCCTCGCCAAATCAGGCCCGTCTGAAGACCGCCTTGAACAGCTGCGAGCCGCCGCCAACCGGGAGGCCTCCGTCGCCGAAGTCGGCGCCGTGCTCGTGCACCCCGAGTACCTGTCGGGATACCAGCGCACCCGACTCCTCGAACTCTTCGCCACTCGGTACGCCGACACCGACGTCGACTTCACCGATGTCGCGGCCACGTTCCGCGCACGCGATGCCGAATTGCTCGACGGCGTGCAGGCCATCAGCACGGAGCACATTCAGCTCGTGGGTAGCTCCACGCGAGTTCCCGTGCAGATCAAGAACGCACTCCCGTTCGATGCAGTCGTCACCGTGCAGGTCGATCCGGCATCGGCGGCCCTCTCCGTGAGCGAGCGACGCTTTGCCGACGTCCTCGTCTCGGCCGAGGCCAATGAACGGGTACTCGTGCCCGTGCGCAGTCGCGTCTCCTCGGGCGAATCAGGTCTGGTCGTCGGCATCTCGACGGTCGACGGCACCCACACCGTCTTCACCGGAACGCTCTCGATCACCATTCGCAGCAGTGTCGAGACCATCGCGTTCTGGGTGCTGGGCATCCTCGCCGCAGCCCTGCTCGGATTCGGCATCTGGCGCAGTATCCGCCGTCGACGCGCACGCCGCGACTGGCACGGCGATCCCGCAGCCACGCCCACCGGTGACGCCTGAGCGCACCCCGAGGCGGCAGGAATACCGCGCGCCTAGGATGGGTTGTACCCACCGAGCGGCCCAGGCCGCGAATTCCGTCACCGGTGTGCAAGGAGCCTCATGCACCAGATCATCATCATCGGATCCGGCCCCGCCGGGTTCACCGCCGCAATCTACGCTGCGCGCGCCGGCCTGCAGCCCGTGCTCTTCGCAAGTTCCGTCGGCATCGGCGGCGAGCTGATGAACACCACCGAGGTCGAGAACTTCCCCGGCTTCCCGGAGGGGGTGCAGGGCCCCGACCTCATGCAGAAGATGCAGGAGCAAGCGGAGAAGTTCGGCACCGAGGTCGTCTACGACGACATCACCGAGGTCGACTTCAGCGGCGAGATCAAGCGCGTCACCGCCGGCGACGGTTCCGTTCACGAAGCCCACACCGTGATCTATGCGACCGGTTCGGCGTACCGCAAGCTCGGCATTTCCGATGAGGATCGCCTCTCCGGTCACGGCGTCTCGTGGTGCGCGACCTGCGACGGGTTCTTCTTCCGCGAGAAGACGATCGCGGTCGTGGGCGGCGGCGACTCCGCGATGGAAGAAGCCACGTTCCTCACCCGCTTCGCCGACAAGGTCTACGTGATCCACCGCCGCGAAGAGCTCAAGGCGTCGAAGATCATGCAGCAGCGCGCATTCGACAACGAGAAGATCGAGTTCGTGTGGAACTCCGAGGTCGCCGCGATTCACGGAGACGAGCAGCTCAGCGGCGTCACCCTGCGCGACACCGTCGACGGCACCGAGAGCGAACTCGCGCTCGAAGGCTTGTTCATCGCGATCGGCAACGACCCCCGCACGCACCTCGTGCACGGCAAGCTCGATCTCACGGAAGACGGCACCATCGCGGTCGAGGGGCGCACCTCACGCACCTCGTCGCCCGGTGTCTTCGCCGCGGGCGACGTCATCGACCCGTCGTACCGCCAAGCCATCACCGCCGCGGCATCCGGAACGGTCGCCGCGCTCGATGCGGAGCACTACCTCGCCGCACGCGAGCAGGCCGAGCACACCGCTCTCGCCGCCGTCTAACCAGCAGAACTGTCAGAAGGAGTTATCGTGTCCAACGCAATCACCGTAGACGAGCAGAATTTCGAGCAGGCCGTGCTCCAGAGCGACGTGCCCGTGCTCGTCGACTTCTGGGCCGAGTGGTGCGGCCCGTGCCGCGCTGTCGCGCCGGTGCTCGACCAGATCGCCGCCGAGCAAGAGGGCAAGATCATCATCGCGAAGCTCAATGTCGATGAGAACCCCAACCTCGCGGCTCAGTTCCGCATCACCTCAATTCCCGCGATGAAGGTCTTCAAGGGCGGCGAAGAGGTGCGCGAGATCATCGGCGCCATGCCGAAGCCCATGATCGAGGAGCACCTCAACGGCATCATCTGAGCGCACTCGCGCTGTGTAACGGCTGTGGCCGGGATCCCGATCGGGTTCCCGGCCACAGCCGTTTCTGCAGGTGCTGCGCTCAGAGCAGCTCAGTCGTGCACGATCGTCTCTGCGAGCTCGGCCAGACGATCCACCGAGGCACGGAGCGCATCTGCGGTGAAGGATCGCGCACGCTCGAATCGACTTTCGTCGGTGAGCCCGCTCCAGTCGTAGGTGTGCCGCACCAGCGTCATGCCATCGCCGACCGGTTCGAGTTCCCATCGCCACAGATGCCCGGGTTGCGCTTCGCCCACCGGGCTCGGCTTCCACGCGATCAGGCGGCCCTCGATGAACTCGACCACATGATTCGCGCGCACGTGACCGCCAGTGTTGTGCATCACGAATACGTCGCCGATGCCGTGCACCCGCTGGCCGTCTGCGGCCTCGCTGAGGTTGTCGTTGCCATCCCACTCGGGTTGCCGCGACGGGTCGGCGATCAGTTCAAACAGTGCAGCGGCATCGGCGGAGACGACTCGCTCAGCCGTGACAATTCGGGAATCTTCGCTCATGACGACAGTCAAACACACCCGGAGGCTGTGCGAAGCTGCACCCTCGTGAACGTTATGCGCCGAACCCCGGGTCGCCGAGATCGGAAAGGATGCGCTTCAGATCAGCGATCGTGGCGAAGTCGATGACGATCTGCCCCTTCTTCGCACCGAGCTTCACCGCGACTCGCGTATTGAAACGGTCACCGAGACGATCAGCGATCTCACCCAGCTGCGCCTGCACGCCGCCGGCCCGAGCCTTCGGCCCGCGGCGCTTCGGCTCATCAGCTGCGGCAGACTCCGCGGCGCGCACAGACAGGCCCTCGTTCACCACCTTGTCGGCGAGACGCTGCATGGCATCAATGTCGCCATCGAGTGACAGGATCGCTCGAGCGTGCCCCGCTGACAGCACTCCGGCAGCAACCCGCGCTTGCACCGTCTCGGGGAGACGCAACAGGCGAATCGTGTTGGAAATCTGCGGTCGCGACCGTCCGATGCGCTCGGCGAGCTGCTCCTGGGTGATGCCGAAGTCGGCGAGCAACTGCTGGTACGCCGATGCTTCTTCGAGCGGGTTCAACTGTGCGCGATGCAGGTTCTCGAGCAGCGCATCTCGGAGCATGTGCTCATCGGCGGTGCTGCGCACGATCGCGGGAATCGTCTCGAGTTCAGCGCGCTTCGACGCACGGAGTCGACGCTCACCCATGATGAGTTCATATCGCGGCCCCTGCTCGGGCACCGGCTCAATGGCACGCACCACGATCGGCTGAAACACCCCGAACTCGCGGATGCTGTGCGTGAGCTCATCGAGCGCCTGCTCGTCGAACTCGGTACGCGGCTGCACGTGATTGGGCACGATGTCGCTGACATCGAGTCGAGTCAGGCGGGCACCGGGCACCTCTTGCAGCTGTTCGTCAGCGGCATTCGGTGCGACATCCTGAGGTGCGGTCGCCGCAGCCGTGCTCTCGGCGTCGACCGGCGTCGAACTCGCCGGGAAGAAGACGTCAACCGGGCGTTCGCCCGTCGACGGCGACTGCGGAATGAGCGCGCCGATACCGCGCCCGAGGCCGCCTCGTTTCTTCGTCGCCATTCCGTTACGCCTTTCCGTCTTCGTGAGTGCCAGCTGCCACCGGCGCGCCTGCTCCGCGGTCCGCCATCTCGGCAGCCGCTTCGAGGTATGCAAGTGCTCCGATCGATGCCGCATCATAGGCGTGCACCGTCTGGCCGTAGCTCGGAGCCTCCGAGATCCTCACGGATCTCGGGATGATCGCTCCGAGTACCTGCTCGGGGAAGTGGGCCCGCACTTCCCCGGCGACCTCCTGAGCGAGATTCGTGCGGGCGTCGTACATCGTGAGCAGAATCGTCGAGATGCGCAGCCCCGGATTGAGGTGCTTCTGAATCAGCTGGATGTTGCCGAGCAACTGACTCAGACCCTCGAGCGCGTAGTACTCGGTCTGAATGGGAATCAGAACTTCGTCTGCGGCGACGAATGCGTTCACGGTCAGCAGCCCCAGTGACGGCGGGCAATCGATAAAGACGTAGTGGTACGTGCGCTCCGAGGTTTCAAGGAAGTTCTGCAGTGCCGTGCGCAGTCGCTGTTCACGTGCAACCAACGAGACGAGTTCGATCTCGGCACCCGCAAGGTTGATCGTGGACGGAACGCACCACAAATTCTCGTGGTCCGTTGTCGGTTGCAGGGCATCAGGAATGTCGTCATCGCCGAGCAACACGTCATAGATGCTCGTGATTTCTGGCCGATGCGGCACTCCGAGGGCTGTGGATGCATTGCCCTGCGGGTCCATGTCGATCACGAGCACATTCGCGCCGCGTCGTGCGAGTGCCGAAGCGAGATTGACGGTCGTTGTCGTCTTTCCGACGCCACCCTTCTGGTTCGACACGGTGATGATCCGCGTCGCATCGGGAAGTGGCGACACGGTCTCCGCGAGTTTGCGCCGTCGCCGAATCTTGTCGACGAGGTGGTCGCCGACGAGCGATTTCTCCGCTTCAGCCATGTCTCACGATTTTAGCCCGAAAGACGCGCGTCGTTTCAGCCAGCAATCCTGCGCCGAGCTCTTCGACGGTAACGTCGCGCACCCGATACTTGCGGAGCGCTTTCTCCGCGTTCTCGATCTCGGCCTCGACAGATGCCCCCTTGAGGAACAGCATCTCCCCGCCGTCGACGAGCAGGGGAGCGGTCAACGGCACCAGCTTGCGGAGAGCTGTGACCGCACGCGCCGTGATCTGGTCGACCTCGAACGCATCGTGGTATTCCTCGGCACGCCCCCGGCGCACTTCGGCATTCGTCAGCCTGAGGGAGTCGATCTGTTCCTGCAGCCAGGCGCAGCGACGCTCCATGGGTTCGATGAAGATGAAGTGTGCATCGGGCCGCACGATGGCCAGTACCAGTCCGGGCATGCCGCCCCCGGTGCCGATGTCGGCAACCTGTGCTCCAGTGCGGATGAGCGGTGCGAGCACGGCACTGTTGAGTAGATGACGTGTCCACAGGCGAGGGGCTTCAAGCGGGCCGATGAGGCCCAGCTCTTCACCTCGCCCACCGAGATCTGCAGCAAAGGCTCGCAGCAACTCAATGCGGTCTCCGGCAATCTCTGCTGCAGCCGCGGGTTCCTGCTCGATGACCACGTCACCGGACATGGGGCTCCTCCCGGAGTTTCACGTGAAACGAGTGCGAATTCAGGCGGCGCTGATCACGAGTCGGCGATCGCGGCCTTCACCGCGCGACTCGGAGTGGTAGCCGCGTGATGCGACCTCGTCGTGCACGAGCTTCCGCTCGTACGATGACATGGGTTCAAGTTCAACAGTGCTGCGCCCGGCAACGATCTGAGCGACTGCACCATCGACCATGCGCTTGAGCTCGATGGCTCGGGCGTCGCGCGATCCACCGACATCGACGATGAGCCGAGAGAATCGGCCGGTCTTGGCCTGCACGGCGAGTCGCGTCAGGTCCTGCAGTGCCTGAACCGCATCCGGGCCGGCGATCCGATCGAGATCCGCGCCGCCGCCCGTCACCGAAACGTAGGCACGACCATTGGCAACGTCGATGTCGATATCTCCGTCAAGGTCGGCGATATCGAGCAGGCCCTCGATGTAGTCGGCGGCAAGGTCACCGTCTGACTCGAGATCGGCCAGGCTCAGCTCTTCGGTCTCCGACTCGGGAGTCGTCGTTTCAGCGGTCACGCTACTTGCCCTTCTTCTTCGCACGCTTGGAGCTCAGGGGCTGCTGACGCTGGCCCTCCGGGAGAGCGATGATCTCTTCGCCGCGCGCCTGGGCGCGCTTCTCGTCGTCGGTGAGCTTTCCCTTGGCCTTCAGTCGCGCCTGACGTTCACGCCACGCATCGCTGCCGGGAGTCGGCATGTTGCGGATGACGATGAACTGCTGCGCCATCGTCCACAGGTTGGAGGTGAACCAGTACACGTTGAGCGCGAGGGGGAATGCGACGCCCGAGAAGAGGAAGGCGAACGGGATGATGTACAGCAGGATGCGCTGCTGGCGGTACATCGGCGAGTTCTTCGTCTCATCCGAGACGTTCTTCGACATGATCTGCAGCTGGGTGAAGAACTGCGAGCCGATCATCAAGATGACGTTGATGCCGAGCAGCACGACCACGGTCCAGTTGCCAGATTCCCAGCCCTGGGTAAAGGTCATCTTCAACGGTGCGCCGAACAGCGACGCCGCGTTGAAGTTGTTCGTGAGCTCCTTGGTCATGAAGCCGATGCCCACCGAGTTGTCGGCCGCGTGGCGCAACACGTAGAAGAGCGAGAAGAAGACGGGCATCTGAATCAGGATCGGCAAGCACGAAGAGAACGGGTTCGTGCCGTGCTTCTTGTACAGCGCCATCGTCTCGCGGCTCATGGCTTCGCGAGAGAACTGATCTTTCTTGCCCTTGTACTTGTCCTGGATCTTCTTCATCTCCGGGGCAAGATCCATCATGCGACGCTGCGACTTGATCTGTCGCACGGTCACCGGGATGAGTGCCGAACGCACCACGACGACGAGTCCGATGATCGAGAGCACCCAGGTGAGCCCGGATTCGGGATCCATACCGATCCACGTGAACGCCTGATGCCAGACCGCGAGCACGAGCTCGACGAGCCAGCGAAGCGGCCAGAGAATTGTTTCGAAGAAGTCCACCGGGTTAAGCCTTTCGCTCGATGGGGCGGACGAAGCCGCGGGTGTTGGTCACGTAGTGTGCATGCGCGCGCGGAGGGACATCATCGACGCCGCCGGCGGTGAAAGGATTGCAGCGCAGCAAGCGCCACGCAGTGAGCGCGGTTCCGACGGTGAAGCCGCGAAGTTGATACGCCTCCACAGCGTATCTGGAACACGATGGATAATACCTGCACACTTCGCCGTACAGTGGCGAGACGAGACGCCGATACGCGTGCATGCAGGCGATCGCCGCATTTCGGGGGAGCAGCCAAACCTCATGAACGATTTGGATCATGTGCGGGCTGCTTCTTTGGGCGAGGTGATCCGAGCGATGGCCCGCGTCATCTCGTGTTCGAGCTCGGCGAAGCTCGCGTCCGCTGCCGCAGGGAGCGCACGAAAGACGACATCGATTCCGGTGGCCCCGCCGGCGATCTGTCGCTCGACGACAGTTTTCATTCGGCGGCGTACACGATTTCGCGTGACCGCGTTCCCCACGGCCTTGGAAATGATGAAGCCATACCTCGCTGGGGTGTCTTCACCTGAACGCAAAACCGCGTGGGTGATGCACAGTGCACCACCCACGCGGCGGCCGGCACGAAGAGTGCGCCGGTAGTCCTCACCCCGGGTGACACGATTGCGCCTTGCGGGCATGATCGAGTTCGGGGTGCAGAAATTACGCGGTGAGCTTCGAGCGGCCCTTGCCGCGACGAGCTGCAACGATGGCGCGGCCGGCGCGAGTGCGCATACGGGCACGGAAACCGTGCACCTTTGCGCGGCGGCGGTTGTTGGGCTGGAAGGTACGCTTGCTCATAGTGAAGGCTCCGTGACTTATGGAATAGATCCCCGAGCGTCTGAGCGTCGAGGAAGTCGGATGTTGGCAGCTCGCGTTCGCACGTTCACCGATGAATGTTGTTCGTCGGTGGGCATACGACTACGCGCTCGCGTGTTACGAGCTACCCATACAAGGTCTTTACTCTACGCGCTTCATGCCGTTCCGTCAAAGTTGTCAAGCGTATCGTGCGGCATGTTCTCCTACGCTCCAGCACCAACTGCGGTGAAATCGTGCAACTTTGACCGGTGGACTTGCCTGTGGACAAATCTGTGACTAACGTTGGCGCAAGCATTTCCACACGGCTGCAGTCTGCTGTATTTCCGCGAAACTCTGTCCGATTGGCTGTGGATAAGCCTGGGTATAACCAGGTTCCGTTCGGAAGAATTTTGAGGCAGGAGTCACGTGACCGAGGACGAGCTTCAGGAAGTCTGGGAACGAGTCACTCAGGCGGTGATGGGGGATCCGGCAGTGGGCCCCGCCGTGGGAGCGCAGCTTGCGCTGGCGCTTCCCCGTGGTATCGCAGCGGGGACGCTGTATCTCGCGGTCCAGCTGGATTTCACCTTGAAGCTCCTGGAGAACCGCTTGCGCCCGGCGATCATGACGGCCATTGCGAACATTCCTGAGGCTCGTGAGATCGAAAACTTCGTGGTGATCGTCGATGAAGACGCACATCCTGATATTGATCCGGAACCGTCGCCCGAGCCTCGGGTCGCACCGACGCCGGAGCCCATGCCAGATTTCGATGGGGGCTTCGGAGGATTCGAACCGAGTCGGGCTGAATCATCACGTCCAGTTGCTGAGCCTCGCCGACGCCACGGTGTGGATGAAGTGCTCGACAGCCGGCTCAATGAGAAGTATCGATTCGACAGCTTCGTGATCGGCCAGTCCAATCGCTTCGCACACGCCGCCGCAGTCGCGGTCGCCGAAGCTCCGGCCCGCGCGTACAACCCCCTCTTCATCTACGGGGATTCCGGTTTGGGGAAGACCCACCTGCTGCACGCCATCGGACACTATGCGCGTGAGCTGTTCCCGGATGTGCGTGTTCGTTATGTGAGTTCTGAAGACTTCACAAACGATTTCATCAACTCGATCGCCAACAACCAGGGCGCGGCGTTTCATGCGCGGTATCGCAGCGTCGACATTCTGCTCGTCGACGACATCCAGTTCCTCGAAGACAAGGTTGAGACCCAAGAGGCTTTCTTCCACACGTTCAACACCCTTCACGACCACAACAAGCAGGTGGTCATCACGAGCGATGTGCAGCCGAAGCAGCTGCGCGGGTTCGAAGAGCGCATGCTCTCGCGCTTCGAGTGGGGCCTCCTGACCGATATTCAGGTTCCCGACCTTGAGACGCGTATCGCCATTCTTCGGAAGAAGGCGGAGCGTGAGAATCTCGAGATCGACTACAGCATCCTCGAGTTCATCGCCAGCAAGTTCTCATCGAATATTCGCGAGCTTGAGGGCACGTTGATCCGCGTCACCGCCTATGCGAGCCTCAACCAGCAACGCATCGATATGCAGTTGGTGCATACCGTGCTGAAGGATTTGATCACCCTCGATGCCGACAACGAGGTTCAGCCTTCCGACATCATCAATAAGACCGCCGAGTATTTCGATCTCTCGGTCGATGACCTGTACGGACCGACGCGTGCGCAGCAGATCGCAACCTCGCGTCAGATCGCAATGTACCTGTGCCGCGAGTTGACCCCGCTGTCGTTGCCCAAGATTGGCCAACTCTTCGGTGGACGTGATCACACGACGGTGATGTACGCGCACAAGAAGATCTCGCAGCTCATCGCTGAACGGCGTTCGATCTACAACCAGGTGACCGAATTGACCACCCGCATCAAGCAAGGCACGCGGTAGGGAAGTTATCCACAAGAATTCATTCACATGTGGATAGTTGGGGAGAACTCGACAATTTTTGTGCATGAATTCGCCGGACCTGTGAGTCGAGCAGATCGGGCCGGTTGCTGGAAAATCTCAAGGATCGGGATCTATGCACCGCTCCTCCACAAGCTACAAGCGTGTAGTTCCCTGCCTAGAGTTGCGATGTCTCGAGTTATCCACACAATCCACAGACGTTAACACTGTTAACATCCCTCTCATTTTTAACGGGCACTCGATCACGCGAACGACTTCCGCGGTGTATGGCTTCACAAGAATGCTCGCCCCTACGGAGTATGCAAAGATTGTGAACCGGAACAGATACGCGACCCAGTTCGCGTGCGGAGGGAAGTCAGATGCGTTTCACCGTCAATCGTGACGTGTTCAGCGAAGCCGTATCGTTCGCTGTCAAGCTGCTTCCCCAACGCCCGACACAGCCATTGCTGAGCGGTGCGCTGATTGAAGCCGATGGCGACCAGTTGACAGTCTCATCGTTCGACTATGAGGTCTCCGCGCGTACATCGATTACCGCTGTGGTCGCAGATGCGGGTCGCGCTCTGGTTTCCGGTCGATTGCTCGGTGAAATCGCTCAGCGTCTTCCCCACTCTGACGTCGAGGTCACGCTGATCGATAGCCGTGTCGAAGTTCGTTGCGGCTCAGCGTCATTCAGCCTGCCGGCGATGCCCGTCGAAGAGTACCCGCAGGTGCCCCGCATCGATGAGGTGTCCGGGTCCGTTCCCGCAGATGTGTTCTCAGACGCTATCGCTCAGGTATCGCTGGCTGCGTCGAAGGACGATGTCACTCCGGTGATCACTGGCGTGCAGTTCGAGATTAACGAGAACTCGCTGACGCTGACCGCTACAGATCGTTACCGCGTTGCAACGCGCAGCATCGATTGGGAGCACCGCGATGCTCAGGAGTCACTGACGGCCCTGGTCCCCTCGAAGATCGTGACCGAGGTCGGCAAGACCTTCTCGGGGGACGGCGTGGTGCAGGTCACCATCATCAAGGATGCCGATCGTGAACTCATTGCATTCACCGGCGGTACCAAGACGGTGACCTCATTGTTGATCAAGGGGAACTACCCCCCGGTCGGGCGCTTGTTCCCGGAGAGCGTTGATAATTATGCGGTGATCAGCACTTCTGAGCTCGTTGAAGCCGTCGGCCGCGTGGGATTGGTCCTTGAACGCGAAGCAGCGCTGCGCTTCTCGTTCGCAGAAGGCACGGTGACGCTCGAGGCCGCGGGCACCGAGTCGGCACAGGCTGTGGAGACAGTGGACGCACATCTGGTCGGCGAAGAGATGGTGGTCTCGCTGAAGCCGCAGTTCTTGCTCGATGGACTTCGCTCGACGCACGCAGAATTCGCTCGAGTGGCCTTCACCCGCACGGACAATCCGGGGAAGCCGGGGCCTGTGTTGATTACCAGCCAGCGGAGCAAGGAAGATGCTGATGAAGAGAGCTTCCGCTACCTGTTGCAGCCGAACCTGCTCCTTCGATAGGCGATAGATGCGTGTCGCGCATCTATCGCTGAGAGACTTCCGCAACTACGAGGAAGCAGAACTGACCCTGCATGCTGGCCCAAATCTTCTGATCGGTCGCAATGGGCAGGGAAAAACGAATCTCGTCGAAGCGATTGGATACTTCGCTTCTCTACGCTCGCACCGAGTGACGGGTGACGCAGCACTCGTTCGAGCTGGCGCAGACGCCGCAGTTGCGCGTATGCGACTCCAAGCGGGTGAACGCGATGTGTTGCTCGAGGTGCAGGTCAATCGTGATCGCGCAAATCGTGCCCAGGTGAACCGCAACTCGGTTCGTCCGCGCGAGGTGACTCGGTGGTTTTCTTCGGTGGCATTCGCCCCCGAAGACCTCATTATCGTTCGTGGAGAGCCCTCAGGACGTCGCCGATTCCTCGATGACGCACTGGTTGCACGCCATCCGATGGCCGTAAGTGTGCTGGCTGACTATGAAAAGGTAGTTCGGCAACGTACATCGTTACTCAAGTCGAGCCGTGGCTCGCTTCGTGCGATCGAGAGCACCCTTCCGATTTGGGACGCACAGCTCATCGAGCTCGGTTCGCAGATCATGCTCGCGCGACGTGAGCTGCTTCGTGATCTCACTCCGCCATTGCAGCTGGGATACGAGGCGCTTGTTGGTGCAGATCACGCCCCTGGCTTGTCGATGCAGGAATCCATGCGCGACACCCTTCGCTCGGATCGTGTTTCACGTGAAACCTCGTCGATGCTCGATAGTGCCAGCGTTTCACGTGAAACGTTGGGTGAAGAGTTCCGCGAGGCGTTGGATCTCGTTCGGGTGAAAGAAATTGACCGCGGTGTCACGCTCATTGGTCCGCATCGTGATGACCTGGTGTGCACACTCAATCAGCTACCCGTCAAAGGCTACGCCAGCCATGGTGAATCTTGGTCGTACGCACTTTCACTCAAGCTTTCGCTCGCGGAACTCCTACGGACCGAGTCCACCGCCGGCGACCCAGTCATTATCTTGGATGATGTTTTTGCGGAACTTGATGCGTCTCGTCGTACCCGCCTCATGGCAGCAGTCGGGGAGTATGAGCAGGTGATTGTGACTGCGGCGGTTGAATCCGACGTTCCACAGGATTTGCAGTGGTTCCGAACGCACATCGAGGGTGGGGAGATCGTACCCGTCGAATCTGATCAGGATACTGATCAGCATGCGTGAGGCACCTGACGTTCCTTTCGCGACTGACGCATATTTGCGGGCGAAGTCGGTGTGGCGAGGTGTACCGCAGCGTCGACGCCGTGTATCGGGACAGTCAGACGCTCTGGGAGGGAGCCCCTTCGGTTTCGGTCGCGATCCGCGCACGCTATCGGATGTACTGGTGACGATGTCCGTCGAGATGGGCTGGAATGTTGAGCTCGAGCAAGCCCGCGTGATCGGGGAGTGGTCCGATTTTGTGGGGGAGGCGACTGCGGAGCACACTGAAGTCATCGGCATCAGTCACGGTGTGCTGCAGATTCAATGCAACTCGACCACCTGGGCGACAGAACTGAGACGACTCCGAGCTGAAATGCTGACGCGTCTGCTCCTGGAGTACCCCGACTCAGAGATCAGCGACTTGCGCTTTCTCGCACCAGGCGCGCCGTCATGGCGCCATGGGCCGCGTACGGTTCCGGGGCGTGGACCACGCGACACCTATGGGTAGAGGACGCCCGAGACGTTCGGTACGAGGCTATTCGTGCGTGCATTGTGGCGACTGATTGTGCAGGTGGGGACGATCCCCTCTCTTAATTGCGCCATAACGGGCCGTGGCGCCCCTTTAGAGAGTGCTTTCTTGGTAAGCTGGTGTGCGGAAGTATCCAGGGCTCGATCGCGCCCTGAGACGCCCAGAGAAGGATCTTTCAAAGTATGAGTTCAGAACAGGCCGCCGCTGCAGAAGAATACGGTGCCGGAGCGATTCAGGTGCTCGAAGGTCTTGAGGCGGTTCGCAAGCGGCCTGGCATGTACATCGGTTCAACCGGGCCTCGAGGACTCCACCATCTGGTATATGAGATCGTCGACAACTCCGTTGACGAGGCGCTTGCAGGATACTGCGACACCATTGACGTCACCATTCTCGCAGATGGTGGGGTTCGTGTCATCGATAACGGGCGCGGCATCCCCGTTGATGAGCACCCTACCGAGGGAAAATCCACGGTTGAGGTCGTGCTCACCGTTCTCCACGCGGGCGGCAAGTTCGGCGGCGGGGGATATGCGGTGTCGGGCGGCCTACACGGTGTCGGCTCATCCGTGGTGAATGCCCTGTCGAGCCGTTTCACTGTGGCCGTCAAGCGCCAAGGTTTCACGTGGAACATGTCGTTCACCGGAAGTGTCCCGGATGCGCCGTTGGCGCCAGGTGAGGCGACGGAAGAGACCGGCACGACCATCACATTCTGGCCGAGTGCAGAGATCTTTGAGACGGTCGAGTTCGACTATCAGACCCTCCGTACTCGATTCCAGCAGATGGCCTTCTTGAACAAAGGCCTCCGCATTGCGCTCACCGACTTGCGCGAGCAAGAGATGGTCGAGAATGAGGCCGGAGAGCTCGTTGCCGCGCCGGCTCCGCATGATGAGTTCATGTACGAGAATGGCATTCAAGACTACGTACAGCACCTCAACGCAGCGAAGCGCGCTGAGCTGGTCAACGACGAGATCATCGCTTTCGAAGCCGAAGACACCGACCGTCAGATCGCAGCTGAGATCGCGATGCAGTGGACGACGGCCTACACCGAAAGTGTGCATACGTATGCCAACACGATTAATACGCACGAGGGTGGCACCCACGAAGAGGGGTTCCGTGCCGCGCTGACGACGCTGGTCAACCGCTATGCGCGTGAGAAGAACATCCTCCGAGAGAAAGACGACAATCTCTCCGGTGACGATGTGCGTGAGGGGCTCACCGCGGTCATCTCCGTCAAACTGGGGGAGCCGCAGTTCGAGGGCCAGACCAAGACCAAGCTGGGCAACACTGAAGCCAAGGCCTTCGTGCAGAAGGTGGTCGGCGATCAGCTCGGAGATTGGTTCGAGCGCAACCCCGGGCCCGCCAAAGACATCATCAGGAAGTCCATTCAAGCGGCCACCGCACGTCTTGCGGCGCGTAAAGCGCGCGAGACGGCCCGACGCAAGGGACTGCTCGAGTCCGGTGGCATGCCGGGCAAGCTCGCGGACTGCACGAGCAAGGACCCTTCGGTGTCAGAGATCTTCATCGTCGAGGGCGATTCGGCAGGCGGATCCGCCAAGACCGGGCGCAACCCGCACACGCAGGCGATCCTGCCTCTCCGTGGAAAGATTCTCAACGTTGAAAAGGCACGGCTCGACCGGGCGCTCAACAACGCTGAGGTCCAAGCGATGATTACCGCTTTCGGTGCAGGAATCGGTGAAGAGTTCACACCTGACAAGGCGCGCTATCACAAGATCGTGCTCATGGCCGACGCCGATGTGGACGGGCAGCACATCACCACGTTGTTGCTCACCTTGCTGTTCCGGTACATGCGTCCGTTGATCGATCTCGGCTATGTCTACCTTGCCCAGCCGCCGCTCTATCGCATCAAGTGGGCGAACGCCGAGCACGAATATGTCTACAGCGACAGAGAGCGTGACGTGAGCCTGGCTGCGGGTGCCGAAAGCGGACGCCGACTGCTCAAGGAGAGCGGTGTCCAGCGCTACAAGGGCCTCGGCGAGATGAACCATGAAGAACTGTGGGAGACCACGATGAACCCCGAGACCCGCACGCTGCTGCAGGTCACGATGGAAGACGCTGCGGCCGCAGACGAAATCTTTGCCACGCTCATGGGCGAAGATGTCGAGGCGCGACGCAGCTTCATTCAGCAGAACGCGAAGGACGTGCGCTTCCTTGACATCTGAGAATCAGACCCCCGAAACCGCGGCCGACGAGATCGAGGAGCGGGAAACCGCCGTCCACGGCAAGATCGACCAGGTCGACCTGCAACTCGAGATGCAGCGGTCTTACCTCGATTACGCGATGAGTGTCATCGTGGGTCGAGCGCTCCCTGATGTCAGGGATGGCCTCAAGCCTGTGCACCGCCGTGTGATCTACACGATGTACGACGGAGGGTACCGGCCCGATAAGGCATTCTCGAAGTGCACCCGTGTCATCGGCGATGTCATGGGACAGTTCCACCCGCACGGCGACGGGGCAGTGTACGACTCGCTGGTGCGTCTCGTGCAGCCGTGGACGCTGCGCTATCCCCTCGCACTGGGACAGGGCAACTTCGGCTCACCCGGTAACGACGGCGCGGCTGCGCACCGATACACCGAAACCAAGATGTCCCCGCTCGCCATGGAGATGGTGCGCGACATCGACGAGGAAACGGTCAATTTCCAGGACAACTACGATGGCCGCACCCAGGAACCGACGGTTCTGACCGCTCGGTTCCCGAATCTGCTCGTCAATGGCTCCGTCGGCATCGCCGTCGGTATGGCCACCAACATTCCGCCGCACAACCTCCGAGAGGTTTCCGAAGGCGCGATTTGGCACCTGGAGCACCCCGACGCGACCCGTGAAGAACTGCTCGAGGCTCTGATTGAGCGCGTTCACGGGCCCGACTTCCCGACCGGGGCTCAGATTCTCGGCACCAAGGGAATCCGCGAGGCATATCGCACGGGCCGAGGCTCCATCACGATGCGTGCGGTGGTCAACATCGAGGAGATCCAGGGCCGTACGTGCCTGGTCGTCACCGAATTGCCGTACCAGGTGAACCCCGACAATCTTGCCGTCAAGATCGCAGATCTGGTCAAGGACAACAAGGTTCAGGGCATCGCGGATATCCGCGATGAGTCGAGTGGCCGTACCGGTCAGCGTCTGGTCGTCGTGCTCAAGCGCGACGCCATCGCCAAGGTTGTGCTGAACAACCTGTACAAGCACACGCAGCTCCAGGAGAACTTCGGAGCGAACATGCTGGCCATCGTCGATGGTGTGCCGCGCACGCTCGCCATCGACGGATTCATCTCGGCATGGGCGAAGCACCAGATCGAAGTGATCGTTCGGCGTACCGAATACCGCCTCAAGAAGGCTGAAGCCGAGGCGCACATCCAGCGCGGCTACCTCAAAGCTCTCGATGCACTCGATGAGGTCATCGCACTCATTCGTCGCTCCCCGACAGTCGATGAGGCCCGTGAGGGGCTCATGTCGCTGCTCGACGTCGATCAGATCCAGGCAGACGCGATCCTCGGTCTGCAGCTGCGACGCCTCGCCGCACTGGAACGCCAGAAAATTCTGGAACTCGCTGCCAAGCTCGAGGCGCAAATCGCCGAGTTCCAGGGCATTCTCGCGTCGCCCGCGCAACAGCGTGCGATCGTGATCGAAGAGCTCGGCGAGATCGTCGCGAAGTTCGGAGACGAACGACGTACCGCGATCATGCACGGCTACGACGGTGACATGTCGATGGAAGACCTCATCCCTGAAGAGGAGATGGTCGTCACGGTCACACGAGGTGGCTACGTTAAGCGCACCCGTATCGACAACTACCGTTCGCAGCACCGCGGGGGCAAGGGTGTCAAGGGTGCGCAACTGCGTGCTGACGACATCGTTGAGCACTTCTTCGTTACGACGACGCACCACTGGCTGCTCTTCTTCACCAACACCGGCCGGGTGTACCGCGCGAAGACCTACGAGATCCCTGAGGGCGGCCGCGACGCGAAGGGCCAGCACCTGGCGAACCTGCTCGCGCTCGCACCAGACGAGTCGGTCACGCAGATTCTAGATGTCCGCGATTTCGCCGCAGCGGGGTACCTGGTCCTCGCAACACGCGATGGTCTTGTCAAGAAGACTGCGCTCACCGAGTACGACACGAATCGAACGGGCGGCATCATCGCGATCAAGCTGCGCGACGGCGATGAGCTCGTCTCTGCACTGATTGCCGAGTCGAGTGATGACGTGTTGCTCGTGTCGAAGCAGGGAATGTCCGTGCGATTTACCGCTTCTGATCAGGCTCTCCGCCCGATGGGGCGTTCGACCAGTGGCGTGCGTGGCATGAACTTCCGCGAGGGCGACGCGCTGCTCGCAGCTTCGCGCATCGATGAGACCGGGGGATTCGTCTTCGTGGTCACCGAAGGCGGATATGCGAAACGCACCGCCGTCGACGAGTATCGCGTGCAGCAGCGAGGCGGATACGGCATCAAGGTCGCCAAACTCGATGAGAATCGTGGTGACCTGGTCGGTTCGCTGATCGTCGAGGCCACGGACGAGGTGCTCGCGGTGCTGGCGAGCGGTAAGGTAGTGCGCTCAAGCGTTGCCGAAGTTCCCGCGAAGGGCCGAAATACGATGGGCGTCGTCTTCGCGCGATTCCCAGAGCAGGACCGTATCATTGGCATCGCGCGCAATTCGGAGCGTGGGCTCGACGACGACGAGTCCGGGGCCCCCGGGTCCGAGAACGCGGAAAATGAGGAAGACCTGAATGAGTAACACTGTCGCCGACAAACTGGCGAAAAAGACCCGTAAGAAGGCGCCGGCGAAGCAGGTTCGGCTGAAGCTCGTCTATGTCGACTTCTGGTCGGCTGTGAAGTTCTCCTTCCTGGTGGCGATCTGTTTCGCCATCGTGAGCGTTGTCGCGACGGTGCTGATCTATACAGTGCTGCTGCAGACAGGCGTGTTCGCGCAGGTCGACGAGCTCTTCATGGACATCGTCGGTGAAGAGAACAGCCTGATGAAGATCATCGGTCTGCCTCAGGTACTGGGTTTCTCCGTCGTAGTGGGCATTCTCAACATCATTGTGGGAACGGCACTCGGCGCGGTCGGCTCGCTCGTCTACAACCTGCTGGTGCGCGTGCTCGGTGGGTTCCAGCTCGGATTCACGAGCAACTGAGTCGTGACGCCCGACCCAAATCGGGTCGGGCCACGCCCGGTATTCCAGGTCGATTTCGGATTTGCCTGGAGTTCAGGTAGAGTCATTGCTTGGTCGAGGGGCTATAGCTCAGGTGGTTAGAGCGCTTCACTGATAATGAAGAGGTCCCAGGTTCAAGTCCTGGTAGCCCCACCAACACCACACGAAATCCCCGCTCAGTGAGCGGGGATTTCGTGCTTTCCGGGCCGCGCACGAGCGAGACCGTGCGTCACGCGCCACGCCGAACCGGCCGCTTTTGCATTGGCTGGATAGATCGAGTAAAGTAGTGCGAGTTGTCATGGTCACAGGCCAGAGACAATGAGTGTTCACTCACTCGGGTCCTTAACTCAGTTGGTAGAGTGCCTGCTTTGCAAGCAGGATGTCGGGAGTTCGATTCTCCCAGGATCCACCACTTCGAAAGCCGGCCCCTCGCGGGCCGGCTTTTCTGATTTACCAGTGAAGTGCTCGATACACGCCGTTCCCGGTTTCCTGCGGGGCGAGCACGAGCGACAAGCTAGAAGCATGCGTGCGAATTCCTCCCTGCTCTTCGGCACCACCGCGGTACTGATCGCGCTGAACTATCCGCTGGGTGCTCTGGCATTACGTGGAATGAGCCCGTTTCTGCTGATACTGCTCCGTTTCGGCGCGACGGCGGTCATCGCCTGGGTCGCAGTCGCAGCACTCCGCAGTGCGCTCCCGCAGGGGAGCACATGGTGGCACGCGGCCGGCGCCGGCGTCTTGGTGCAGGGCGCCCAGTTTCTCGGGGCGTACTGGGCGATGAGTCATGGCGTGGGGGCAGGGGTGACCGCGTTGATGATCGCGATGAACCCGGTACTCGTGACGATCCTGAGCGGTGTGATCAGTCGGCGCCGGGAACCCGCGCTCGTCTACCTGGCGGTTGCGATCGCGATGGTTGCGGTAGTGCTGGCCTGCTTGCCGCGGATTTTGCGAGATCCATCGCTCGGCAGCGGAGTCTTCGCGGCGCTGATCGCGCTCGTCGGTCTTGCGGTCGGCTCGGTCTGGCAGGGGAGAACGCTCCAGGGCGTGTCACCGGTGTCGTTCACGGCGATCGGAGTGACTGCCTCGCTGCCATTCGCCGGTGTCCTGCTCCTCATGAATGACGAATATGTGGCACCCGGTGCGACCACGTGGGTGCTGCTCGCCGCAGTGACGATTGTGGGACTTCTGGGCACCACGGCATACGCGGCCTATATCGGACGAGCCGGTGCACGTCGGGCATCGATCGTGTTCGCCATCATCCCGGCACTCGCGGCGATCGGGTCGTGGGCGATGCTGGGCGAACCGCTCGACCTCGCCATCGGTGCCGCGCTCGTGCTGGGGTGCGCCGCATGTGTGATCGATGTCGTCGCATCACGGCGCGTGACTGGTTCTTGAGCGGCGACCGCAGCCCACGCGAGTGCGGTCATCGCAGGTGGATTCGGGAAAACCCGAATACGAGTCTCGGGCTGCCCGGCTGCCCGGGTGTCTGACGCACGCTCTACCGTAGGAGCATGACCAGTTCTCCCGTCTCGCGCTCAGTGAGGCCTCCCTACCGTCTCGCGCTCACCGCGTTGCATCTTGCCGCGCTCGGTATGGTCGGCTTCACCGTCACGCTCCTCCTGCTCACGATGATCGGTACCGGCATCGGCATGCTGATCATCGGTATCGGCCTGATTCTGCTGGTCGCGCTGGTGTACGCCCTCTTCGGCATCGCGTGGTTCGAAACTGCACGTGTGGGTGGGCTCTACCGAATTCCCGTGATTGCACCGACGTGGCAGCCCCTTCGCGGACACGGGTTCGGTGCCTGGTTCGGATCGGTACTGCGGCAATCCATTGATGGGCGCATGTGGCGATCGTTCGCAAATTTCGCGATCTCGAGCGCCATGGGTGTTGCGGTCTTGGCGCTCGTTCAGGGGTTCGTGCACGCACTGCTGTCGGTCTTTCGCACGTTCTCGATCTGGTGGCAGCCCGGGGTCGTCGGCATGCTGCTCAGTGCCGCAGCAATCCTCGGCATCGTGCTGCTGCACCGCATCGTGTCGATCGCGATCATCGGAGCCGGGGTCACAGATGAGGCGCTCGTTGAACAAGCTCGCGTCTCACAGCAACAGCGCGAGGGCGCGGTTCGTGCCGCAGACGTCGAGCGCACACGCATCGAGCGCGATCTGCATGACGGCGTGCAACCGCGGCTTGTATCCGTGGGAATGACACTGGGTCTTGCGCAGGAGAAGATCGAAAGCGACCCGGCCGCGGCGAAGCTGCTCGTCGCCGAGGCGCACACCTCGACCAAAGCGGCGATCACCGAGCTGCGCCAGCTGGCGCGGGGGATCTATGCGTCGGTGCTCGACGATCGAGGGCTCGACGCTGCGCTTTCCGCGCTCGCCGCGCGGTCGCACATTCCGGTGCACCTCGACGTGCGCCTCGTCGAACGGTTCAGTCGTGACGCCGAGGCTGCGGTGTACTTCGCGATCGCAGAGTCACTGACCAACGCTGCGAAGCACTCACGAGCCAGTGAGGCGCGCGTGCTCGTGCGTGTGCGCGCCGACGACCCCGCGAGCCCGCAACTGTGGGCACGCGTCGAAGACAACGGCATCGGCGGCGCACAGGTGACGCCCGGCGGTGGCCTCGACGGCATCATGAACCGCGTGCTGGCCGCCGGCGGCACCGCTCGACTCGAAAGCCCGCAGGGCGGGCCGACCGCACTGGAGGTGAGTGTCCCATGCGCATCCTGATCTGCGAAGATTCCGTACTGCTGCGCGAAGGGCTCGTACGACTGCTCGAACACGGAGGGCACGAGGTCGTTTCGGCGCTTCCTGATGCGACGACGCTCATGGCCGCAGTGGCACAGGCCGATCCTGAACTCTGCATTCTCGACGTGCGGCTGCCGCCGACATTTACCGACGAGGGGATTCTCGCGGCGCTTGAGCTGCGCCGCACGCGACCGGGGCTGCCGGTGCTCGTACTCTCGCAGTACGTGGAGGAGCGCTACGCAAGCGAGTTGATCGCGGCGCAGGGCGGGGCCTTTGGCTATCTGCTGAAGGATCGCGTCGCCGACGTGGGGGAGTTCATCGACTCGGTGCAGCGCATCGCCGATGGTGCCACAGTGCTCGACCCTGAAGTGGTGGCGCAACTCCTCACTCGTCGTTCGCGAGATGATCGCATGCGGGCTTTGACGGAACGGGAGCGCACCGTGCTCGCCGCGCTGGCCGAGGGGCGTTCGAACCAGGCGATCGCATCGCTGCTGTTCCTCTCGGAAGCCAGTGTCGAGAAACACATCACGGCGATCTTCCAGAAGCTCGGGCTCGAACCCGACGAGGGCGGCAATCGACGGGTGCTCGCCGCCATCGCTCATTTCGAAAGCTACGGCGCCGCCACCGGTCAGCCCAACGACACGTCATCACAGAACCCGCAGACGGGAGCCCCCGCATGACCGATCAGTACTCACCCCAGAACCCGCCGGAGCACACGCCACAACCATCAGCGCAGCCGGCACCCCAGCCTCAGATGCCCGCCGCGGCAGCACCGGGTGCGCAGCCGGGTGCGCGCCCAGGCGCGGCGAAAACCGTCACCGCGACGGCGACGATCGTCGCTGTGACTGCTGCAGTCGGTGGTCTCGTGCTGCTCGGCGTGGGGGCTTCGGCCGCCTATGCAGTGCTCGCGCCAGATCGCTTCAGCATGGTCGAATCGCTCGTTGATGGCGGCGATTTCGACGAGACCCTGGGCACCGAAGGATCCGGCGCCACGACGATGAGCGACGCAGATGGGCAGGTGACGCAGACCGTTGACGTGACGGAGGTCACCTCGCTTGATCTCGACATCGAGGCGGCGGCATTCACATTGCAATTCGCTGACGTCGCCGAGGCGCAGCTCGAGGTGTCGGGCCCGCGGGCCGATGCATGGGTGCTCGGGGTCAAAGGCACGGAACTCACCGTGGAGACGCCGGATCGCGGGCTCGTCTCCGGCTGCTTCGTCAATTGCGGATCCGGCGGGTTTGGCGGCGCGACCGCAACACTGACCTTGCCGCAGTGGATGGATGATGAGCAGAGCCTCAACGTCGAGGCATCGCTGCAGGGTGGCACCTTGACCGCCAACGGTACCTACCGCGGGTTCGATGTCGATGTCGAAGCGGGAGAACTGCGGCTTGACGGCAGCGCTCGCTCGCTCTCGCTTGATCTCGAAGCTGGGAAGGCAGACGTTGCTCTCGCGGACGTCGCGACGCTCGACCTCGGCGTCGAAGCCGGTTCTGCGAAGCTCGAGCTCACCGGAACGCTGCCGAATCGCGTCGATGTCGAAGCCAGCACCGGAAGCGCAGTACTGCGCCTGCCAGCCGGCGACTACCGCGTCGACGAGCAGTCTGAGCTCGGCAAGATCGACAACCGCTTGACCGTTGACCAGGAATCGAAGCACGTGATCTCGGTGCGGGCGGAAGCGGCCCAGGTCACACTGCGCTGAGCCGTGCTGCTGAGCGGGGCCTCTCAAGCCTGTGGCTCGGTCGCGCACGCTTCACCCCACACCCACGCCTCCATGCCGCACCGTACACTGGGCGGCATGGAGGCGTCGGAGGTGTCACCCGAATGGCGGCCCGACGTGCTCGGGCCGGGATTCGAATGTCATGAGATCGACCTCGGCAGCGATGAAGAAGGCCCGTTGGTTGCCACGCTCGTGCGATCCCTCCCCGCTGGGCGTCGATTCTTTGAGCGTCTCACGAGCCGTCCACGACCCCTGGAAGGCGTTGACGTGCTCTATGTGCATGGATGGTCCGACTACTTCTTCCAGCGCAGTCTGGCGCGATTCTGGACGGATCGAGGAGCACGCTTCTTCGCCCTTGACCTCCGCAAGTACGGACGCAGTCTGCGCGAGGGGCAAACGGCTGGGTACATCGAGGATCTGACGGACTACGACCTCGAGATCGATCAGGCGCTCACGATCATCGGTGCGGAGCCCGCCAGCTCCGATCGACCGCAGCGTGGGCGTCGTCGACTCCTACTCTTGGGGCACTCGACCGGCGGCCTCGTGCTGAGTCTGTGGGCTGCAGCGCATCCGGGTCGCGCGGACGGCCTTATTTTGAACAGCCCGTGGCTCGAGTTTCAACTCAGCGGCGCGGGGCGGCAGATGATTGCGCCACTCGTGAATCTGCGTGCGCGCTTCAACCTGCGCGATGCGGCACCGCAGTTCGACTCAGGGTTCTATTCGCGGGCACAGCGCGAGGTGGGGCCGCGCGAGGAGCTCGACCTGGTCAACACGACGTGGCGCCCGGATCGCAGCCATACGGTGGTGAACGGATGGTTGCGGGCGATTCTCGCGGGACATGCGCAGGTGAATCGAGGGCTGCATCTGCACGCGCCGATTCTGATGCTGCTCTCGGCACGATCTGCGTTGCCACTGCGATGGGATCCTTCGCTGACGGCTGCGGATACGGTGCTCGACGTCGACGAGGTCGCGAAAGCCGCGCTGCATCTGGGCAGTTCTCTCACCGTCGAACGATTGGATAGTGCCCTGCACGACGTCTTCCTGTCACGAGCAGAGGTGCGGGCCGAAGCTTTCGCGCGGATGGATCGATGGCTCACGGGGTGGGCGCGGAGCAAAGCGGGCCCCGGCCCCGTGGCAGCGAGCTCAAGCGTTCAGCGACCGCCGCCGTCGGCGCGGTCGAAGGCTGCGGAGGGCACGACCGACTAGGCTCGGATCATGGATCTTCGAGTGGCTGCCTACGCGGTGGTAGAGCGGCGCGGCAAGATCCTGCTGACGCATTGGCGACGCGGGCACCTGCACGGCTGGACACTCCCCGGGGGCGGCATCGAGAGCGGTGAGGATCCCCGTGACGCCGTCATACGCGAGGTGGCCGAGGAGACCGGGCTCGAAGCCCGAGTCGGCAAGCTGCTCGGTGTCGATTCCCGCGTGATGGTGCGTGAAGAAGTGCCCGCCGGCGATGATCCCGAGCTCCATACGATCCGCATCGTCTATCGCGCAACGGTCTTGGATGGGCCGCTGCGGAACGAGGTTGGCGGCTCCTCCGATGAGGCGCGCTGGGTACCCCTGCGTGAAATCAAGTCGCTGCGTACCCTCTCACTGGTGCAGACGGGGTTGCGGATGGCGGGACTGCACCGTCGGCCCCCGGCGAAGGCTGTGAAGGGCGGAAGCCGGCAGCAGCGCCAGGGCAAGCCGCGCAAATAACGGAGTCTATGCAGAGAAGGGGCGCCCGAACCAGTTGGTCCGGGCGCCCCTTCTCTGTCAATACGCGCAATACGCGTCAGTTGGCGCTGGAACTTTCGGGAGCGACCCACAGCTCATCATCGGTGCGGAAGGCCTGCCAGAGGGCGTAGCCGACGCCCACCGCCGCAGCGATGCCGATGCCGAGAGCGATCACGCCGCCCTTGCTCTTCTTCTCAGCCTTGAGATAGCCGGAACGTTCACCGAACCCGCGCACCTGCTTCGCAGCGTCGTGGTTGTCGAGCTCGTCGAGGGTGCGAATCGTGCGCGCAAGAGCGCTGGCGACGAACGGCGTCGTCGCGCGGCGCACGGTGTCGGCTGCACGACGGGCATTGGCGACCCCGCGGTCGATCTTCGGGCGCACGGCCTCAAGCGCGTCGTCCACGCGGGGCGCGAGGTGCTCATCGCTCAGCCGACGAGCCTGGCTGCCGGCCTGACCCAGAACTTCTCCTGCGTGCCCGAGTACGAGGCGCTGCTGGTCGAGCAGCTCCTGGGCGTTCTTCCGCAGCTTGCGAAGTTCGCGGCGGCGCTTGCGTGAGAGATTCATTCGTATCCTCCTTGCTCGACGAGGCAAACCTGTCGGTGGTGTCACCCGTTGCGTCCACGCTACACCGAACCTGTGGTCGCAGGGCGTCCGTCGCAAGCGATCGCCCGGGATTCCAGGCGTTCTCCGGGGTCGAAGGGGGTTGACAGCAGTTTCTTTGTCAGTGCTGCCGCATAGACTGAAACCATGACCATTCACACTTCGGTAGCCACCATTCACACCAATCACGGCGACATCGTCATCAACCTCTTCGGCGATCACGCACCGAAGACGGTGAAGAACTTCGTCGACCTTGCCGAGAAGGGCTTCTACGACGGCGTCATCTTCCACCGCATCATTCCGAACTTCATGATTCAGGGCGGCGACCCGACCGGCACCGGTACCGGCGGCCCCGGCTACACCTTCGACGACGAGATCCACCCCGAGCTCGTCTTCGACCAGCCGTACCAGCTGGCTATGGCGAATGCGGGCAAGCGTCCCGACATGACCGGGCGCCTCGCGGGCACCAACGGGTCGCAGTTCTTCATCACCACGACCGCTCCCGACTGGCTGAACGGCAAGCACAGCATCTTCGGCGTCGTCGCCGATGATGCGTCAAAGGCAGTCGTCGACGCGATCTCAGGTGTGCAGACCGGTGGTCAGGATCGCCCGGTCGAAGACGTCGTGATCTCCGGCGTCGACGTCGTCGCAGCCTAAGGAATTCCGAAGGTGACGAACGGGTCGGGGCCGGCATTCGGCGAACGCGTCGAGTACGGCCCCGACGACGTCTGTTACCGGCACCCGAATGTGCACAGCTTCACGCTGTGCCAGCGGTGCGGCCGCACGATCTGTGGTGACTGCCAGGTCGTCTCTGCGGTCGGGGTGCTGTGCCCCGAATGCACGAAGCAGATGCAGGCACCGGTGACGCAGCGCGCTGCGCGGTCCACTCGGGTTGCTGGCCGTCGCATTGCGGCACTGGAGACTCCGGTGACCTACGCGATCATGGCGCTCTGCACCGTGGTCTTTATTGCGCAGTGGCTGGGGTCGGCCTTTGCTGATGACGGCGTGACGCGCGCTCTCTGGTACGCGCCGCTGTATTCCGTGCCCGGAGTGTTCGAACCGTGGCGACTGGTCACGGCGATGTTCACCCACTCCACCGGATTCATCTTCCACATCCTCTTCAATCTGTACACGTTGTGGCTCTTCGGAAGAAACCTGGAGCAGATGATCGGGCGGGTGGCGTACGCGCTCCTCTACGTCTTCGCCGGAATCGGCGGATCACTCGGCGTGATGCTCTGGGCGTATGCCGACCCGCAGACGATGCTCGTACCCACTGTCGGTGCATCCGGCGCGATCTTCGGTGTACTCGCGGCCACGCTGGTCGCGCTGAAGGCCGCTCAGGTGAATATCACCTCGCTCGCCGTGCTGATCGGTCTGAACTTCGCGATCGGCTTCATCCCCGGTACGGCGATTTCCTGGCAAGCCCACCTCGGCGGCATGGTCGTCGGTGCGTTGACGATGTGGATGCTGTTGGCGACGCGCGGGCCGCGACGTCGCACCTTGCGCGTGACCGGGCTCGTCGGCATCGGTGTGCTCCTGGTAGTGCTCGCGGGCGCCTACTTCGTCATGGTGCCGGGAGGCTAATGCTCGGGTGATCCGGTGCGCGTCGCATTGACCAGAAACGACTGAAGGCCCTCGGGAAACCGAGGGCCTTCGAGTTATCCACAGGTTCATCCCCAGTTGGGGAAGAATTACACCGGTGTGGTTTTCTGTCTGCTCGCCGGGAAAGCGAAGCTGAACAGCAAGTTTTCAGTTACTTCCACCACGGAGTCATCAGGAACCCAACGAGCACCAGGCCGAACCCGATAAAGATGTTTGCCTGACCGAGCGCCGGTACCGGCAGCTGCAGCCCTGCGCTGGTGATGTAGTAGAGCACGATCCAGACGAGCCCCAGCAGCATGAAGCCGAACATGACCGGCTTGAACCAGACCGGGTTCGGAGCATCTTTGCGCGCAGCAGCGAGCTCCGCACGGTTCTGTTCGACCTCGGCCGACTTGCGCTTGCTTACATTCTTCCCAGCTGCTGCCATGCCGACAGTCTACCTGGAACCCGGTCTGCGCCCAGAGTGCGCGTCCTAGAATATGGGGGTGAGCGAGACGACTGAACCCCGGCGCCGTCGGCGGCGTGCGCGGCTGAGCCCGCTCACCGTGATCGGCGAAGTACTGCTGGTCGGCGGCATTGCCGTGCTGGGGTACATCGTGTGGCAGCCCTGGCACACCGGCGTGGGCGTGACGGCCAAGCAGACCGATCTGTCAGCGGAAGATTCGGCTCAGTGGGACGCAGAGGCTGCAACCGAGCCCTGGGACGGCGTCGTTCCTGTGCCGGCGAAGCCCGCAGCGGCGGATGTATTCGCAGTGCTCCATGTGCCCGCATTCGGTACGACCTACGCGAACCGCGTCGCTGAGACCACTGACTGGGATACGGTGCTGAATCTCGATGACAAGGGCATCGGTCATTACGAAACGACGCAGATGCCCGGTGAACCCGGCAACTTTGCGCTCGCGGGGCACCGATCCGGGCCGCTCATCAACTCCTTCCGTGAAGTGATGAATTTGCGCGTCGGTGATCCGCTGTTCGTCGAGACTCCCGAGGGCTGGTACACGTATCGATTCCGCTCGATTGAGTACGTGCTTCCCGATGAGGTTGACGTACTGAATCCGTTCCCGCGGCTCGAGGGCACTCCCGGCACGGACCAGATCTTGACGCTGACGACCTGCCACCCGAAGCTGGCGGGCAGCGACGAACGCGCCATCGCATACTCGGTGTACGAAGGCTTCCAGCCGCGCAGCGCGGGCCCACCGCAGGAACTGGTCGACCTCAACCCGACCATGGGCGCGACGCAGGCGCTGAGAGGAGATCAGGAATAGTGTTCTCGATACTCTGGCGATTCTTCCCCGGCCCCGCCTGGCTGCGCGTGATCGTGCTGCTGCTCGTCGCGGCGGCCGTGGTCTACGCACTTATCGCATACGTGTACCCCTGGGTCGCTCTGCAAATGCCGGGCGAGGAAGTGACGGTCGGCTCATGAGCAAGATACTGGTCATCGACAATTACGACAGCTTCGTCTACACCCTGAACGGGTACCTGCAGCAACTCGGCGCAGAGACGCATGTGATTCGCAATGATGAGGTGAGCGCCGGAGAACTCGAGGCGCTCGTCGCCGACTATGACGGCGTGCTCATCTCACCCGGCCCCGGTACCCCGACTGACGCCGGCGTCTCGATCGCGATGGTGGACCTTGCGCTCCGCACAGGTGTGCCGCTGCTCGGCGTCTGCTTGGGGCACCAGGCCATTGCCGAAGCGTTGGGAGCAACGGTGACGCACGCTGAAGAGCTCATGCACGGCAAGGTGTCGCGTGTGCGGCACACCGATGACGCCTTCTTTGCCGGTGTTGCGCAAGAGTTCGATGCGACGCGCTATCACTCGCTCGCTGTGGTGCGCGATACGGTGCCCGAGACTCTCGTGATCACCGCCGAGACCGCGAGCGGTATCGTGATGGCGTTGCGCCACCGCGAGCTGCCGATCTACGGCGTGCAGTATCACCCTGAGTCAGTTCTCACCGAGGGTGGGTATCAGCAGCTGGGCAATTGGCTGACCGTCGTCGGCGTGCCCAATGCTGCTGAGGTCGCGCGTACGCTGTCACCGTTGCTCGCGAAATAGGTCCGCATACACAAGGGCCGCTGACTTCCGGATGTGTGACGGAAGTCAGCGGCCCTTGTGTATCGGTGCCAACGTGTTGCAGCGATTACCCTGCGCAGTAGCGCAATTCGAGGCTTGAGCGTTGCGGCTGAGATCCGACCGCCGACTGCGAGACGATGGGGTACCCCTCGACCGTCGGGCAGGAGTTGTCAGCGGTGTAGGCGACCGTGAGGCCGAGGTTCTCGACCTGAGACTTGGCAACCTGCATGGGTGCGCCGGTGACATCGGGGATCGGCACATTGCCGCTGGATACCGTCATCTCGACGCCGGTTCCTGAGGCGACCGAGGTGCCGGGCTCGGGAGTCACGCTGAGCACCCGTCCCGCGGCTTCCGTCGGGTTGTCTTCCTTCGTGATGATGCCGACCGTCAGTCCGAGATCGTTCAACGCCTGCTTGTACTCATCTTCAGACATGCGCCCGATGCTCGGTACTTCAGCCTGCTCGGGCCCGGTCGACACGTAAATCGTGATGCTGTCGCCCGCGGTGAGGACGGTGCCGGGTTCAGGGTCGCTTGAGATGACGTGATCGTTCGCGACATCGGCGCTGTTCTGCTCGACGCTCGTCACAATGAGGTCGAGGTTTCGCAACGAATCGATGGCGTCACCTCGCTGCATGTCGACGAGTTCTGGCACGGCACGGGAGGTGTCGGGCAAGAACTCTTTTGGAGCGAGTGTGACGAGCCAGAACACCACGGCGACGATCACTGCACCGATGGTGAGAATCGCGGCCCAGGTCCACATGACTGGCGGGCGGCTCTGCGTACGCGCGGCTCCGCCGGCTTCGGAAAGCTGACGCAGTGCGAGGTCTGATTCCGAGACCTCTTCGCCGCCGGAGAAGAGCACAGTGTCTTGCTGCTGTACGGCAAGCTTCGGCATCTTGCCGCTGGCTGCTTCGCGCAGCGCTTCGCGGAACTCTGAAGCCGACTGGAAGCGCTTGGCACGATCTTTCGCGAGACCGTAGAGCACGACGCGATCGAGCTCGGGGGTCACATCGGGGTCGCGATCGCTCGGCGGCTTCGGGCGTTCGCTGACGTGCTGGTAGGCGACGGCCACTGCGGTGTCACCGCGGAACGGCACATCCCCGGTGAGGAGTTCGTAGAGCATGACCGCGGTCGAGTACAGGTCGGTGCGCGCGTCGATCGACTCGCCCTTCGCCTGTTCCGGAGAGAAGTACGCAGCTGTACCGAGAATCGCGGTGGTCTGCTGCAGTGTCGACGAGGTGTCTGACACGGCACGGGCGATACCGAAATCCATTACCTTCACTTGACCACTCTTCGTGATCATGATGTTGGCGGGCTTGATATCGCGGTGCACGATGCCGGCTCGGTGCGAGTACTCGAGAGCGGTCAGCACGGAGTCAACCACGCGGCAGGCCTCGGACTGCGAGAGGCGCCCCTCGGTCTCGAGCTGACGCAGGTTCGTTCCCTCGACGTACTCCATCACAATGAACGGAAGTCGCTTGGGGCCCTCGGCAGTTTGGATCAGGTCGTCGCCGGCGTCGAAGACGCGCACGACAGTCGGATGCGCCATGCGCGATGCCGACTGCGCCTCTTGGCGGAATCGTGAACGGAACTGTTCGTCACCCGCGAGGTCGGCTTTCATCACCTTGATCGCGACCTGACGGCCGAGCTTGGTGTCGGTGCCGCGGTACACGGTGGCCATGCCGCCTTGACCGACGAACTCCCCGATGGCGTACCGGCCGGCGAGAATTCGCTGCTCGCCGACGTCGGTCGATTCGGGCATGTTCACCTCTTCCGTGCTCATGGGATGCCTTCCAAGTTTACCTGGGCGCTAGCCCCGAAAATACCGTGTGTTTAGTTCGCCGCTGCGGTGCCAGTAGCGCCTGCGGCGGCGGTGCCATTCGCACCGGAAGTACTCGTGCCGCTGGCTGAGCCACTCGAGCTCGAGTTCCCCTCGGTGTCAGCATCGCTCTCAGACTGAGCGTCCGAGTCTTTGTCTGGCTGGACGGTCACACTCAGTGCCGGTGACGCCGGTGACGCGGCTGAGTAGCTGCCATTCGAGCAGGTGAAGGTGTACGTAATCGTGATCGTTCCCTCCTTCGTCGCGCGCACCTGAGCGGAACCGCCCGAGGCCGGGCTCGAGAGAGTTCCGGCATCACTCACCGTGACGACGTAGTCGCTGGGGGTGAGTCCTGCGGGGCACGTGCCCGAGATGCCTTGGATCGCAAAAGTGTCGCCGACCGTCACACTTGAGGGGCCCGACGGGGCACTGGGCTGCGAAATGTCGCCGAATGCGATGCTGTACGTGAGCGTGATCGACTCATCCAACGGAACGGTCGTGCCGGTGGGGTTGACGTCGGTGACGAGATTGGCCGAGGCCGGGTCGGTCGGGTTGCCGGCGACGGTGCGCACATTCGTGAACCCCAGGTCCGCGAGCGCTTGCGCAGCGGCATCCACGTTCATCCCGACCAGCGAATCACCATCGACGATGCCCGTCGTGGGCTTCGGCGGGGTAGTCGTCTTCGGCGGCGTGGTCGTCTTCGGTGTGCTCGTCGTCGGCGTCTTATCCGTATTGCCGCTGTTGTTGTTGAGCAGCGCGATCGCCGTGCCGCCTCCGATCAACAGGAGCAGCGCGAGCAGCGTGATGAGCGGCCACGTCCAGCGGCTCTTCTTTTTCTTCGGCGCGTCGCCGGCAGCGGCCTCGTCACCCTCCACGCCCGAGTCCGGCAGCACGGAGGTGCCGGGCAGCGCGGTGGTCTGCGGCAGTGCCGTGGTGGCGGCATCGGACACGGTGGTCTGCGGCAGTGCGGTGGTAGCGGGCTGGCTGTCGCCGAGCACCTGCGGCACGTAGCTCGCCGCGAGCTGCACGTCACCGCGGTGCAGGGCCGTCGCCGCCTGCGCGAGCTTGGCCGCGGTCAGCGGTCGGCCTGCGGCATCTTTCGCGAGGCAGGCGTACACCAGGTTGCGCACGGGCTCGGGAATGTCGGTCGGCAGATCCGGCGGGGTGTCATTGATCTGCGCCATGGCGATCGCGACCTGCGACTCACCGGTGAAGGGACGCTTGCCTGCGAGGCACTCGTATGCGACGACGCCGAGCGAGTAGATGTCGGTCGCCGGGGTGGCAGTGTGGCCGCTGGCCTGCTCGGGAGCAAGGTACTGCACCGTTCCCATGACCTGGCCGGTCGCGGTGAGGGGCACCTGATCGGCGATGCGTGCGATACCGAAGTCGGTGATCTTCACGCGGCCCTCGGGCGTGATCAGCAGGTTGCCCGGCTTGATGTCGCGGTGCACGAGGCCGGCATCGTGCGCGGCCTGCAGCGACGTTGCGGTCTGCGCCACGATGCCGAGCACGCGATTCGCCGGCAGGCGGCCTTCACGCTCGATGATCGCGGAGAGCGGCTCACCGGGAACGAGCTCCATGACGATGTAGGCGGAGCCCTGCTCCTCGCCGTAATCGAAGACGTTGGCGATGCCCTCGTGGTTCACGAGTGCGGCGTGACGGGCCTCGGCGCGGAAGCGCTCGAGGAACCCGGGGTCGCCCATGTACTCGTCTTTGAGGATCTTGATGGCGACGGTGCGCCCGATGATGCTATCGGTCGCCTTCCACACTTCACCCATGCCACCGACGGCGATCCTCGAGCTGAGCTCGTAGCGTCCGCCGAATGTGATCCCTGCCGCTGGTCTCATTCGCTCAACACCGCTTCCATAACTTGTTTTGCCACAGCTGTCGGGAGGTCGAAAGAACCGCCCACGTTTTGATATGCCTCGCCGCCACCATCGGCGATCACGACCGCAACCGCGACCTGAGGATCATCTACCGGTGCGAAACCAGTGAACCACAAGGTATATGGCAACGGATTCCCATCCGCGTCATTCCCATTCTCTGCGGTTCCGGTCTTCCCGGCGACGCGCACGCCGTCGATGGCCGCTTTCTGCGCGAGTCCATCCGTAGTGTCCACGCCGCGCTCCATCATCTGGGTGATGAGGTCGGCCGTCTTCTTCGAGATCGGCTGGCTGAACTGTTCGGGAGTGTATTCCTTCTCGACCGTGAGGTCGGGCGTGATGACCTTCTCGACGACGTTCGGCTTCATGACCACGCCACCGTTGGCGATGCCCGCGGAAACCATCGCGATCTGCAGCGGCGTCGCACGCACATCCTGCTGACCGATCGACGAGAGCGCTACCTGCGCCTTGCCGTCGGGAGTCGGCGACTGGCTCGGCGTGACCGTCATCGGGATCGAGAGATCTTTCTCGAATCCGAACTGTTCGGCCATGTCGGGCACCGCGTTGTCGTCGAGCTGCGTGGTCATCTCGGCGATGGGAATGTTGCACGACATCACGATCGCCTGCTCGAGCGTCGCCTTGGCTCCCGTGCCGCAGGTGCTGCGCGAGGCGTTCTGCAGTACCGAGGTCGACTGCGGCAGGGTCCACTGCGCCGGGTTGTCGAACTCGGTCGACGGCGTCGCTTTGCCGGCTTCGATCGCGGCCGCAGCCGAGACGAGCTTGTAGACCGACCCGGGGTGGTACAGGTCGCCGGCGATCGCGCGGTTCTGCAGGGGCTGGGTCGGGTCTTCGTTGAGCTGCCGGTAGTTCGTGATGATGTCGGCGTTGTTGTTACTCGAGAGTTGGTTCGGGTCGTAGCCGGGCGTCGACACCATGGCCAGCACCTTGCCGGTCTTGGGTTCGAGCGCGACGACAGCGCCCGAGAAGCCGTTCTGCGTCATCGCGTCGTAGGCCGCCTGCTGTGCCGCGGGGTCGATGGTGGTCTCGACCGAGCTGCCTTGCGGCTCGACGCCATTGAGGGTGTTCATGATGCGCGAGAAGAACTGCGCGTTGCCGCTGCCCGAGAGGTCTTGGTTCATCGCAGATTCGAGCCCGGTCATGCCCTGCTGACGGGAGAAGTACCCGGTGAGCGGCGCGTAGAGGGGGCCGTTCGAATACTGGCGCACGTACCGGTAATCGTCATCGGTCGGCGTCGAGAACGCGACGGGGTCGCCGTCGACCAGAATCGAGCCGCGCTCTACCTTGTAGCTGTTCATCAGCGTGCGTGAGTTGAGGTCGTTCGCGCGCAGGTCGTCGGCCTGCACGAACTGGATCATCGTCACCGAGAAGAACAGCACGATGAACATGCCGAACACGGCGCGGGTAATGAACTTGAGCGGCTTGTTCACGAGCGAATCACCAGCTTCGGTCGGTTGCGCACGGAATTCGAGAGCAGGATCAGCAGCGCGATGATGATCCAGTTCGACACCAGCGAGGATCCGCCCGACGCCAGGAACGGTGCGGTGAGGCCGGTGAGCGGGATCACGCGGGTGACGCCGCCGACGACGATGAAGACCTGGAAGGCCAGCGTGAACGCGAGGCCTGAAGCGAGCAGCTTGCCGAACTCGTCGTGGCCCGCGAAGCCGATCCGGAGCCCGCGACCGACGAGCAGTAGATAGGCGGCGAGAATCACGAACAGGCCGATGAGCCCGAGCTCTTCGCCGAGGCTCGGAATGATGTAGTCACTGAACGACAGCGGGGTGACCTCGGGGTAGCCCTGGCCGAGCCCGGTACCGGTCATGCCGCCGTTGGCCATGCCGAAGAGCCCCTGCACCATCTGGTAGCTCGCGCCGCTCGGGTCGGCGAACGGATCGAGCCAGTTGGCGAATCGGTTGCCGACATAGCTCAGCGTCTGGCTGGCGATCAGGCCGCCGCCGATGAAGAGGCCGAGGCCGAGCACGATCCAGCCGATCCTGCCCGTTGCAATGTAGAGCATCGAGAGGAACAGGCCGAAGTAGAGCAGTGAGGTGCCGAGGTCGCGCTGGAAGACGAGCACCGACATGGCGGCAAGCCAGAAGACGATGAGCGGGCCGAGATCTCGAGCGCGCGGGAACCGGATGCCGAGAATCTTCTTGCCGGCCATCGCGAGCGAGTCGCGGCTGCGCACCAGATACCCGGCGAAGAAGATCGCGAGCAGGATCTTGGCAATCTCACCCGGCTGGAATGAGAATCCGCCGATGTGAATCCAGACGCGAGCGCCGTTGATGGTCTGCCCGATGCCGGGAAGCATCGGGAGCAGCAGCAGAATGACCGCGGCCAAGCCGGTCAGGTAGGTGTACCGGAACAGCACCATATGGTTGCGGATCACCCAGAGAATGACAATTGCCGCGACCACCGCGATGGTCGACCAGAGCAACTGGCGCGACCCGTCGGCGTCGGGGGCGTCGGGGGAGAGCGAGATGCGGTAGATCATCGCGACGCCCACCATGTTGAGCATGGCCGCGATCGGCATGATCAGCGGGTCGGCGTCGGGTGCGATGCGGCGAATGGTGAAGTGCAGGCCGAAGAGCGCGACGACGTAGGCGATGCCCATCGGCAGCAGGGTCGCCGTAACGGCGCCGTTGACGGTGAGATCGATGATAATGACGGCGGCGACGCCGATGGCGATCGCCAGAATCAGCAGCGAGAGCTCGAGACCGAGCAGTTTGCGGGGCGCGCGCAGCGCGGTGATGCGCTGCAGCACGGTCTCGCTCGTGCGGGTCTTCTCGAAGGTGCGGGGCTCGTTCGCTCCGGCGGATGCGTCAGTCATTCGCATCCCCCAATCGCAGCACGATGTCGCGCGCCTCCTCGATCGAGCCGGCGGAGAGCGTGCGACTCACCTGACGCTGCTCGAGCCCATCGAGGTCGCTCAGCGGAATCTCGGTGTCTTCCGCGATCGAATGCAGTGAGAACGAACCGATGTTCTGCTGCACGCCCTGGTAAATGATGACCGTGTCGCCGTCGGTACCGACGAAGTAGCGGGTCTGCGTCCACTGGTAGCCGATGACGAGCGCGCCGCCGATCGCGACCAGCACAGCGATGGCGCCGAACGCCCACAGCAGGCGGCGGCGGCGATTGCGTCGCCGCGTCTCGGCCATGAGCTCGGCCAAGTACTCGTCGACGCGCGACTCGAAGTGGCTCTCTTCGACGACCGGAGGCTTGCGCACCGGGCGCTTTCGGCTGAGCAGGCGATTGCGAGCGGTGGAGGTGCTGCCGTCGATGTCGGATTCGGCGGTCGCCGCCGACCCCGCGAAGCGCGGGCCCTGATGCTTGAGCTCGAGCGTTTCGTCGGGATTGATCTCCGGTGCGGCTTCGGTCTCGACGAGCACGACCGTCACATTGTCGGGGGCACCGTGCGACAGGCTCTTGTCGATGAGTGCGTCGACGGCGCCCTGCAGCGATGAGCGCCGGCGCAGAATCTTCTCGATATCTTCATCGTCGACGTACCCGCACAGCCCGTCGGAGCAGAGCAGCCAGACATCGTTCGGCTGCGTATCGACGACCTGCGTATCGACCTGCGGAGACGAGTCAACGTCGCCCAGCACGCGCATCAGCACGGAACGACGCGGGTGGATCTTCGCTTCTTCTTCAGTGATCTTGCCGCTGTCGACGAGACGCTGCACGAAGGTGTGGTCTTTCGTGACCTGGCTCAGCGTGTTGTCGCGCAACAGATACAAGCGACTATCGCCGATGTGCCCGATGGCCAGCTGATCCCCCACCGGAATGATGCCGGTGAACGTCGTGCCCATGCCCGCGAGCTCGGGGCGGTCGCGCACGGTCGAGCGCAGTGCAGCATTGGTGTCGAGGATCGCCGTGCGCAGCACATTGGTCATCGCCTCGGGGCTGCCCGTGGGCGGCACATCGAGCTTCGCCATGGCCTTCGCAGCGATCGCGGAGGCGACATCGCCACCCGCGTGCCCGCCCATGCCATCGGCGACCAGGTAGATGAAGTCACCCGCGAACGCGGAATCCTGGTTGTTCGAGCGCACCATGCCCACATGCGAGCCGATGGCGCTTTCGTAGACGACCGTCACGCTCAGGGCCTCAACTCGAAGGTGGTCGTGCCGATGGTGACGGGCGTGAACGGGGCAACGGGAACGGACTTCGTGACGCGAGCTCCGTCGAGCTTCGTGCCGTTGGTGGAGTCGAGGTCGGTGAGAATCCACTGCTCACCGGTGCGCACGAGTCGTGCGTGGTAAGTGGAGGTGTATTCGTCGACGATGACGAGGGTCGAGTCGCTGCTGCGGCCGATCGTGACGAGGTCTTCGTCGAGCTCGATCGAGGTGCCGGTGGCGACGCCTGACGTGATGACGAGGTGGCGCGGTGCGCCGAACCCGCCGGCGGAGGGCAGAGCGCCGCCGCTGGGGGTGATCGCGGGGCCCGAACTGTGGGGCACGGCTTGCGTCGCGGCCGACTGCGGAGCCGGTGCTGCGGTGACCGGGGCCGCGGGCTGCGGGGTGACCGCCTGCACGGATGGGCCCGAATCGCCCTTCATGCGGCGCACGGGAGCGCCGAACAGATCGCTGCGCAGGGCGTACACAATGGCGAAGATGAAGATCCACAGCAGCAGTAGGAAACCGATGCGGAGGATCAGGAGCGTGAGTTCGCTCGTCACAGGCCTCTCCAGAAGTCTTCGTCGATTCCGGGGGCGGCGCTCGGCGTCGCGTTCGGATTCGGAGTGGGCGCAGCAGTGCGTCGCGGTGCAGGAGTGCTGGGGGAGACCGGGGCTGCGGGAGTCGTGGGTCGTGCGGGTGCAGAAGTTTGGGGTGCCGGGGTCGCTCGCGTCGGTGCGGCGGGTGCCGGGGTGCGCTGTGCGGCGGCCGAGCGGCCGGGCACCAGCTGGAACTGGAGGCCGGTCTGGCCGATCGTGATGATGGTGCCGGGGGAGAGCGCGGCCTCGCGGAAGCGCTGGCCGTTGATCTTCGATCCGTTGGTCGAGCCGAGATCTCGGGCGATGCCGGCCGCACCATCCCAGATGAGTTCGAGATGCTTGCGCGATGCCGCGTTGTCGCCGATGCGAATGCCGCAGTCGCTGCCGCGACCGACCGTCGTGGTGCCTCGACGCAGTTCGTGGCGCGTGCCGTCGACATCGACGACCGCAACCCAGTCGACGGCGCCTTCGACGCGCGAAGCGTCGACCTGCAGCACGCCGGCGGTAATGGAGTGGTCTTCGCGGATCTCGACGTCGGGTTCGCCGAGCAGCTGGTAGCTCTGTCGCTTGGCGTGCTTCAGCACGACCCCGCGCAGCTCTTGCTCGAGCGTGCCGCCGAGCTGCAGCAGTCGGGCCGCGTCTTTCTCGGAGACGCGCACGACAAACCGGTTGGGGGCGAGCACGCGATCGCGGTCGACGATCACGGCGCCGATATCGAGTTCGCGCTTCAGTGCCGACGCGATCTCGACGGGCTGCACGCCGGAGCGGAAGGTGCGTGCGAAGGCGCCATTGACGGCACGCTCGAGCCCGCGCTCCACGCTGTCCAGAATGCCCACGAGTCGGTACGTCCCTCCATGAACCACGGGCGGCGCCCGCGGCGGTTTGCTTTAGTTTAGCCCGCTTTGGTGTGCGGGCCCCAGGGTGCTAAGCTAGGGGAGTTGTCTGAGTGGAGACGCTCAGGAAACGACTCGCGCGAGTGGCGGAATGGCAGACGCGCTGGCTTCAGGTGCCAGTGCCCGCAAGGGCGTGGGGGTTCAAGTCCCCCCTCGCGCACGAGTGATGAGATAGGCCCCGGTTCTTTGTGAATCGGGGCCTATTGCGTTGTGTGAAGGCTTCCAGGTTCATTTGGCCTCGGGCCCGTCGAGCACTTGCCTGACCAGCCATTCTTCGGGCACCGATTCGACGAAACGCATACAGTTTTCGACGTCAAGTGTGTGCGTTTCGTCGAATCGGTGTGCGAGGCGTCGTACGCCGCGCGGCCGACTCACAGCCCCACGTGCACCCCGGTGATGCGGCCGCTCTGCACCAGAAACCCTCGCCCGGGCGGAAAATCGGCGCGCTTCGCGTGCGTGAACGGGGTGGTGAACACCGAAGGCGCGTCATTTGCGTCGGGTTGGAGCGCGAGTGCCCAGCGCGCACCGCGCAGCGGCGAGGCGAGTTCCCACACGGTTCCCAGCGTGGCGTTCTCACCCTCGACGATGGTCGTCGCGTCACTGCGGCGCAGCAGTTTCAGCAGTGCGCCGAGCGCAGCCTCGTTGCCGCTCCCGTCGAACCCGCCGATGTCTTCGATGACGACGATCGCGCGAGCGCCGGGCCGCGGGAATGGTGGAGGGATGGTGGAGGAAGCCGCGGGCTCGGAGGGCTCAGCTTCAGGAGGAACGGTGCCGACGAGCGGCAGCAACGTGAGGCCCGCCGGCGCCGCGGGGGTGCCGCCGAGTGCGCGTGTGAGGCGTTCGATGAGCTCGGTCCGAGATTCCGCGGTGTCGGCTATCGTCGACCACGCGGCCGCAGTACGCAACTCGCTGCGCCGCGGGGCGATCAGCACGGCCTCGAGCGGGCGCTCAGCTATTCCGGCGTCTTCGTTCATGGCCGCGAGCAGCGAGCGAACCGCATGCGTGCGCCCGGAACCCGCCGGCCCGGTGACGAGTGCCAACCCCTCACCCGGTGTGCCCACGCCCTCGAGGTGGTCGGTGTCGAGAGCGAATGGCGCGCTCGCGCCGGTGCTGCGCACGATGTCTGAGCGGTCGATCGCCGCGGGAACCGCGGGCACCGGTGCCGGTCGGTCGATAAGTTGTTCACCCATCCGCAGCGCCAGCTGTTCTAGTGCAGCGCGAGTGTCAGAAAGATCACCGGTCGCCCCGGGCAGTGCAATGTGGAGCTCGTCGCCAGAACCGATGCGAATGGCCCGCCCGGGCCCGGTGTTCTCGAGTGCCTCAAGGGGTACCCCGAGCATCTGGTAGTCCGCCTCAGCGGTCAGCCGCAACGCGAGGCGCTCTGAGAAGCTTGATGCGAGGGAGGCGGGGAGTCCGTTCGACCGTTCGGAGGTGAGCACGACGTGCACGTTGGTGCCGCGTCCGCTCGCCGCAATGTCGATGAGATCGGCGAACGGGTCGGCGCCACCGCCGCGATGCTCGTGCGCGTCGCGGAACGCCGCGAGTCCATCGAGCAACACGATCACCGGCGCGGGGTTCTCGGCAGCCGCGGCTGTTCGCTCAGCGATGGTGTGCTTCGCGAGTGCGAGCAAGCGGATGACGCGATCGCGCTCGTCGCCCGGAACGATGTCGCCCGTGTGCGGCAGCGCCGTGAGCATTCCGAGGCGCCCGCCGGCGCAGTCGATACCGTAGAGATGCGTACGTGGATCGGCGGTCACCGCCGAGACGGCGAGCGAGATGAGAGTGGTGGTCTTGCCAGAGCCCGCGCCACCAAAGATCGCGAGGTTGCCGATCTCTGCGAGCTGCACCATATACGGAGACTGCCGTTGCGACTGCGGTTCATCGATCAGGCCGAGCAGCACACCGGCCGCTGCGCCGCGTCGGGCGCTGCGAGCGGCGGCCGACGGAGGCCGCAGAGAATCGACCGGCAACTCGTCAGGCAGTTGATCGACCCAGGGGCGGCGCGGGGTTGCCGTGCCGAGGTGCTGCGCGGCGTTGCGAATGTTGTTGGCGAGCGTCTCGATGTCGCGAGTGCCGCGGTGGGCTCGTGCGGCTCCCGACCGCGCTTCGGGGATCAGATTCCACGGCTCGCGCTCACCGAATTCGAGGTCGCGCACCTCGACGGCGTCGCGGTACTCGGTCTCGGCGCGACCACCGAGATACCCCGCCTGCAGGTGCGCCAGACGCCCGGCACCGACCTTGATCGCTGCTCGACCAGGAACCTCGGGTGAAAACAGTGCCGCGTCTGCGACGCCGATCACGTCTGAGCTGTCGGCCGGATCCGCCATGCGCAGCGCAACACGCAAATTCGTGTTGGCGCGGAGGTTGTCGGTGATGACCCCGGCCGGCCGCTGCGTAGCCATCACCAGGTGCAGGCCGAGCGACCGTCCGCGCTGGGCGACGTCGATCACGCCGTCGACGAACTCGGGAATCTCTTTCGCCAGCGCTGCGAACTCGTCGATGACGATCACGAGTGCTGGCGGAGCTTCCGAGTCGCCGCGCCGCTCCAGTGCGATGAGATCTTTGGCACCTTTTTCGGCCAACAACTCCTCGCGATACCGGAGCTCCGCGCGAAGCGAGGTCAGGGCTCGGCGTACCAGGTGGGTATTGAGGTCGGTCACGAGGCCGACCGTGTGCGGCAGATCGACGCAGTCGGCAAACGCGGCACCGCCTTTGTAATCGACGAGCATCAATTACCGCAATGAACGATGTCCCCCCACTGCGTGTGGATCTTGATGGTGTCGTCCGCCAGGATCTCCACGAACCGAACGGTTGCACGCAGGAATGACTGTTGCTCATCAACCTTGAGCGCCGGCCAATGGCGCAGCGCTTCGGTCCGCCCTTCCAAGTAGTGCGACGCCGAATTTCGGGACGCCTTCGCCGCGTCTGCTTGCTGCGATTCCAGCTCCGCAATCTCGGATTGCAGCGCGGATCGAGCTGCAGCGTGTTCCTCGGTGGAGAGTCGTTCCATCGCCAAGTTGATGTTCAAGTTGACCAACGCCTGGTTGAGCTGCTTGAGACGCCCAGCCAGTAGAGACGTGTCTACGGGCGCGGATGTGTCGATAACCTCTGCGCCAATTGGTAGCCCCATGACCCATCGTCCAACGAGTTCGTCAACAGGCTCGCAAACCCGCGTCTTGCGCGGATGCTTCTCGGTTGCAGTGCATGTGTAGGAGCGGAGCCTGCTGTTCGAGACGTTCCCGACGCGCTTACGCCCGCAGTGACACACGGCGAGCGTTGAGAGCAGGTAGGGCGAGACTCGGGGGCGCTTGGCGATCGACCTATCGCGTCGACGGTCCATGAAACGCGCGTACTCATCCGGGCTGATTACGCCGTCGTGCACGCCTGGAACCAGTTCGCCATTGAACGAGATCTGACCGGAGTGGAATGGCGACTCGAGACAACCACGCACTGCGGCGAATTGCCAGAGGTTTCCGCGCTTCGAGCGGTGCCCGTTCTCGTTTAGCCAGTTGGCGATAGCGACGAGTCCACTGCCCTCTGCGTACATCGCATACATGCTGCGGATGGTCGCGCGGTCACCTTCCGAGATCGTCGCGACACCATCGACTAGCCTCCACCCCCACGGCATGCTCCCAGTCGGTGGCAACCCTAGGCTTACTCTCCGGGCGAATACTTCTTGCCACTGCTCTCCGATCTGTTCAGATTGGAACGCGGCGTATTCCGTCATCACCCCGCGGGCGAAGCGTCCGGATGCGGTTGCAGTGTCGATTGGCTCAGTGGCGGATTCGATCCTCCCGCCCGCGATGTCGACACGGTCAGCAGCAATCGCCCAGTCCTTGCGATTACGCGACAGGCGCGACCACTTCCACAGCACGATCACGTCAGCAGCACGGCTATCGATCATGTCCATTACTCGCTGGACTGCAGGCCGCTTCGACCAGTTGCGACCCGACAGCCCTTCATCGACCTCTACGCCGACGACGTCGTAGCCGTTCTGCTCGCAGTGGTTTCGGCCGGCGAGTTCTTGTAGTTCGATGCTGATCGAGTCATCACGCGAGACCGACTGGCGAAGGTACAGAACCGCCTTCTTTGGTGCCGATGGGACAGCTTTCAACGAGGGCATCAGGCAACCGCGACTTTCTTCGCCCACTGGCCGTCGCCCATGCGAGCGAATGCGTACAGGTAGTCGCCGAGTCGATCAAGAGTGCGCATGTAGGCCTCAACGATGTAGTCCATGACATTGAGCTCCTGTGCGATGGCTTCGACGTTGTTCCCGAACTTCAACTCAGCGTGCTCGAAGTCGATCATGGCGATCAGGTAGTGCGCCGCCCACTCGTCTGCACGGCGCTCGTCACGCTCGTCATACACGCCGAACATCGTGCGCCGGTCACCACGGATGAAGTGAGCGAGCTCATGGCAGAGAACGGACCGCTCGAGACGTTCCAGCATGCCCTCCTGCAGGCGAATCACGCGCTCGTCAATGTTGCAGTCGCCGTCGCGGTCTAGATGCGAGAGATCGGCGTACTCGATACGCACACCGAGCGACTCTGCTAGGTCGAACAGATCCTGCACCATTCCTCCTTAGTCGTAGGTGACTTCGCCGCGGTTCTTGCTCCGCTTCTTTGCTGCCAATGTGAAATCGCTTTGCTGGGCGGGTTCATTAGTGTCATCGGAACCGCCGACATTTATCGACTCGTCATCGCCTGAATCCCCATCTTGGGCTTCGCGCTTCAGTGCGCGCATCCGCAGGACGTGCAGTACCTCCGAGTCGGCGAATGGCTCGAGCATCTTCTCGAGGCGGAAGCGGGGCGAAAGTGTGGAGATGCGATCGAGCGCGGCTTGGAGGTTCGCGTCACGGTCAGTTAGCTCTCCGGTTCCGACAGGAAAACCTGCTGCGATGAGAGCCTCATCGCGCGACACGCCGAGGGCGTTTGCGGTTACCGTGGCCAATTTGTGGCTCGGTGACTCCTTACCGGCGAGCCATTTGCTTACCCGGTCGGCCTTGATGTGGCCCTCTGATTCGCGCACAAGATCGGCTTGTTTCCAGGCGCGTTCGGTGAGTTGAGCGCGTAGCCAGTCCGACCATGTGTTTTCAGTCATGCCCACAGTATTGCGCACGCGCAACAGTTGCGCAAGTTGCGAGCTAGTTGCGCGCCCCAGAAACATCACTTATGGTGGACGCAACATCAACTTGCGAACACCAGAAAGGGGGCCAAAGTGCTCAAGGTAGACACCACCGCGATGGTCGAAATTGCAGCCCAAGAGGGATGGATTCACGACAACGGACGGCTCGCTGGAACCATCAACGCGCGACGCATGGCGGCGGGGCTCGGAGTCTCCGTATCCACCATCACACGGGCATACGACGAAGGCGCGACGGGGCTGCTCCTGCTCGAGAAGTTGCACGACATCTCGGGCCTGCCCCTGGACTCGCTCGTGACGAAGGTTGCGGCGTGATGACCGAGATCCTGCAAATCGATGTTGACGCGGCTCAACGTCGCGCCGAGCGGATACGCTTCCATGCCACGAATGCGAACGAGGCGATGGAGTCGCTTCAGAAGCTTGTACACACGGCTCGCGACCTAGAGGACCATGTCACCCTCGGCTACGCATCATGGACGGCCTACGTCACTGACCTGTTCGGGAACGAGCCACTGCGCCTCGCTCGGGACGTACGTCGAGAACTTGTTGCTGAGCTTACTGAAGCAGGTATGAGCACCAGGGCAATCGCCCCGATTGTCGGCACTGGGTTCAAGACAGTGGCTCGCGACATCGAAGCGGCGCGAGGTGTGTCATCTGACACACCTGAACTCATCAAGGGCAGTCGCCCGGATGAAGCTGCGGCGCTCATGTCCTCTGGGTTCGTGGAGTCTATCGATGACCTCACCGTGAACACACGTACGGGCGAAGTAATCGACCGCCCTGTCGAAACGACAGAGCACACGGTGACGGAGAAGGTGAAGACAGTGACCGGGCTTGACGGCAAGGAGTACAAACGCCCCGAGCCGCGTCCGCGTGAATCGACACCAGTGCTCACTGGTGATGCGGCTGAGCTACAGAATGCGATCGCCACAGCCAAGGCTGTTGGGCAGTCGCTCGCATCCCTCGAAAGGTTCCAGTACGAGAGAGCGCGAAACACGTTCCTCGATGTCACGTGGCCATCGGGCCGCGATGAAGTGCAACCCGTCCACAGGGCGCTCGTTAGCCCCGACGAGATGCGTCGAATTGCCGAGTATCTCACCACTCTTGCAAACGAAATGGAGTCACGCCATGAGCACTAAAGAGATCTACTCCCGTGTTTGGTTCGAAACCGTCGATGCTGCGAGCGACTTTGGCATGGACAAGGGCGACGCCGAGGCTCAAGCGGTCGAGACACTCATGGTTGAGGTCCGGGCTGGGCGGCTAGAAATCGATGTCGAGAAAGCGCTCCTTTCGGAAATCCGCAAGGCAGATGCCACCCATGGCCGACATGCTGATGCTTTGCTCTCGAAGATCGCTGCGGGAGACGTGCCGCTCGTGTTCGAGGACTTCGAAATGGTTGTCACCCTTGGCGCTGGCCAGCGAAAGACCTGGTATTACGTTCGGCCCGAGGATCTCGACGTTATGAACGAGATTCGATACAAAAACTTCCGGGCCTCACGTGACTCGTTCCAGCGGTTCAACAGCGACATCATGGCGATCCGCCCTATTGTCCACGAGTTCGAGACTATGGGCGCCGCGTTCGAAGCTGGAGCGTTTTCGAAGAAGCAGGCGGCGGCGTGATGGAAACGTTCGAGTCTTGCCGGCGCACTGCGGGACGCGTTCTCGGGAGGGCGCTCACCCGGATTCTGAACTCTGACCCCCGTGAGGCTGCGGAAGCGGCGTGGAAGCCGGGTGGTCCTTCGGTTGATGAGTTGGAGGTGTTGGTGAGAGAGATCCAGGCCGACTTCGCTGATCCCGTGTACCGGGCAATCGCCTAACTAGTTCCTTCCTCTTCTGGGGTTTCGACCCCACCGGTGCTTGGTGCACCCAAAAACGGGCCGGTCGGCCTCATAACTGGCCGGTTCACGACAAGGCCTAAACAGCCGCCCACCGTCACGAGAGCCCCTTTCATCGGGCGTTCCACGACTGGCACCAGGGCATTGAACTGAATAACAGATAACCGGCACACGGCGTCGCATCGGGAGTAATGACCTGATGCTCACGGCTTCGTGTGTGGGGAGTGGTTGGCAGCACCAGAGATGGTGTGCGCGATCCATACGTGGGGGCTCTGGTGGCCCTTCGGTGCGAGTTGTTGGCGTGCGATTTTGGCCTGCTTGGTGGTGGGAACGGTGCCGTATCGGTTAAGCGGCTCAGAGTTTTTTTGGCCCCGCGTTGGTGGGGAACCGGGCACGGGTTATGTGCGGGCGGCGCATGGTGTCGCGTCATGGCTGGGTTACCCGGTGACGTGCAGGGATCGTGACCCTGACCGCCACGGCGGAAAGTCCGCTGAAGAGAGGTGGATGTTGTGATTGAGGCAGTTGTTTGGCTCGTGGTGTGGTTCATTCTTGCGGGCGCTGGGACGTGGTTGGCGGTGGCTCTGTTCTCGCTGATCGGTGTGGGGATTGCTGGCGCGATTGACAGTGTTTGGCCCGCTGCAGTGTTCGGCTTTCTTGGGTGGGTGGGCGGTATTGCCTGGCTGATCTTCGCTGCTGTGCATGTCGTGCTTCAGGTGATCGACGTGGTGCAGTTGGTGACTGCGTAGTTGGTTTGGCCCGTGTGTGCGCTCGCGGATCGGCGCACGGGTACTGGCGCTTTAGTGCGTCATCGCGGCCCAATGTGGGTTGGCGGCGGCATCGGGGTTTGCCGTACGGGATGGGCTGCGTAGCGGTCGTACCTAGATAAGGGGTCAGTCGATGGAACTACGGCTGGCCCCATATTCCCGCACAAGTTTTGAGACAAGGGAGTTCGATATGCCAAGTGATGAGCAGTGGGAGAGATTGCGGTCCCGGCTTCTTCATAACCACGTGACAACGGATCTTGCGCTGCACGGGCCGCGACCAATGGGCCAATGCAGGGCGTGCGACTACGAACGCGAGCAGCACGAACGGGCAGCGAGGCAAGGGCGATGAAGTCGAAGGAAGAGATCGAAGCGCGGATCGCGGAGTTGCGTGGTCAGCGTGGGTATGCAGATGAGCTTGAAGAGGCGTCTCCGGGCGAGGAACTAGGCGACTCGGTATGGGAGCGCGAGTCGGTTGCACTTACGCGTCTGATCCGGGAACTGGAATGGGTGGTGTCATGAGCGACAAGTTCGTAGCAAGCAACGGGATCCGAGTGAAGCGCACAATTCATGGGTCAGTGGAGTTCGGTATGGGCGGAAACGTGCAGGCCAAATCAGCGATGGCGCTGCGTGAGTTCTTCCAGCATGAGCGCGACCAGGAACTCGGGCGGTGGCGGTGGCCCGAGAACCCGGATTACGTGGTGTACCCCACTGGTGAGGACTCCGCTTGCGCGGTAGATGAACGTTCCCGCGACAGCTCGGTGCAGACTCGCGACCTGGTTCGGCTCCGAGAGCAACTCGAGGGAATGAGCGGGGGCGTTCATGGCGCTCTAGTCGCTTTCTTCGCCGCTCACCCGGAGCCGAAGCCGTGGCATGACGCGAAACCCGGCGAAGTGTGGGAATTCACTTATGTGCAGATGGGCGGGGGCGACATCACGAGGGTGTTCACCGTGGACTCGCTCAAGCAGTTCCGCAACACGAATGGGGTACGCGTGGACGTGGCATACCAGGTCCTATCCGCTCGTCGCATTTGGCCGGTGGTGTCGGATGTTCAATAGCGTGGCGACTGTTCGTGATCCTGAGCCGTGGGTGGTTCATTTCGGGTTGGGTGAGGGGAATCGGCGGTATGCGTCGTGGGTTCCTGGCGCGTTGGATCAGCCGCGCATGGTTGAGCCGCCCCGGAAGTCGGCGGTGTTGGTGAAGTTTCGTGAAGCGACTCTGCTGCTTGGTGTGGGTGCGTTCTATAACGCGCGCTGCTGGCTCGATTTCATGGACGACTTTCCGGGCCATTTGGAGGCTGGTGTACCCGACGACGAACTCGATCATCTGGTGCGGGTTCTGCATCGTCTCGTGAACGTGTACGGGGAGGCGTGATGGATTACATCGACCCTGTCACTGGTGCGATTGTTGCGGTGCTGGTGGCTGGTGTGGCTGTGTGGCAGCGACGCACGGCGATCCTCGTCTGGCTTGGGATCTGTGATGACTGAGTGGACTTTCGATTTCGATTGGTCGAAGCCGCCCCTGTCGTTGAACTATCGGATGCATCACATGCAGGCCGCGAAACTCACCAAAGAGATTCGCGGCCTCATCTGTACCCGGGCCGCTCACCTGCCCGTCATGCGGCGGTGCGAGGTGTCACTGACCTGGTTCGTGAACACCCGCACCCGACGCGACGACGAGAACCCCGTCCCCACGCTCAAAGCGTTGTGCGACGGCATCGTGGACGCCGGCATTGTCCCGGACGACACGAACGAATTCATGAAGAAGTTGATGCCGGTCATCGTGTACCGGCGAGGTGAGCCAGCGTCGATGCGGCTCACCATACGAGACATAGGAGAAGAGAATGACTATCCCGGAAACAGGCCTGCCGTTTCTTCCAGAGGGCTACTTCTGGCGAGTTACGCGCGGAACTGCGTCGAAGTACGTCTACGTGCAGATTCGAAAGCGCAGGTTGATCGGATCGGCCTGCGTAGCTAGCTCGATCCTTTCCAAGGGTGAAGCGACCGCGCGAACGATTCGTTCGCGCGCTGGGTTCGCTCTCAAGGATTTCGACCCGGACCACAACTATCGGCAGTTTGTTGGCGACTACCCGCCAAAGAAGTTGGAGGTGTCGTGATGTCGGAGACGCCAACGTTTTTGAACGAGACCCGGGGGTGGAATCCTCCGGGTCTTTCGTTTGGTGAGGGCCTATACGTCGATGACGTGGACCGCCCGGTCAAGGCGCACATGTGTGGGAAGTGCATGAACCCGCACACGCGAGAAGGCAACCCGGAATGCCCCAACCGGAAGCAGCCACTGTGAGCGCGCCGCGTCGTGATCCGTGGGGTGCGGACACGGTGTTTGAGGATGCCGGGGCGGATGGCGATCAGGGGTGGTGGCCGGACGACCCTTCAGGGTGGACGGCCGCGAACGATGCCGCGATCGACCGCATCAGAGAGGAGAAACACTTTGGGATATGAAGGTGTCGTGTACGACCTCCCGAACGAGGAGTACCACGCTCAAGAATCGCTCTCAGCGACCGGCGCGAAGACGCTGCTGAAGTCACCCGCGAAGTACAAGTACGAGGTGATCGACGGGCACGAGCAGTACAAGAAGTCCTATGACCTTGGCTCTGCTGTTCACGCGAAGGTGCTCGGTGTGGATGACGAGGTTGAGGTGTTCCAGTTTGATTCGTGGCGCACTAAGGAAGCTCGGGAGGCACGCGATGAGTCGAGGCAGGCAGGGCGTGTCCCGATGCTGGCGCACGAACTCGGCCCAGTGGATGCGATGGCGGAAGCCGTGCTCGGTCATGGTCTTGCCCGGAAGTTGATGGAGCGACCCGGCCGTTCTGAGGTGTCGATGTTCGGTGAGAGTAACGGGGTGCCGTTGCGGTGCCGCTTCGATCGGCTCCCCAACGAGGGGCATATCGCGGTCGACTTGAAGACCACCTGAGACGACGCCACCGCTGACGCGTTCGCAAGAAACGCAGCGAAGTACGGGTACGACATCGCACGAGGCCATTACCTCGACCTGCTCGAGATCGTGACCGGCCGGCGCATGGAGATGGTGTTCATCGTTGTCGAAACCGCAGCTCCACACCTTGTGAACCTGATCCAACTCGATCAGCAGTTCGCAGACATGGGGTACATCAAAGCGCTCGAAGCGCGAGACATCTACAAGCGATGCATGGAGTCAGGGGAGTGGCCCGGATACCCGGACACGAAGGTCGCGTTTGCTCGAGCACCGCACTTCGCAATCGCTGAATACCAGGAACGATTTGGAGAGAACGCATGACCGAAATTGAACAGTTGCTGCAGAAGCCAGCATCCCAGGGCGCGTTGGTGGAGCAGTCCCGTGCGGTCGCGGAGGTCGCTGCTGCAGTGCAGGTGGCGAAGTCGTTCCCGCGGGATACGAACCGTGCCGCAGAACAATCGAACGAGCTGTGCAGTCGCCTCGCGGTCGCCTCACGCGCGTTCTACTCAGTGCCCAAGCGTGGCTCCGGCATGAGTATCCACATCGCCCGTGAGCTGGCACGGATCTGGCAGAACGTTGACTACGGGGTGCGCGAGCTACGCCGAGACGACGAAGCGGGTGTCTCCGAGATGCAGGCGTGGGCGTGGGATCAGCAGGAGAATGTGCGCTCAACACGCTCGTTCATCGTCCCTCATCTTCGCTCCACCAGGAACGGAAACCAGGCGCTCACCGACCTCGGGGACATCTACCTCAACAACCAGAACCAGGGCGCGAAAGCGGTACGTGAGTGCATCTTCGCAATGCTC